>JAIKXH010000045.1 GCA_024684215.1 Lachnospiraceae bacterium
TACAAGCGCTTAATAATGAGGCCCAAAAGCTGTATAGTTCTCTGTATTCGTTTGATAAAGAGGTTGGCGCTTGCGAATTTGACCTTGACATGCTTGAAATAATCAGACCCGCGCTTCAAAGTCTGACGGAAGGATTGATAAACCGATTGTCCGTAATTAATGACGGGACGTTTGAAATAATAGATAAGACAGGTTTCAACAACGCGTTGAATGACAATAAAAACTATGCTGTATAAAATGATAATCAGGAACGATCAGACCGCTATATGAGGGTGTGGCGCGTCTGATTTGGAATCATGGAGGAGAGCATCGTGGAGAAAAGAGACTATTCTTGTTTCGAGAAACGAGTGCAAGGACAAAGGACTGGATCTTTTTAAGGAATGGTTTTGGAACCTGTGGGATTAGCAAGGCTACGAAACAATGATAGGAGAGTGTGAGTTATGCCTAACAAATACATATTGTATGTAATAACAACAATTGTTACGGCAATTATAGTGTTTGCCTATACCATGAGAGAATACTATAAAGGTGAAAAAGAGAAAAGGGAAGAGCAGGAGCGGATACAGAACGCCCCAATTGAAGAAAGAATAATAATGCAGGAAAAAGCAGTGGCGGAAGCCAAGGCAAAATATGAGTTGGAGAAGAGGAAGCTAGATGAGCTCATTGCTCAGAGCAATACGAACACCTGTTTTGATTTTCGTTGACTTTTAACAAAAACCGGGCTATAATAGTGGAGAAATAAGGACACAATAACAAGTTTTCTTGTCAAAAATAACTAAAGGTGGTGATGACTATTGCGCGTGACAATCATGGGAAAATAAAGAAGAGACGTTCGGCAAAAACGTCTCCCCTGAAACCGTATCAGATGTTCGTTGCATCTGAAGAAAGAAGTATTTTTGAATCTTGCGAATTCACTTCTTTCCTATACCTTAGCATTTAGCGATTCGATATGCAAGCGTCTTTCGGTTGAGAGGACGCATTATCGGTCGCGATGCGACAAGTGTTCAACCGGTTTCAGGTATTTTCCATTTTTAATCAATTGAATATAACGGTGTGGAAGTGTTGGCATTTTTGCCGAGGCTTGGGTTTGCATACATAAATTTGGAGAAAAATCATGGAATCAAAGATCATTAACGCTCAGGCGACATGCCTTAATTTAAAGAAGTTGATTGAAGAAAAAGGGTATACACCCACGGATATTATAGACTTTTTGAATCTGGGAACGGTGCAGGCGGTTTACAAGTGGTACGCCACGGCTCAGGGTAAAGGACGCTGTCTTCCGTCCGTGGATAATATGATCCTCCTGTCGAGAAGACTGGGGGTAAGCTTGGATGATTTATACATTACTAATGATGATATGCCGTTATGGGCCAAAGAATGACGGCTATTTGCGGAGGGATTTATGGCAACAATTTTGGTAGACTACGAGAATGTTCAGAGTACTTATGGGCTGAGAGGAGCAGAGTACCTTAATGATAAGGACCGCCTTGTGCTTTTTTTCAGCGAATCGTGCCTGAAGATATCAGCCGGATATATGGAAGACATTGAGAAGAGTGGATGTGCATTTTCTGGATACAAGTTAAAGCAGCCGCGAAAGAACGCACTTGATTTTTACATTGCAACCGAGGCGGGCAGATTAAGCGCGGCGGGCGAGACACAAATTATTATTGTCACAAGAGACAAGGGCTTTGCATCGATTGCTGAGTATTTCACTGTCAATGAGGCTTTGAATAATACAAGGATTGTTCTGGGCGACAACATAGAAAGCGGACTGGCGAAGCTTAGTGATCCGGATAACGCCGATAGAAGGAATTTAATTAACAATAAACGGAAGGCGCTCAGCCTCGAGGCGGAGCTGGGTCGTATTAAAGAGGCCGGCAGGATAAGGGATGAGATAGAAAAAGTACTTCGCGATACGGAATATGCGGATAGAGCTGATAACGTGGTTCGTTTCTTGACAAACAAAGAGAATTCGACCGCAAAGGAGCTATATACAGGATCATTACATGAGTTCGGTATTAAGGATGGTGTGGTTATATACAGGCTGATTAAACAGGTTGTTTAGACACGCGCGTAAGGGGGGTTAAGTGCAAAGATTTTCTGATTATTTTTTGCTTCGTCAAGGGGGGTGTGTTTTTTGATTGGCGAGGGAGCCAATCCTACACTTCCGGCGGGTATTTCTCGGAAACACAGATAAACACTGGCCTAGAGCGATTATAAAAGGTGCTTTTGGCATTTTTTAAAAACGTCATAAAAGCACCTTTTATGACAGTACCGAAAAAGGAAAAAAGCACCTTTTATGACAGTGCCGAAAAAAGAAAAAAGCACCTGAATTTTACATAAAAGGATGTTATTTTAATTGAGAAGAGATGCGCTTTTTCTTTCTGTCAAGGCATCGGAGATTTCGTGTCGAGGAACATGGGAGTGTCGGCACTTACGTGCCGACAAAGTGCTGCGCGCGGGAATGCCGGTAAAAAAACCGCACCCGAAGGTGCGGCTGATGCCACCGTGGATCCCTGTTCTTTAGTATCATTCAAATAAATCATCTAGCGTTATGACATTGGAGAAAATGTTGCTGTATCCGTTTGGGGTTAATCCATATGTCGTTATCAAAGTATTCCTCACAACTTTTTTTCGCGATACCTGTTCTGATATCAACCTGTTCCTTGTGCGCATTTTTTCTTCATACTTTGCATCAACTGAAAACTCTCCGCTGTAAAATTTGAGTTCGCAGAGATTTATAACATTATCTGCACGGTTGATTATAAGATCAATCTGAGTTCCTTCTGAACTATCGTCTTTTTCTTTATTCCATATAGTTTGATTTGCTTCTATTCCGGTTATCTTCAACGCTTTTAAAATCTGTTGAAAATGCAAATAGCATGTATTTTCAAAGGCGATTCCTTTCCATGCATTTAAAACACCGGAGTCCATATTATGTTGCCAAAAGTTCTCTCTAATATTTTTTCCTTCGATAAAGCTTAAGTATGAACGGCAATATGGGTCTGTCAACCTGTAGTGTACATCTCTTTTTCCTCGGCCAAAAGGAATATATTTTATAACAAAATCGCTTTCTTCCAGCGCGAGTAGAATCTTAGTTAGGTCTGTTCCTGAAATATCCTTGAATTTTTCGCTTATTTCGCGTCTTGTGTAACCATAGTTTCTTGAAAACAGAAACTCCGCTATTTTTTTAGTCCTATCCGGCATTTCAAAAGAACATGTAAATAAGTTCTGATATTCTCCCTTTAGTAGCGGCTTTTCATTAAAGAATATTTTGTCGGCATTTTGCGCCATACTTAGCTCGCCTCTGACATATCCAAGGTAATACGGGATTCCACCAAATATCATATAGCTTTGAGCTATGTCATACCTTGAAAACTGAACATTTTGACTCTTCAGATATTCTTCGCATTCTTTTAACGTAAATGGAGACAGTTTTATCGAGCAGGTCACTCTGTTAAAGAGACCTCCTCGCCCACGAATAAGTTTGTTTAGTATCCAAGAGCTTGCGCTGGCACAGACTATAACCATTACATTATTACGAGCTGTACACCATCCGTTATAAAACCCTTCAAATGCTTGCAAAAACCCTGATTTTTTCGTGTCCATCCAGGGGAGTTCGTCGAAGAAAACCACCTGTTTAGCACCATTATCTTTTTCCATAAGCAGTTTTTCGAGCATGAAAAATGCCTCAGCCCAATTTGCTGGTGCGGCGCTTTTTTTCATTCCATATAACTGCAAAGACATATAGAAATGAGTCAACTGGTCTTTCATTGTTGTCATTTCTTCTTTTCCGGTCTTGGGATCTATATTTTTTTTAGGAGAAAGACCTGTATGGTGAAAAGCGTACTTACCGCGGAATGTCTCGTTAACTAGATATGTTTTGCCTACTCGCCTTCTTCCGTAAACGGCAACCAAGTCAGATTGATTTCTGTTATAAATTCTATTTAATTCTTTTTGTTCTTCTATTCGTCCGATCATACTTTGATTATATTATAAAAGTCCTATTTGTCAATTTTTTTTGCTTATAAGACTTTTATGGCGCGCTATTTCCTCTATAAAAGTCTCGTTTTGCACTTTTTCTCGTCTATAAGACCTTTTGCCTCGCGTCCCTCTTCGGCCGGCGCAAATGACAATGAATGAACGGAACTATATACAGATTTAGGAGTAAATCCTATTCATTTCGGCAGATATACTCCAATTTGTCCACAGTTAGATACCATTTTCGCCACGTTTAATTCATTCGCCATGTTTATTCCTCGGTTTAAATACAAAGAGAGGACTGCTTCCAGTCCTCTCATAGCATAAGCCCTATGCTTTTTTCAAGTACCAACCGCTATTTGTTACAGAGACTATTTGAATATAATCCCCGTGCTCTTTTCAACCAAGCGTTAAATGACAATGAGCAAACATGGTTTTATACTAATAGCACTAAAAAGTGAATTCCAACGACAACGATGGAGGGCAGTCAATGACATTTGAGGATAGGATTATTTATTTGGCTAGAGATAGTTTTTGTATGGGCGATGATGTTATGGCTCCTAATATGCGCAGTTTTACATGGCGGGATGGTGATCACGACTCCGAAAATGACATCTACGGAATTATAGAGCAGTACCTAGGAGTCAATCTGCCCGATTTTTATTGGCGAGGTTATGCGAACGGGGAAATGATTGTTGATGTGAATATTCACAGTGATGCCCTGACATTCACTAGAGAAATAAGACTCGTTGAGACCTGGCAAGAGCTACTGAGGGCAAGCGGAACCATATATTTTTGCCATCAAAAATACGAGAACAGAGAATTGCTGCCCATTACGATTGACAGAAGCGAGTATTTTACCTATGAGGAATCAGAAGAGATTCTGATGAAAAACGGATTGAACCACATTACTAGATCGAAGCGTAGGACAGGATAAAAATGGATATTGTTAACGCTATAGTGGAGGAGAACGATGAATGATGATAAAAGAAAGCTATTATTAGCGGAACTCTCAGAGCTTGCAGATAACTATGGTCTTGAAACGGATGACATTATTGATGCCATAGAATATGATGAGGCGCTAAAAGCTGATAACAGACTTCGAGAGGAAATTGCAGAGAATGCATATCTTGTAGGCAAAACCTTTAGGAAGAAAGTAAAACCATATTCCGGTATATTCCCGAGGATGTATAGATACTATAAGGTCGTATCTGAGAGAAGTGATCGCAGCGGTGACGTATCATGCTTAGTTTTTGATGAGTTTCCACACTATTGGTATGAGTATCAAGCTCATAAGCGCCATATGACTGGGGATTATCTTCTGGGATATTATAAGTTCTGCCCGATTTGGTCAGAAGGCATACCGGTAAAAAACACGATAATTAAAAAGGGTATAGAGTCGATGGAAGAAATAAATCCGGAAATGTTTGACACGGAGATGGATAAGCTTGTTGCTAGAATAAAGGATATGAAGTGGGTGGCTGATCACTACAGATGGGGAGGCAAGCTGCCTACAGACGAAGACTGGGAAAAATGAGCTTCAAGTCGCCGATGCAAAAGCGCATGTTTTAATACTGTTCGTTCAAGAAAGGATTGAAATATGCGAAAAGCTCTCGGGTGAGTACGCGGAGGAATTGTATAGGGAGATATTGGCGGGGAAATAAACGCATGATAAAAGAATCAATTGAACGCATCTGGATGCACTTTCAAGAGAAGAAAAATTGGAAAGTTAAGATGAACACGCCTATTACATATCACAGAGTTGACGATGATGGTAATATAATTCCGCCCGAAAAGAAAAAGCGTGTTATTGTAAGTTTGCATTACGACGAGGAAGCAGGCGTTTGGACGGCAATGTGCGAGAAAATAGGACTGTTTCTGGAGCACAAGGACTGGGAATTGCTTATCAATCGAGTTAATATGGCCGCGCCCGAAATGGCTACCTTACACGGGATAAATCTTGCCGGAGTGGTGTACGAAAATGCAGAAAATGGTGGAAGATTTACAGTAGATCCGAAGCGGTGGGCGGCCACAATAAGACGAAGAAAGTATCGCATACTTTGGTACGTGGAGAATAGGATATTTTCGCCACTAGACAGCCTCTGCCGTGCTACGGACGAATCAATGACAGACGAAGAAATCGACGAGTTTGTTGCCATGGTGAGGCGGGAAAGGCGAGAAGAGAGGCGCCAAAAGGAAGAAGGGAATAAACATGAGTAATCAAAGGAACGCAATAAACGACGAGAAAGGACGAATATGGCTGGACATGTATTGTGGCATTATGGAAATCTGCTTAACCTTGTAAAGGACATGCATATATTTATGCCTCAAAGGAATAAAGGGGAAAGATGGATAAGAAAACTTATTATAGGCAGTCTGCGATTATCTTCTGTATTTTGTGTGCAGTTTTTCTTGTCATTGGCCTAAGAGATAGACAGATTCAAGTTTGTAGGGGTAATAAAAATGAACTATAAGATAATTGATAAAGAAAAATACTATAGAAAAGGAGTGTTTCGCCACTTCTCGGAAGACTGTAAATGTTCGACTTCAATGACTGCAAGAATTGACGTTACGTATCTCGTTGAGTATTCCAAAAGAAATGGGACAAAGTTTTATATAAATTTCCTTTATATTCTATCAAAAGTTTTGAACTCACGTGAAGATTACAGAATGGGGTATCTTTGGCAGACAGATGAGCTGATTTGCTATGACGTAATAAATCCTACGCAGTATGTTTTTCATGAAGATACGGAAACCTGTACGCCGGTATATACAGAGTATTTTGAGGAATATAAAAAGTTTTACACTGGTGCTTTAAATGATGTTGAGGAAGCGAAGAAGACTCGTGAATATGGTTTAGACATGGCAAATCATCCAAACTGGTTTGATGCATCTTATATATCATGGCTTTCATATGACTCGCTTAATATTGAATTGCCTGATGGACATTTATTCTTTGCTCCTATTATCAATTGGGGGAAATACAGAGAGGAAAACGGTAGACTT
>JAIKXH010000059.1 GCA_024684215.1 Lachnospiraceae bacterium
AAATAAACCTACAGGTTATAATGTAGTATGCTTATGATCATCTCTTTACCGGAACTCCCCAGAACCGAAAAAGAGATGGAGATCTGTCGGCAACCCCATATATTGGGGCATAGAAACACCTATAGACCTACATCTGCATTATATACAATAATAATTGTTATGACAACCACTATTTCTAGTGGTCACTATAACACAACAACACAATATTTAGTTTTGCTCTAACAAATCCGCGGCAGTTGTTCGGTTTTTCCGAACAACTGATTATTTTACAAGTTCACCTTCTTCAAAAATATGCGTAAATGTGGTAAATGGTTCTTGAAAAAAAGTATAAAGGATAATAAAATGTATAAAGAGTTATAAAAAAGTATAAACGGTTATAAAAAAGTATAAAAGAAAACAAAAATTATAAATCATAAAGGAGAGTTGTATAGTGCAGAATCCGTTTACAACAACATTCAGTAAAATCCCCGACCAATCATATATTACAACCGATCAAACAGCGGAAATAATTGAAAACTTCAGTTATGACCGTCCGTCGGAGTCTGTCTTTAAAATCACCGGCGTCAGAGGATCGGGCAAAACGGTTTTGCTTGGCAAAGTTGAGGAAGAGTTTCAAAAAGAAGCCCGAAAGAAGGATGGTTGGATCGTATACAGATTATCTGCAAGCAGGGATATGATCCGACAGCTCTCATCATATTTATACAAGGAAAGCTTCATAAAGGATAAGAGCAAGAGTAAAAGCATAAGTCTGTCTGCAAATGTCCTTGGAACAGGAGGGGGCATTGGAATATCCAAGACAGAGAACGATGGTTTTATTGATATCGGAGTTGTGCTTGATGAAATGCTCAAGATAGCAACCGATAAAGGGAAAAAGATCCTCATTGGAATAGATGAGGTATCAAAGACATCTGACATGATCGAGTTTGCTGCGGAATTCGGCAAATGGTTGCGTGCGGGATATGCTGTATATATGGTGTGCACCGGGTTATACGAGAACATTGAACAGGTTTACAATGTTAAGAATCTCACTTTTTTCCGCCGCGCAACCACGGTAAAAACAGAGCCTCTTAACTTTGTCAGAATGACAGAAATGTACAAAAAGCGGCTGAATGTTGATAGAAATACTGCTAAAGAACTTGCCGGGCTTACAAAGGGATATCCTTATGCATTCCAAGAACTGGGTATTCTGTATTTTGCCAGAGGCAATAAAGAATCTTTGGAATCAATAACGGAGGATCTCAAATCCGAACTGTTCTCATATGCGTATGAGAAGATATGGGAGGAGCTGTCTGCAGAAGACCGTGCAATGACGAAACTGTTTACTGATAATGAAGAGTATAAAAGAGAAAAGATTATTAAAATGATGGAAAAGCCTGATAATTACTCCGCATACAGAGATCGTCTCATAAAACGCGGCGTAATTACCGCAAGACAGGGATACATATCTCTTGCCCTTCCATTTTTTGGTGAGTACATAAAGGAATACACGTAAAACTCTATCTGCATCCGTGCCACTATAATGAAATCAAAGACCGTATCCTCGAAAACGAGGATACGGTCTTTGATTTGCAATCTTATTTATTGATAGAATGAAAGGAGATCAACAATGAATACGAAAAAAAGTACTAGCACAATCCTCTTGGGGCAGTTTCTTGATATCTGGATAGAGGAGGATCTTAAAGCCGGATCCCTCAGTAACGGCACCGTTGAATTATATCAGAACATAGTGAAGATGATAAAACGTCATCCGATAAGCCAAATGGATTTGGCAAATGTGGAATCAGAACATCTCCAAAGTTTCATGGATCAGGTATCGTTTGGTGGAAAGGAAGGCAAATTTGATTCGCATGATGGCTATTGCAAGGATTATGCAAACAAGTTTCTGGCCGTTCTAAATCATGTCTTTCGCTTCGCTGTGTTTCCGAACTATAAAAGCAACTTCATGGACTATTCCATCGGGACAAACGTTAATGTTTGCTGTCCCTTCATTAAGCGATGGCACGGCTTATGTTTATCTCCGCATGAAAGACGACAACTGGTTTGAGTATACATTTACTGTAAAAAATGATGCCACAATAAATGGTCCTATAAAGGTTACGCAGGGATTATTTGTTCCTTTGTCAAATTATACGAATACTCCCAATCCGACAATATCATTTGCCGAACCGAAAACCAACACGAACTACGTAAGCGTAAGTGGAACTCGCCCCGGACCTGCCAGCGGTATTTATATTAAGGGTGAAACAGTAACTGATTCCAGTGCTAAATCTGGACTGACCGTTAACGGAAAAGATAGCGATGTTATCGTATACGCTGCGCCTACGATAAAACTAAAACCTCTTCTTCGTCATCGTCAGTTCCTAAATTGTTTGAAGTTAAAATGCCAACATCGGTATATCATGATGGTGTTCGGTTAGATGGAATTAATCAGCTTGCAATTGCATATAACAATGGTGATGCACACATTTATGATATAAGCGATGATAAAGATAAACCGGATGGGCTACATGGGAAGCCGTTATGTCGCAACAAAGGAAAACCTTACCGAAGCACTTCAGCATATCTCTCCCACTGTTGAGGATGATGTAAATGCTCCCAAGTCTTCTGCTACGAACAAGGATGGAACAGCGGATGCAGATGCCGTTGTCGA
>JAIKXH010000073.1 GCA_024684215.1 Lachnospiraceae bacterium
CATTTGAGGTGCTTATTGTTATAGCGGCATGGATTTTCAGAAACAGGTATGTTAAAAAGACAGCTCTTTCAATAAGGGAGCCTATTGAGCGTCTCGAGGAGGCGGCTGCGAGGATTGCAGAGGGAAGCCTTGATGACAGACTGGCGGATACGGATGTTTCGGAACTCAGAAATCTAACACTGCAGGTTAATATCATGGCGGACAAGCTTAAAGCTATGATGGAAAAAAGTAACGGTGACCAGAGAAAACTTAGAAAAGCGGAACTCAGAACACTTCAGGCGCAGATAAATCCTCATTTTTTATACAATACCCTCGATGCGATTGTATGGAAGGCAGAAGCGGGAGAGAAGGATGAGGTAATACAGCTTACCAGTGCGCTCAGCAATTTCTTTAGAATCAGTCTTTCGTCGGGAGCCGATTGGATACCGATAAGTCAGGAGAAAAAGCATATCGAAGGATACCTTCGGATTCAGCAGACCAGATACCGCGATATATTGGACTATGAGATAGATATCCCCGATAATCTCGGAGAGATATATATGCTTAAGCTGCTTTTGCAGCCTCTTGTAGAAAATGCTCTGTATCATGGGATAAAGATTAAGCGCGGTGGCGGTAAAATTACGGTAAGCGGTAAATTAGAAGACGGATATCTTGTCTTTTGCGTGGGTGATACCGGATGCGGTATGACGCCTGAGCAGCTTAATGAACTAAATGAAAGAATGAAAAACGGAAGTCCGACCGTAAGCGAAGGAGGCGGAGGTTTTGGACTGGTTAACGTCAATCTAAGGATAAGGCTTTATTACAATCAGACAGAAGGTCTTAATATAGAGAGCGACGAAAGGGGTACAAGGGTAAGCTTTAAAGTACCTTGCAGGACCAGAGAGGAGATTTACGAGAATGAAAGTATTTCTGGCTGATGATGAAATAGTTATCAGAGAGGGTATAAGAGAATCATTTCCGTGGGATGAAACTCCCTATGTACTTGTGGGGGAGGCTCCCGACGGGGAAATGGCACTTCCCATCATCAGGGATACAAACCCTGATATCGTGATTACGGATATAAAAATGCCCTTTATGGACGGTATAGAGCTATGCAAAACTTTACGGGCACAGATGCCTTGGATCGGAATAATCGTACTTAGCGGATACGATGAGTTCGAGTACGCAAGACAGTGTATAGCTTTGGGAGTGAGGGAATATCTGTTAAAGCCCATAAGTTCCGACGAATTGAAAAAAGTGCTTGATAAAGTAAGCTTACAGATAAAAGAGGAGCGAAAAACTTTTGAGCATGCAGCGAGCCTCAGGGCACGTATGGGGATGGGAGAAAAGCTTGTAAAGGAAAAACTTATAGGTTCTTTATTTTCCGATGAAGCTGCTCCCGAGGATGCGATAAATGTATTAAGACAGTTATCTTCTATGGGGTGCCATGCGTCGGCTGCTTTTTATACTGTAATAGATGCACTTTTTGATCCTGTGGGGAAGGGACAGGAAGCAGCGGTTCAGTTGGCTGAGGGCAGCAGTATAAATACAGGTTTAAAGGGCGGAGGTGAATCCTTTGTCTTGTCTTCTCCGGGTAGATGCGGAAGCAGATTTCTTGTCTTGGGAGATACGGCGGAGGATGTGGAAGAAAAAGCGTATTCTTTTGCCGCTTCTTTATCCAGAGAATTGGAAAGGCTTGAAATAAGCGAAATCAAAATAGGAATCGGTGATATTGTCGGTAAGCCCGAAGATATATATCAAAGCTTTAAAAGTGCAAGACATATCAGGCATCTTTTGACTGACAGGACGGATGAAAAAATCCTCATAATGGGCGTCAGGGAAATGGGAGAAGCCACAGACGAAAAAACACCGTCGGTTATCAGTGACGCAAAACTTTATATGGTTCAAAACTTTTCAAATCCCAATTTGATGCTTCAGGATGTGGCAAGGGCAGTTAACATGAGTAACAGCAGGTTTTCCACCGTCTTTTCACAGCAAACCGGACAGACCTTTACCGAGTACCTTATTTATTTAAGACTCGGAAAGGCCAAGGAAATGCTCAGAACTACCGCTATGAGGAGTTCACAGATAGCCGGCGAAGTAGGTTACAATGATTCTCACTATTTCAGCTATATATTTAAGAAAAATGTTGGAATTACGCCATCTGAGTACAGAATACAAAATCAAAATCAACCTGAATAAAATAATTTTTAACCTGCATAAAATTATGTAAAACAAAAAAAGTATTATTTTCAACCAAGTCAAAATGAGGCTCCATTTACCTGAAAAGCCCGATGGTCTATCCTTTATTTATAAGCCGATAACGGCGAAAAAAGGAGGATAGCATAGTAATGAAAAAGTTTGGCGCATTGTTACTTGTAGGTGTTTTGGCTTTTTCGTGTCTGCTTGGCGGATGCGGCGCTAAAACAGGAGGTAAGAGTTCGGGAACCATCAAAGTCGGAGTTGTAAACAACCCGCCTTCAGAGTCAGGTTACCGTGAGGCAAATGTCAAGGACATGGAAGCTGTTTTCTCAGCAGAGAATGGGTACGATCTGAAGACAGCATACAGCCTTAAGAACGATGAGCAGCTTCAGGCAGCTCAGGGATTCATCACAGAAGGTGTTGATTACTTACTTATTTCAGCAGCAGAGACCACCGGATGGGATGAAGTATTAAAGAAGGCACAGGAAGCAGGAATCAAGGTTTATCTCTTTGACCGTATGATCGATGTTGATGAAAACCTCTATGAGGCAGCAGTTGTTTCAGACATGGCAAAAGAAGGTGAGACCGCAGTTAATTGGCTCCTTAGCCAGAATCTTGCAGAGTACAACGTAATCCACATTCAGGGTGCTATGGGATCGGATGCACAGATCGGACGTACCGGCGCTCTTGATGAGCAGTTCGCTGCAGGAACCATGAACAAGGTTGTACAGCAGACCGCTACATGGGACGAGGCTGAGGCAAAGAAGATTGTAGAATCCGTTATCAACTCAGGTGAAGATTTCAACGTAATCTATGCCGAGAACGACGGTATGGCAAAGGGCGCTGTTGCAGCACTTGACGAGGCAGGTATCACCCATGGTGTTGACGGACAGGTAATCGTTATGGGATTTGACTGCAACAAGTGGGCTCTCAGAGAGCTTCTTGCAGGCGCTTGGAACTACGATGGACAGTGCAGTCCTTTCCAGGCACAGATAATCAGTGACCTTATCAAGGGTAACACCACTGCTTCTTCAAAGAAAATCATCAACGAAGAAAAAGGATTTGATGCTAAGACCATTACCCAGAGTGATATAGACACTTATGGATTAGGTGAATAATCTTAATTCTTACAAAAATAGCGCAGCTGAGCTGAAGTTAAAAGCAGCTTGGCTGTGCTTTTTTAGGAGGTAAATCGGTATGCAGGAAAATTGTTTGCTGCAGATGCATCATATAGATAAAACTTTCCCGGGAGTGAAAGCTTTAAGCGGTGTGGATTTTTGCTTAAGAAAAGGGGAAATACATGCTCTTATGGGGGAAAACGGTGCCGGTAAATCTACCCTTATAAAGATACTCACCGGTGTATATCAGATGGATGGCGGTGAGATCAGACTTGAAGGACAACCGGTGGTTATAAAATCTCCTCAGGATGCCGGAAATAACGGTATCAGTACGGTATATCAGGAGATAACTCTTTGCCCTAACATAACCGTTGCCGAAAACATGTTTATCGGCAGAGACAGTAGTTTTTTTGTCAAGAAAAAGGAACGTGAAAAAAGGGCGGATGAAATACTCACAAAGCTGGGTATTCCCGCGAGAAGTACCATGCAACTCGGAAGCTGTTCTCTTGCGGTACAGCAGATGGTTGCCATAGCAAGAGCCGTTGATATGAAGTGCAAGGTACTGATTTTGGATGAGCCGACCTCATCACTCGATGATAAAGAGGTCAACATGCTCTTTGATCTCATGAGAGATTTAAAGAGCAAAGGTGTAGGAATTATATTTGTTACCCACTTTTTGGAGCAGGTATATGAGGTAAGTGACAGGATAACGGTACTCAGAAACGGTGAGCTCGTTGGCGAGTATCTGACACAGGAGTTACCTCAGGTTGAACTTGTGTCAAAAATGATCGGTAAGGAACTTGAGGAACTGAGCTCTCTGGGAGAAACAGAAGAGACCGGGGACGAAGAAAAAGAAGATTTCTATGTTGCCAAGGGGCTTTCGAGCAGCGATGCGCTCGCTTTTGATTTCAATATCAAAAAGGGTGAAGTCAACGGATTTACAGGTCTGTTGGGCTCCGGACGAAGTGAGAGTGTAAGGGCAATTTTCGGTGCCGATAAAGTAACCGGCGGCAACGTTAAGATAAAAGGTAAGAACGTAAAGATCACAAAGCCAATCGATGCCATGAAGCATGGAATAGGATATCTTGCGGAGGACAGAAAGAGGGACGGAATCATTGCCGAACTTTCTGTTCGTGAGAATATCATACTTGCGCTTCAGGTTATGAACGGTATGTTTAAGCCGATAAGCAGAAGCGAGGCAGAGACTTTTGCGGATGAATATATCAAAGTTCTAAATATCAAAACCGCCAGCAGAGAGACACCGGTCGGATCCTTGAGCGGAGGAAATCAGCAGAAAGTTATTTTGGCCAGATGGCTTTTAACCCACCCGGATTATCTGATTTTGGATGAGCCTACCAGAGGAATAGATGTAGGTACAAAGCTGGAAATCCAAAAACTTGTGTTAAAACTTGCAGAGGAAGGTGTAAGCGTAACCTTTATCTCTTCGGAGGTAGAGGAGATGCTCAGAACCTGCAGCCGTCTCATCGTTATGAGAGACAGACATATAGTCGGTGAGCTTAAAGGAAAAGAACTCACCCAGACACAGGTAATGAAGACTATTGCGGGAGGTGATGCTTGAGATGAAAAATGCATTTAAGAGAATCTTCGGCACAGGCCTTGGACAGCTTACAATACCGATTATATCGATACTGTTGCTCGTTGTATTTAATCTGATAAGAGATCCAAGCTTTTTCAGCATCGGTATAATGCACAACAATGACGGGAACATAGTACTTGCAGGCAACCTGATAAGTATTATAAACGGAGCCAGTGAACTTGCGGTACTTGCAATGGGGATGACTCTTGTAACCGCAGCCTGCGGAGGACAGGATATTTCAGTCGGAGCCGCTGCGGCAATCGCAGGAAGTGCTTTTGTTAAAGTACTTAAGTCTGCCCCGGCAATAAACGGCGGAATAGTAGTTTTGGCTTTTTTTAGTGCCTGTCTTGTGGCCGTTATATTTGCTTCATTTAACGGTACACTCGTTGCGGTATTTAAGATTCAGCCAATGATTGCAACGCTGATACTTTATACATGCGGTCGTTCCATTGCATACTGGATAAACGGCGGTGCAACACCAACGGTTAGCAGCCCAATAATCACCGGAATAGGAAGCTTCATCCCCGGAATACCTGTACCTACGCCGGTTATAATCGTTTTGGTAATGGCTGTTTTGTTTAAGCTTTTGTTCCATTTCACTTCCCTTGAGCTGTTTACGCAGTCTGTCGGTATAAACGGAAGCGCAGCAAGACTTAACGGAATAAATTCAACATTTATAAAGCTCCTATCATTTATAATCCTTGGCGTGTGCGTGGCAGTTGCAGGTTGCATCGGTGTTAGCAGACTGGGACTTATAAATCACGAAACGCTCCTTCTTGATGTGGAAATGGATGCCATTTTGGCTGTGGCCATAGGAGGCAACAATCTGGGCGGAGGTAAGTTTAAAATTGGCGGTAGCATACTTGGCGCATATGTAATTCAGATGCTTACCATCACACTATACGCAATGAAGGTATCATCCACCGATGTTAAAGCCTATAAGGCTATCGTTATTATATTGCTTGTAGTTATCGGTTCACCTGTTGTTAAGGCGAAATTCGGAAAATTTATGGGTAATGTGATGAAAAAAAATAAAAAAGTACCTGTGAAAGGAGCGGAATGATCATGGCAAACTTTAAGTTTAAAAGAAAAGAGCCGCTTACAGATACGGGACTTTTGATGACGATCACCATATGTATCTTTGTGGTGATGTATCTGCTCGCTATGTTACTTCTTCAGGGCGGATTTTTACATGCACAGCAAATATTCGATATGTTAAACGATAATGCCAGTCTTATTATCGTTTCGTGCGGACTAACCATTGTCATGATAGGCGGAGGAATCGATATCAGCGTTGGCGCGGTAACATCCCTTACTGTTATGAGCTGTGTGCTTTACTTAAACAACGGAGGAAATCTGTTTGTCTCTGTTTTGCTGGCATTAGGAATCGGATTGGCATTCGGACTTGTACAGGGATTTTTGATATCATATCTGGAAATTCAGCCTTTTATCGTTACTTTGGCGGGAATGTTTTTTGCAAGAGGTATGACAACTATATTGTCCGTTAACCCTCAAAAAGCAGATCATGCTGCATTTGCGGCGCTTAGGGACATTAAAATAGAAATCCCATGGTTAGGATATGTTGCCAAAAACGGAAATGTGGTTCCGGCAAGAATAGAACTCGGAGTTGTAGTGGCGCTTTTGTGTGTGGCCTTAGTGTTTGTGCTTTTGAGATTTATCAGCCTGGGCCGCGGATTCTACGCTATCGGCGGAAACTGGCAGAGTGCTCTTATGCTGGGAATAAACGTAAAGCGTACCAGATTTATGAGCTATGTTATTTGCGGACTTCTTTCCGGTATTTCAGGATATGTATTTATGATGCATACCGGAGCGGGCAATGCCACTAACGCAGCGGGAATGGAGATGAACGCTATAGCATCCTCCATTATAGGCGGTACACTTCTTACAGGCGGTGTGGGTAATGTTATCGGTACACTTTTCGGTACGCTCACACTTACAACTATTAAAAAGATAGTTGTATCGAGCGGACTAAACGACCCCTGGTGGCAGAGTATCACCACCGGCGGAATGCTTTGCTTCTTTATCTTACTCCAGAGTGTAGTGCTTGGCAGAAGGGCAAAGAAAAAGCAGAGCTGAAAAAGGATAATTAAAAAGATAGAATATAAATAGAATACTACTACTCTTGGAATGATAATTCCGATACAGTTCCCAAAAGCAAGACGCCCCGAAATCCGGGGCGTCTTGTGTTTATATAATAATTTGATGTTTTTTTGTTCTTAAAGAATATAACGATTCAGCGGCTGTAGTATTCTTTAACTGTTTTTTCGGCAGGTTTATTGTAGATTTCATATCCTTTGCCGCCGGTGAAATCTTTTGAGAGAACGGGGGCCCAGGACCAAAGCGCGGTGCCCTTAACCCAGGGGCGTTTTGATACGGCTGAAAACATATCGGCATACCACGTAGCCTGTTCATCTGCGTCAACATCGCCTTTAACGGACCAATCGTTGGGAACTGCGGCAGAACCGTGGGTGGACATACATCCGGTTTCGGCAAAGAAGAAAGGCTTATCAAATTTCTTTACAACCTTTTCGATTCTGTCTAATTGATTGTCCCAATCGCCTAGGGGATAGTACCCGCTGGAGGATATGATATCAACGGCATCCCACCATTTTACATTGTGCTCCTGGTATTTATCTGTGTTGTAGGAGACAGGACCGGAATAATATTTTCTTATATCGTCTATCAAACTGCGCCATTCTTTTTCCCGATGTTCTGTCATAACCATTTCGCAACCGGCTATAAACATTTCACATCCTGTTTTACTTGCAATCTTCGCGTAGTGGCACTGAAAAGCAGAGTAGGATTTAAACCAGTTGCCCCATTTTGGTTCACAGGGAACATCTTCATCAAAAAAGTTTATATGGGCGCGCCAGGTTCCGTTTTTGCAATTAACCGTTGGTTTCAAAAACACATTGAGGCCCTGTGCGTGGGCATAATCTATCATGGATATAAGCTCTGAGTCATCAATCAGCTCGTCTTTGGCAAAATCGATATCCTCGCTTTGCGGAGTATTTTGAAGTCCTGCGGGAACAAAAATCACAGCGTTTGCGCCCGTTCTCTCTTTTAGAGCAAGTAAGCTTTGTTTTGCTTCTTCGGAGAATATGATTCCTTTTCTTACAAAGGGAGCAAAGGTAATTGCGTGTATCGGTTTGCTTAAAAGTTTTTCTGTCATTAAAAGATTTTCAGACATAAAACGGTCCTTTCAGATGTAAATTGTTAAAATCTCGTTTCAATGAAGGGTTAATTTACTTATTCTGTAAAGAATAATCAATATATAACAAATTATAGAGGAGGTTTTTAATGTGTTCAAGTAAGTATAACGCGCATAAATATGGATTTAGCACATATTATTACAAGTATACTTTTTGATATACAGATGGTAAAATATCAGGGTACGTGGTTTTATATTCAAACCATGCGGATTGAACGTGTTTATTCAATAATAATCATCAGCGTTTTTGGGGGGAGAAAAATGGAATTTGTAATTTCTCATCTGGCTAAAAGTTATGGCAGACATGAAGTATTAAAGGATGTATGCTATACCTTCGAGGAAGGAAAAATATACGGATTGCTCGGGCGAAACGGAGCGGGCAAGACGACTCTTTTTAATTGTCTTAACAGCGACACAGACTATAACGCAGGATCGTTTTATTTTAAAGAAGGTGAAAAAATTGAACAGGTAGCAGCCAATGATATCGGTTACGTTTTGTCTACACCTACTGTTCCTGATTTTTTGACCGGAAGAGAATTTCTGCGGTTTTTCATGGATATTCATTCGAATGAAATAAAAAATCCCAAAAGTATAGAGGAATATATGGATTATGTGAGAATCCCGGAAGACACAAGGGATAGGCTTTTAAAGGATTATTCTCACGGGACCAAGAATAAAATGCAAATGCTTCTTAATATTATTGCAGGTCCGAGGCTTATGCTTTTGGATGAGCCCTTAACATCCCTGGATGTAGTCGTTGCAGAGGAGATGAAGGAAATTCTAAGGAGCCAGAAAGAAGGAAGAGTAGTTATCTTTTCAACACATATTTTGGATATAGCCGTTGATTTATGTGATGAGATAGTTTTGTTAAATCACGGACAACTGGAACTTGTAGATAAAGAAAACCTTGGGAATGATGCTTTTAAGAATAAGATAATAGAGGCGCTCAGAGATGCGGACGAAACTTAATTCTCTTAGGATAATCCTGAGTATTAAAAATACAATCAATATTAATTCAATACTTCACGGTATCAGAAATATTCCCTTTATCGGGAAATTCATTCCGGAAAAGATATACGGTATAAGGGCTTTTAAAATAATAGCTCTTATAATTTCATTACATGTCGAGATTTTTAAAGCATTTTTTGGAAAGCTCGGAATGTTTATGCTTCTTTCCTTTGCTTCCGTTCCCATAAGTACCGGTGTCGGCCGTACGGCAGCGACGGCTTTTTTGTACGGATTTGTGATTATGTCACTGTTTTTGGTATTTTTTAACGGGGTGTTTGCAATTACCGCCCAGACAAAGTACTCGGTTTTTTATCTGGGGATGGACGCTAAAGAATACGTGGAGTCGGTTCTCATATACAAGATTTTTAATATTCTTGTCGGATATGTGTGTTTTGGAATACCGGCGGCTCTCATAGTACAGGTGAAATGGTATATAGCGATTTTGATACCGCTTTTCGGAGTAGGATTGCTGATGGGAAGAGTTGGTATTTTGATGTTAATCTATTCTGTCAAACAGTCACTAGGAAGGAAAGTCAACAGAAAAGGTGTTCCGATATCTGTAGAAGGAAACCTGATAATTGTAAGTATAATGGAAACCATCATATTTTTCGGTGGTATAGTGGGAGCAATCCCGGTTATATACTATGACCTTCATTTGATAGCGGAGATTGCGGTTATAATAGGGGCGCTTATGATAGTACCGGGTTTTTTACTAATAAAAAGATTCCCGTACGGATTGTATCGCACTGCACTTTTTGCAGAGAATGAGCGTTTAGAAACCATAAAGAACACGCATGAAAAAGAAAAAAAGAAGGTTTCGGAAATTGAGATAGGAGAACTAAGAGAGAGTAAGAAAAGTGATACAAAGCGCTCGAAGGGTTTTAAATACTTAAATGAACTTTTTGTAAAAAGGCATAGCAAGGTCTTTTTCGGAAGACTAATATGGACAATTGTGGGTATGATGGTTGTTATAACGCTTGCATCCGTATTTTTGAGATATGAGCTGAAAAACTCGGATGCTGTTACGGAATCCACACTCAGATATGTGTTCAGTGTTCATCCCGGAGTGTTTGTATTTATTTTGTGTATGATAAACCGGACAGCTCATATGGCCCGGGCAATGTATGCAAATTGTGATTCTTCTCTTTTGATGTACGGTTTTTACAAGACGCCTGAGGCGTTGGCTAAAATGTATAGAATACGATGCGTGAGCGCAATTAAGTATAATATGATCCCGGGCGGCGTTATGGCAGTATTTGCGATTGTTGTTTTGATGGTCACGGGCGGAGAGGAATATACATTTCAATATATCTTCACTGTGCTTGAAATACTTTTTGCCGTGGTATTCTTTTCCGTGAGGCATATGGCACTGTATTATCTGTTACAGCCATATAACAGTGATTTCATGGTAAAATCATTTTTATATAATTTTCTTTCTCTGATAATCGGAACAGTCTGCTTTGCATTGATATTTTTCCCGTTTTCCGCAAAGGTTTATACGGTTACAGGTATAATTTTTACTTTGATTTATGTTATATTATCAAATGTACTGGTAAGAAAATTTGGTCAGAGGACTTTTAGAATTAAGTAAAATATGAAAGAACTCGGAAAAAAGATTATTAATTATTGGAGAAAAAGTTTCATATTCAGAACCCTTGCATCTTCATTTATGTCGTCTGTGGCAGGAATATTTTCTGTTGCTTTTAAATTTAGCGCTTATAGCACCTATTGCGGTAATGGTAAAAGGAGAGAGAGGGTTTGCGTTTGGGAAAGTCCCGGCCATAGCTTTGGCTGCTTATACATTTTACAGACTTACATTTTCAATTATCAATTTAAATAAATCCAGAAAGCAATATAACTGTCTTGTAAAAGAACTCAGAGCCATTAACACGGTGGATGCGCTGGTTGCCGTTTTGTCTACTCAAAATGCGCTTATAATAGCCAATGGTGATATGCATGAGGGATTTAATTTAATGAGTTCATATACCAGCGCCGTGATTTATGCGGTAATAGTGTTTGTTACAATAAGGTCTATGATTGTCAACAGGGAGTGAAATAATATTTTAGTCATTTTCCCGGAAAGTGTAGTACATAAAGCATTGCTATGATATAATACATTTCGGGTGTATAGCAGGTATTTTAGGGATTTAGGAGATCACTCATATACCGTTTTGCATTTAATTTTTTACCGGATTGGAATTATGTATGGGCGAAGATTTATTAAAGACAGCGTATGGAATAGACGAGATGGAAGGAAATGTAAAAATTCTCGTCAAAGAGGGGGACAGTTCCGTTACACTTTCTTCACAGATTACGGGTAAGGGAGAGGGATTTGTAGACCTTATACCGCTTACTTATGAAGGCAAGACTTTATCTTTTAGAGGCGAAGGGCTAATCATAAAGCTTCAAGCGATAAAGGAATCATTACATATAGAATTTAAATTATCAAAAGTAGAACTTATAAAGGTCTCGGACGGAAGCGTCGTACACAGAGCTTACAGTAATGAAAAAAGTAAATGTAAGAATCTGAGAGCTTGCAAGAGATTTTCGCTTGGTGAGGTCGGAACCGTTCAGTTTGGAGCAGGCCAGAAGGTAATCGACTGCATAGTAAAGGATATAAGCTACGGTGGTTTTGGACTGGCGGTCAAGGGTAAGGAATCCGTCCCTGAAAAAAAGATGCTTAATGTCAGGTTTGAGTGCAAGATAGGAGTTGTTCCTCTTTCGATTCACACTAACGGATTGGTGGCGAGAACCCAGTATAACGATGACAGGGATGAAACTATTATCGGTGTGCAGCTCTTGTCAAAAAATGTCACAGTACAGGAAGCAGTCAATCAGATTCAGCGTCAGGAGCTTCAAAAATTGAGGCACTAAATAAAAAGAAAACAGGAGCTGTAAAAAGCTCCTGTTTTTAAATGCAGGAGGTTAAGGCAGATGGTTCATATTCGGAAATAAAGGAACTTTATGGTTCCTTTATTTTTTTTCATTTTTATAATAAAGTAGTATTAAAAGGTGGACAGATATTATGAATATTATTGAGATTAATGATATAAACGCTCCGGAACTTGACGTTTTTGCCAGACTTTCGGAGGCACAGCTTTATAGATACCATGAACCTGAGACAGGTATTTTTCTTGCGGAGAGTGCTTATGTTATTTTGAGAGCGTTGGAAGCCGGATATGAACCGATTTCTATGCTTGTCGAAAAGAGCAGAATGGATGTAGAAGCGGGGCCTGTACTTGATAAAATAGGGGAATTCTGGGGTGTAAAAAAGAAAGATGAACTTCCGATTTACACGGCACAGGAAAGTATTTTATGCGATTTAACAGGTTACTCACTGGTACGAGGACTGTGGATGGCCCTTCGCAGAAAAAAAGAGATTTCAGTAGATGAATTTTTAAAGGATAAAAAACGTATAACCTTACTGTACGATGTGGTAAATCCTACAAATGTTGGAGCGATAACCAGATCGGCGGCAGCACTGGGGATGGACGGTGTAATGCTTACATATAAGTCGGTTGATCCCCTTACAAGGAGGGCGGCAAGAGTAAGCATGGGAACTGTTTTTCAGATTCCGTGGACAAAAGCCGGAAAAACAGATTCTGAGGGCCTCTCTCTGATAAAAAAATTGCAGTCCTACGGCTATAAGCTGGTTGCCATGGCTCTTACGGATGATTCGGTAAGTATTGACAATGATGACATAAGAGCAAACGAAAAATTGGCAATCATACTCGGAAATGAGGGAAGCGGCCTGCCAAAGGAAGTGATCGATGCCTGCGATTACAGGGTTATGATACCTATGTATCATGGCGTTGATTCCCTGAATGTGGCCGCTGCCAGCGCTATCAGTTTTTGGGAGCTTTTAAAGTAAATATGATCATGAAGCAAAACAGACTGCGAGGGAGCTTGTAAACGGGCAGCGAGGAAGCTTAAAAAAGGTAGTTAGTAAGCCTGTAAACACACGATTTTGGAAATTTGCCATTAGGTGATATAATTATAGGCACTAAAATTTTTACGGATAATTAGAGGTGAAGGTATTATGGTTAGGATTTTATCCGACAGTACTTGTGATTTATCTAAGGAACTTGTAGAGAAGTATGGCATTACGATTATTCCGTTATATGTCAGGCTTGGAGAAAGCGAATATAAGGACGGAGTAAATATAACTCCTAAGGAGCTGTACAAATGGTCCGATGAACACGGAGAGACTCCTAAAACAGCTGCTGCAAGTGTGCAGGATATAGAGGCGGTTTTAGAAAAAAACGGAGATGATGAGTATATTATATTTACTATTTCTTCGTCTATGTCGGCATCCTTCAATAACTGCAGACTTGCAGCCGAAGATATGGAAATGACGGATAGGGTATTTGTTATCGATTCGGCAAATCTTTCAACCGGCATAGGCTTGCAGGTTATAAAGGCTGCAGAGATGGCCCAAAGAGGCATGAAGGCAGCAGAAATAGCTGCTGAGATTGAAAAAATTAAGGACAAAGTAAGAGCCAGCTTTGTGATAGATACTTTGACATATTTGCACAGAGGAGGAAGATGTTCGGGGCTTGCGGCGATTTTGGGGTCTGCGCTAAAACTGCACCCCAGAATTTCGGTTGAAGGCGGGGCAATGCACCCCGGAAAGAAGTACAGGGGAACGGATTCCAAATATGTTATGGATTATGTGAAAGATATGGAAGAAGCCCTCAAAAATGCCGAGATGGACAGAGTGTTTATAACTCATTCCGGATGTGAAAGAGAAATTGTGGAGCAGGTAAAACGATATCTTGAAGAGCTTGGGGGCTTTAAAGAAATCCTTGAAACCAGAGCGGGCGCAGTGGTTTCTTCTCACTGCGGGCCGGGTACAATTGGTGTATTGTTTATAGAGGGATAAATAGTAGGCGGGGTAGCGGCAAAACTGATTTAATATTTGAATACACCTTGGAGATGCTTATGAGTCAAGATGAAAAAATTGCTAAGAGCTACACAGATAATAATACAATAAATAACAATACAGTAAATAAAAACGCCAAATATGAAGAACTTCATAAAACTGTCATTGTAAACGATCGCTTGAGACCGATAAGAATGATTCTGCCGATTGCTGTCATTATTTTTATAATGGCAGTTCTTGGTGTGTATACCGTTTATCAAAGAAGAGGAATCATAAAGAATGCTGAGCAGGTAGCTAATCAAATGGCGGAATACATTGCGAGCAGTATAGCCAATGATATGGAATATGCCAAAAGCAGCATTAAATTTGCCGCTGATACGATTTCGCAGTCTATGACTTCCGAGACATTGGAGAATCCGTCTGAAGTTATAACTCCTATGATTGAGAATTCGCCTTTTGATGATATTGAATACATCAGAGCAGACGGCATGAATGTTATGAATATAGGAGAGCCCTTTGATGCAAGCGACAGGGTGTACTATATAGAGGGAATGAAGGGCAACACGGGAGTCTGGAACAATTTTCATCCCAAGACTTCTGAGGAGACCTTGATGGATTTTTACACTCCTCTCTATTACGAGGGGAAGATTTCGGGCGTTATAACCGGATATATAGCAGCTACAACACAGATAACTCCTCTGTTTGAAACAAAGCTATACGGCCAGGAAATATATGGATTACTTGTTGATGAAAACGATATGGTTATATGTTCAACCATGGAGTCGGAATATATAAAAGACTTAACACTGGACGTATTTTTAAAAAATTATAATATTACAGACGATCAGATTGAGAGAATACGTGATACCATACATAATGCGGCGGAGGTGGCAGCTTGCTATGAGGACCCTACAAAAGTTGGAAGGATAAGTGTTGCAACAATTCCCGGAACCGATTGGAAGGTGGTTATCCTTGTACCTAAGGCTTCCTTTAACGCGATTGCAAGTGAGAATACCAGAGTATCCATAATTGCTATTTCTGTTATAAGTTTAATTCTTCTCTCATACGCTGCCTACGTTCTTATCAGAAATGCTAACAGGCGTAAAGAAATTGCAAAAGAGAATGAGAAATTAGAGGAAGAAAACCGCGCGTTCAACGAAGAAAACAAAAGAGCTTTCATGGAAATATCCGCTATCAGGGACATAATTGCGTCAGCAAATATGGGAACATGGCGCATAGATCTGGTGGATGGCGAGAAGCCCAGGATGTATGTCGATCCCACTATGAAAGTCCTTCTCGGCGTTTCTGATAAAGACAGGACTCCGGAAGAGACATATAATGACTGGTTTGACAATATTAAGCCGGAAGCGGTCGCATCGGTAATAGGAAGCGTGGAGAAGATGAAGCAGGGAAGTTTCGATGAGAATACTTATCTCTGGAATCATCCAAGCAAGGGAGAGCGCTATGTAAGATGTGGAGGAACCGCAAAGAAGATTGAGGGTGGATATAGGCTTGGCGGATACCATTATGATGTAGACGAGGTAGTACGTGAAGACCAGGCCAAAGTGGAAATGCTAAAAAAAGCCCTTGAAGAAAAAGCGGATTATTATAATACACTGGGAAAGATTGCCGGTATATATAACAGTATGCATGTTATAGACCTTGTAGAAGATACTGTTATGGAATTAAGTGCAAGCAAGGAAGTGAGCTCAATTGTCAATCACAGACAGGGAGCGGCGGAAATGATGGCTCAGGTTATGTCTGCTTTAACTGTGGACGAATACAGGGACAGAGCCTTGGAATACACAGACCTTACTACGCTTGCGGACAGAATGCAGAACAAAAAGAATATCGCGGATCAGTTTATAGGTAAGAATATAGGATGGTTTCTTGCAGGTTTTATATCGATGGAAACGGATTTGCAGGGCAGACCCACCAAGGTTGTTTATACGACTCAAAGTATAGATGAGGTAAAGAAAAAAGAAGAAAAGCTTATTTCAAGATCGCGTACGGATGAACTTACAAGGCTTTTAAACAGACGGGCCTATGAGGAGGATATTTACGAACAGAACAATATCCCCGAGGACGATAATTGTGTTTTGGTGGTTCTTGATGTAAACGGACTTAAGGGGGTAAATGATACACTTGGACATGCTGCGGGTGATGAACTGCTTATAGGTGCCAGCCTGTGTATGAAGGAAAGTCTTGGAGCATTCGGAAGTATATATAGAACAGGTGGCGATGAGTTTATCGCCGTTCTTTCATGTGATAAGGAAAAATTGAAATCCGCCCTTACCGATTTTGATGATAAAATGGCAAATTGGAAGGGCAAAAAGGTCAGCTCTATGTCTGTCTCATACGGTTATGTCAGCAAAGAGGAGGAGCCCACACTGTCGGTGAGAAAACTCGTTGCCATAGCGGATAAGAGAATGTATGAGGCGAAATCCCTTTATTACAAAAATTCCGGACTGGACAGAAGAGGATTATAACGCAAAGCAGAGGTGACAAAATGGAAGCCGAAAAGGTGGCTTGTTTTAACAGATAATTAGGAGCGGATAAATGCATTGTAACTTTCTCTTTGATCTGGACCAGACCTTACTGGATTTCCATGCTTCTGAATATAAAGCGCTGGGAATAGTGCTTAGGGCTAACGGATTATCGTTTTCTGATGATATATACAGGGTGTTTAAAGATTACAACAAATCTTTATGGCTAGAGCTTGAAAAGGGTATCATAACAAGGCCTGAGCTTTTTAAAAAAAGATTTAATTATATTTTTTCAGTCTGTGAAGGTGATTCGGCGAACCTCGATCCGCTAAAGATCAACAATGATTTTATTTATGCAATGTCCGTTAACGGTGTCTTGCTTGACGGTGCACTCGAATTTATAAGAAAAATAAAAGAAAACATACCGGGCTCCAGAATCTATATCGCCTCCAACGGTGCAACCATAAACGCAAAAGGCAGAATAGCATCAACGGGGCTTGATAAGTATATAGATTATTTATTTATAAGTGAAGATATGGGCGTAACAAAGCCTGATACGGCATTTTTTGATATCTGTTTTGAGAAAATCGGGGAACCGAAATCAACATGCATTATGATAGGAGATTCGCTCTCTTCCGATATGCTTGGTGCAAAAAATGCTTCCATAGATTCGGTTTGGTTTATGCCATCCGGAAACATTGAAAAGTCTATGGCTGAATATGATATTAACTATGTGGCTTCGTCATTTGATGAGCTTTATACGGTACTTGTAAAGAAATGGGTTCCGGGCCGAAAGGAATTTCATGAACTGTTTTGTGAAAAAAAGGATTGACCCACCGGATAATCCGAATTACACCGGAAATACAGATGAAATCTTGCGAAAAGCTGGGAGCAATTATCGGTAATAATCCTGAGGCAAGGTATCTCCCCCTAAATACCCTCATATCGCCTAAAATGAGACGGCATTAGGCGAAAAAATTGCCTAATAGGTTGAAAATCGCCTAAAATGTGATATAATTTAGGCGATAAGGAGAAAAGATATGCGGGAATTTAATTACGGTAAGTATAAAGATTATAAATGGGATAGTGAAATATTAGGGCTAGTCTCAGGTATTCATGAATACAGAGGAAAGCAGGAGTTGTATTTGACTCAGAAACCAGCTGTGTTAGATAAGTTAGTTGAAGTAGCCAAAGTACAAAGTACTGAGAGTTCAAATGCTATTGAGGGCATTTCTACTTCAAATGCAAGATTGAATCAATTGATGCAGTCAAAAACTACGCCGAAGAATCGTGATGAAGAGGAGATAGCTGGTTATCGTTTTGTATTGGATATGATTCATGAGAGTTAT
>JAIKXH010000077.1 GCA_024684215.1 Lachnospiraceae bacterium
TGCAATTGTACATGTAGTAAGATGCTTTGAGGATTCAAATGTAATCCATGTAGACGGAAGCGTTGATCCTCTTAGAGATATCGATGTAATCAATCTTGAGCTTATCTTTGCGGATATTGAGGCAATAGACCGCAGACTTGCTAAGGTTATAAAGGCTGCAAGAATGGACAAGGCTGCAGCTAAAGAGCAGGCTTTCCTTGAAAAGATGAAGTCTCATCTTGAGGGAGGCGCTTCGGCAAGAACTTTAGAGATAGATGATGAAGACGAACCCGGATATATGAAGGAACTTAACCTTCTTACCGCAAAGCCTGTTATCTATGCCGCTAATGTAGCGGAAGATGACCTTGCTGATGACGGAGCTTCCAATGAGATGGTAGTAAAGGTACGTGAATTTGCAAAGGCGGAAGGAAGCGAAGTGTTTGTAATAAGCGCTAGAGTAGAAGAGGAAATCTCTGAACTTGATGATGCAGAAAAGGCTGAGTTTCTTGATGCGCTCGGTGTAAAAGAATCGGGTCTTGATAAGCTCATCGCAGCCAGCTATCGTATCCTGGGACTTATGAGCTTTTTAACCGCCGGTGAGGATGAGTGCCGTGCATGGACAATCAAGATGGGTACCAAGGCGCCTCAGGCAGCAGGAAAGATCCATACTGATTTTGAACGCGGATTCATCAAAGCGGAAGTAGTTAATTATAAGGACCTGCTTGACCTCGGATCACTTGCTGCAGCACGTGAAAAGGGACTTGTCGGAATCGAAGGCAAGGACTATGTGGTTAAAGACGGAGATGTTATTCTCTTTAGATTTAATGTTTAATTATTCAGACATTGCAAAAAGAAGGTACTTATAATGAACGCAACAGATATTTCATTTCCTAATTTGGGAATATATTTAAAAGATGTTCCGAAAACATTTTACATCGGCAAGTTTTCGATAGCCCTTTACGGAATTATTTTTGCGGTGGGAATTTTAGCGGGACTTCTCGTGGCTTCTCATAATACAAAAGAACTTGGCGAGGACGAGAACAATTTCTGGGATTTCGCAATCAGAGTTATAATCGGCGGGCTTATCGGTGCCAGGATTTATTATGTAATATTCTCATGGGAGTATTACAAGGACAATCTGCTTAATATCTTTAACCTCCGTCAGGGCGGAATCGCTATCTACGGCGGTGTTATCGGAGCTTTTCTTACGGCATTTATCTTTTGCAAGAGAAAAAAAATTAACGGCTTTGTACTTACCGATGCAGCCATGCCGGCACTGATCCTCGGACAAGCTATCGGACGTTGGGGCAACTTTTTTAACAGAGAAGTTTTCGGACAATACACCAACAATCTTTTTGCAATGAGACTTCCGATAGACGCAGTAAGAGCAAGGGATATTACCGACGAGCTTGCGTCTCATATTGGCGAGGGCGAGAATTTTGTACAGGTTCATCCCACTTTCCTATATGAGAGCGTATGCAACCTTATCCTCTTTGCGCTCCTGATGTTATTCAGGAAAAAGAGAAGCTTTAACGGCGAGGCCATTTTGTGGTACAGCGCGGGATATGGAATAATCCGTTTTATCATAGAGGGTATCCGTACCGACCAGCTCTATCTTATCGGCACGACAATCCCTGTTTCCCAGGTGGTTGCCATAGTGATGATAGTATTTGCCGTGGCAGGAGAGATAGTATTCAGAGTTCTTATTAAAAAAGATAAGCTGCCTGAAATACTCAAGATAAAAAAACCGGTAACCAAAGAGAAGACAGCCGAATAGAATTCCTCATCTTATAGCCGGGGATAATACTTTAAAAAGTGGGATAAACAGGATGGTTAAGATTTCTTTATCTTTCATCCCACTTTGGACCACAATATATAGTTGCGGGGCATAAAAAGGCATCAAAATATAGAAAAATTTGTTCAAATAGACAGTAGCAAGCAAGCTGCTGTCTATTTTTTTGTCTAAAATTACCAAAACAAAATATTAAGAAAAGTTAAAAATTTTATTGAAAACTATTGCACATTAAGCTATTTTAATGTAGAATTTTGCTTGTAAGTGGGATGAAGTGGGATGATTTACCCATAAAGTGGGATGAAATCAGTAAAGCATCCCTGTTTTCCTTTTTACAAAAAAGGTTATAAATACGGTTTTTCAAAGCTTAGGAAAGGAGAGAATCGATGGCCGGACTCATCGGAGAATACAATCACACAATCGATGCCAAGGGTCGTCTTTCGGTTCCTTCTAAATTCCGCAGCGTTTTGGGAGACGGTTTTGTAATTTCAAAGGGAATCGACCAGTGCCTTATCGTATATTCGGAAGAGGAATGGAGTGCCTTCCAGGCAAAGTTAAATACACTTCCCACCTTTGATGATGACGCAAGAGAAGTTAAGCGCTTTTTCGGTTCCGGATCCGCTTATGTGGATATCGATTCTCACGGACGTATTCTTGTACCCGCTAACCTTTGCGAATATGCGGGACTTACAAAAGATGTGACTATAGTCGGTACTACCGATGGAAAAGCCGAGATTTGGGATACCGATAACTGGAACGCGAGAGAGGGCAGAATCAGTCCTAAGGATGCGGTTAAAAATCTGTTTGCAAAGGGCATTTCGATTTAACGAGCGGAGGATAATATGGAGTTTAAACATTATTCTGTAATGCTCGAGGAAACCATAGAGCAGCTAAACATAAAACCGGACGGAATATATATGGACGGAACCTTAGGCGGCGCCGGGCACTCAAGCGAAATAGCAAAGAGACTAACCACCGGACATTTATACGGAATAGACCAGGATGCGGCAGCTATTGAAACAGCGACAGAGAGATTAAAGCCTTTCGGAGACCGCGTAAGCATTTTAAGAAACAATTACTGCAACGCACTCGGTGAACTATCCGAGATGGGCGTAACGGAGTTTGACGGTATACTTCTTGACCTTGGAGTCAGTTCATATCAGCTTGATACGGGCGAGAGAGGATTTTCCTACAGGTATGATGCTCCGCTCGATATGAGAATGGATCAGAGACAG
>JAIKXH010000086.1 GCA_024684215.1 Lachnospiraceae bacterium
GCACTCGGTGTTTGTATTATGTAATTCATAAGATTATTTTTCACCTGACTTAACATCTGTTTCTTTTTCTTGAATAATATCATCAAGAAGTGTTATTTCATTATTAATAATTACAAATGCTCTTTTACAAACCATTAGTAATATCAATATGATTTCAGTTAATATTGCATAATAAGCAACTAAAAAGACATATCTTATTAACTGATGCCACGTAATCGAATAAAGAAATGTTGGTATATTAAACCGAGACAATGAAAATGAGCTACTTATTACCACATCATCAGAGAACCAATTATTTGATGCAAAAACATAAAGGACTAACGCTATAACGTCTAGAGGTATCATCATTAGAATATTGGTTGAAGTCTCTCTAAAGAGTTGTAGTCTCTCTGCATTATGTCTAGTCTTTATCTTATTATAACACCATGATATATAAAATGTCAAGATAGTAGCAAACAATGGAACAAAACTAGTGAGAAAAGCATTGAGTGCTCCCGCTGCCTTTTCATTAGAATTATATAAGAAAACCGGCATAATAATGCCTACAAACCATGGAATTATATAAAATAATCTATGCCAATTTTTTATTGAAGCATTAAAAGCATATAAAATGTTGCCAATATTGATAATTGATAGTTTATTGCTCATCTTTATCTCTCTGATTAAGTAATGAAACTAAATCCGGATTGGAATCAATAAAAGAGTAAACAGCACTAAGAATAGAATCAAAATCAGAATAACCTCTCTCATTAGGAATGACATCAATAACATAATAAGGTCTTATATGATTCTCATTTTCTTGGGAAAGATATACTGTACGTTCTTTCTGGACACCATTCATGATAGACTCTGTCACAATTGACCTTTGACTTTCAGAAAACAAATTAGTGAAAGCCTCGCTTGAAAATATAGTTCTGTTATCTTTTATTGCTCGAGAAACACTATGGCCTGGTCGTAGACCACCTTTAAAATTAAGCGTAATGCTAATTGATGTATCAACATCGAGATCATGAAGCATATAAGCGTCTGCAAGATCATCTGGTATTTTGCTCAACGAAAGTTTAACAGACTTGATTGTACCATTTTTCAAATTATCAACATAGGCATGTGATAAATAGTTCTGTGGCCGTATAGTGTAATCATACTCTTTTCCGTTTATTGGTCTTTTATTATGAAGGAAACTTGCAAATAATGTGTGGAATAATGGATATATACCTTCATTATCCGTTCTTTCCAATATTACAAAGGCGGTGTCTCCTATTCTCGGTATAAAAATTAGGAAGAAGAAAGGTTTCATCAAAGCAACGTTATTATTTGATGAACTAAAAAGGATATTACGAGGATTATCCTTATCCGCTATCTGCAATTGTTTTCCATACAATCCTGATTCAATAATACCATAAACATAGCGTTTCTGATTATCAAATCCCCAAAAAGATTTACCATTGATTTCAGACGGTACTTTTATCGTTCTATTTTCGTAATCATCAACAGGTCCTGTCTTTACCTGATCAATAAAACGTATAAATTCATCTTTCAGCAGATCATAAATATCCAACCCATCAGAAAAACTAAGGTTTTTCCTCCCCTTCTGCTTCCTCAGATTCAAAGTGTATATTTCTATGGTTTGCTTCATCTTTCTTATGCTGTACTTTTCACTACGCTTAAAAAGCTAAGGCCATTAGCTTCAACTTCCCAACATATAACTTGGAAATTATTTCTTCCAAATATTTTCAATACCACAGGAAAAGATACTGACACATATTCTTTGGACGTTATATTATTCTCGGTTAATCCCTGCCGGATTAAATGGTTCCGTAAACGTTCTATTTTCCGTCAAATACTCTAAAGTGCCCGTGTCTGAGGGCATTTTCAAATTTCAGCAAAAAGTGAGATTTTTCAAATTTAACTTTTGATAATGCTTTTAGGCTGCTGTTGTCAGTAGTTTAGCGGCTTCAAAAGTCCCACCCCCACATTACGCATTATCAAACTGGTGCCATTAGGAAATCATTATATATTTGGTACGCAATACGGTCTGAAATGACCGCTTACTAAATATTGCTTAATCAGCGGGATGAATGATCTTTTCCAGTTCCCCAGCGATGGTAAAGAACGTCATGGGGTCAAAGTAGTCTATTTCTGTTATAGCGTTGTCGAGATCGTTGATGCAACAGCTGATGTAGAAGGGTTTGTAGTCCTCGTCAGCACTGAGCATCATGGTATAGTCTTCTTCGAAGCGAAGGGAATAGTCCGTATGTTCACCGATCTGATGATTCGTGGACATCTGGAAGTAGGCCTTGCAGACGGCTGCCTTCTTCTCGTATGGCAGATTTCTGATGGCTTCCATCAGATCAACGGAGCAGCTGTATTTATAGGTAGGGGAATTGAGAGCTGGCTTCTCTGAACGAGAAGATTCCCGTTGGTCGAATGAATTGAAAAAGGATTCTGCATTGAGCGATTCCAGTAATGCCTCAAGGTCATCATAGACATTGGCGTCATCATTGTCCTCGTCGTCATCATTGTCGTCATCCAGATAGATGGGGTCTTCGATGTTGATTGTAGAGGCGTTTGAGGCTGCGGATTTCTGCTCTTTCTCAAATTTCTTTGCTTCCTCCATGGCCTTTTTGAGCAGGGGTGCAAAGCGTTCGCGGAGTTCATCGGGAAGGAGGAAATAGAGTCGACGCTCTTTCTTGTTATGGTATGTGGACACTAAAAGTAGATTCCGCATCATATTATAGAACTTGCGGCTTGGCCTGTCTACATGTGTATCGGGGCCTACTTTTACGAAGTCTCTCAGCACTTCCAGTTCCTTTACCGAGAGTTTTGCAAGGGTCTTTTCCGGATTGGAGAGGACGAAAGCTGAAATAGTTTCAGCCATTTTCTCCTTGGTATTGGACTTAGGCAGTTTGATACCGTACAGGTTTGAAATATGCAGCAGCGTTTCCTTATTGACAAGCGCGAGATTGCTTTTATAAGTGTTGCTGGTCTTGGTATAGTTTATACCGTGCTTTATATTATAGAGTTTACTCATAATACCCTTGTGGCATTATAGTTCAAATATATCTTGCTTAAATTTACGATCTGATCTTAATGTATAAATAAATTCCTCAGCAGTCATACCGTCGTAGCCCCAAATACCATAGTAATTACTGGCCGACACTCGCTCTGACTTTGAAGAAGCTTTTAATG
>JAIKXH010000095.1 GCA_024684215.1 Lachnospiraceae bacterium
TTCATGAAAAATACTGTTTTAATAAGTTTCATGAGCAAGGGAAGGAGTGTTTGGATTTCTGTCTTGAGGAATCTTCTCTTTTCCTTTGTTCTAACTACGTTATAGTCCTAATTGTTAGCACTGTCAAGAGGTGAGTGCTAATGAAATTCTAAAATATTTATTAACAGTTTCCCGTATATACGTACTTTAGTTTTTTCCTCGCCACATCTCACATTTTGCCATTAATATCTCCTAATAATGTCTTATTACCTCAAACCTCTGTAATTTTATCGGCTCATCATCACGAATACCGCCTTTACGTTTTGCTATATCTATCTGTTCCTCGACAGTATCAACTCCATCCAGGTCTGGAAGTAAGAGCCCTCTCTTATTGCCGCATGTTACTATGACTCCGTATCTTTTAACGTCAAGTTCCGCGGGAGATTCTATATCTTCAGGCTCACTGAGAATATCGACATTTATATCAAGATATGGGAGTTCATCTGCGGTTATCGCTTCAAATCTCGGGTCCTTTGTAGATGCACTTATGGCATTATTAATTATTTCCCGGGCAATTTTTGTCATACTCCGGCCCTTCTTTTGCAAAACCGTATGGACCGTATTCCTGCAGCTTATGTGACAAATCCCCGCTTGCTACTTATACCGCCTTTCGACCAAGTTTTTCAACCGACCTTTGTATTATCTGTCCTAATTTATAATGATCCGTAAGAGGTTGTCCGGAAAGGCCGACACGAATTATCTTTCCGCCTTTATAATACTTTCTTATAAAATAAAGGGGAACCATTGTTCCGTGATCAAGCTCGGGCATTCTCTCCCCCAAAGTTCCTGCCGAAAATCCGGTTTTTGCCGATAAACTTTCTATTTCATTTACAAGTTCAGTATCATACTCCTCTTCAAAACCTACTTCGGGAGCCCTGAAATTTTCGAAAGACCCATGAGCTTTTTCTCCGGGAGATATATGGAAATAATCCTGATACATAATCGCATGAGGACTGGATATAATAATTGTTTCCGGTTCTATTTCTGCTATCTCTCGGGCGACTCTTTCATATGCCTCCACCGTTTTTTGAATCTGCTTTTCCCCGCCTCTTCCGACTTGCGGAACAATAAGCGGAGGATGCGGAACCATAAATGCAGCTACTATACCCTCCATATACTCTCCTTCCTACTTAATTGTCTGCACGATTGTATCCGTTTTTCATGTGCTTGCTTGACTCAAGAAGAACCTTGTTAAGCGTATCCGTGGTCTTTTCCTTAGCCATCTTGCAGAGCTTTTCGTTTGCCTCTTCCGTTAGAGAATAATCCTTGGCTCCTATCATTTTTTTATCGTACTCGATCACGATTCGTCTTCCCTCTGTAATAACTCCTGCCTGATAACGCTCTATGTGCTGTATAGCGTTATGATATATAGGATCTGCAAGTGCTCCGATAAGCCTGCTGCCCCAATAGAAATTCTCTGTAGATGTATCGAGAGTCACATTGCTTAAGTACTTAGGAATTTTGTTTACGTTTGTATATACCGGAAGTATTGCATCAAATGTAGTCGAGCCATAGCAAATCCACTCTATTCCCTTTATTTCATCGGGCACATTATTTCTGATTTGACATATGGTCATAACCCCTGTACGGTTTATACCGATAGAGCGGTACATTCCTCTTTTTCCTGTATCCTGGCTTGTATAAGGGTTATAGGGCGTTCCCTGATAATTTGCCGAAAGTAAATACTTTACATCCTCTACCGTAACCTTTTTCTCAGGCACGAAAGACCATGGAATATTGTCACTCTCCGGTCCGAAATCCGCGTTATCTCCATCCCATTTATATTTAGTGGGATTTAAATATCTGCCCATGAACCATGCTCTGGGAGTATTGTAAACATGATCTGAATCAGAATGTGAGCCAAATACCCAGCGAGGATTGAACACGCCTTTCTTTTCAAGGTCATCATCTCGGTTAAGATTTAAATTATTTTCTGTTATGAACTCCTTCAAGTCTTTGGAACACATGAATTCCTTTTGTTTTCCGAAAGCATCGTTAAAGTCAAAGTAATCCATTGCAAACTGGTTTGGAGCTACAACGACCTCATCATCTTTAACTCTTCTTGCTAACCAATGGTGACCTCCGATAGTTTCAAGCCACCAAACTTCATTTTTGTCATTGAAGGCAATACCGTTGGATTCATATGTTCCGTATTTTTCAAGCAAAGATGCAAGGCGTTTAACGCCTTCTTTGGCTGTCTTAATATAAGGGAGCACAAGGACTACCATGTCCTCCTCTCCGATTCCTCCTATCTGTTCCTTTTCACCTCTTTTTTCAGCCTTCTTATACTTTACAAGAGGGTCTGCCGCAAGGACTCTGGGATTTGAAGTAATGGTTTCGGTCGCTGTCATTCCGACATTTGCTTCATTAATTCCGGTTGCTGCCCATATGCCGTCCTTTTTATCCACACTGGGACAGGAAGTGTATCGCATGGGTTTTTCCGGAAGCTCTATCTCTACATGTGACAGTACACTTTTGTATTTTTTAGGTTGTTTATCGGGAGTTACTACGATTAGTTTTTTTACATCAAACTGTCCGTCATCGGTTCTCGATATCATTGTTGAATTGTCGTTGCTGGCTTTTTTACCAACCAATATTGTTGTACAAGGCATTGTTTTTCTCCTAACTATATTGATAACTGAATTTATGATTTTATTATAGCCAAAAAGAAGCAGGAGCTTGTAGCCAAGGTCGTAGAAGGAAGGTCACCTTGTCGAGGAATAATCTTACTTAAGAGTACCCTTATTTAAGAGTATCCTTTTTAAGGGTAAGCCTACTCGCACATTTCATATTGCATCATTTCGTATTTTAATCTGCTTCCTTCGGTAATCTCCGGGGGAAGCAACGCTCTTGCCACAAGCTTTAATTCATCGGATTCAATATCCGTTCTTCTTAAATTTGCGTAGTCTCCGTCTATGGTAACTACTTCATAAAACCAGGTTTCCATCATAATTTATGCATAATCATATCAATTAACGCTTTGATTGATCTTTTCCTTTCTCATTTATCAATAGAAATCATAACATTTATTCCGCAACAATCCTATTAGCCTTTTTTACAAAATTGTTATAAAATGGTGCATATACTTAATTGGAGCAATTTGCCTTTGTTTCACTAAATAAGGCCCTTAAAAACTATATGACTAATAAACCTAATACTTATAATAAAAGTAAATATATATTTATTCTCTTTTCTGTTTTACTCGCCACTATGCCAATATTAGCTTGCATGGCAACCCTTCTTTATAACAATGCGTCATTTGCGGATATCTGGCCCATTTCCTCAACATGGAACGATGAGGCTTTCTATTATAAGCAAACACAAGGTATCGTTGACTACGGAATTCCTCAAGGATATTTCGGCTACAACGAAAGCCGGGCACAGCAGCTTACTTTCGGTGCATGGGCTCCGGTAATACTCTATCCCTGCGCTGTTTTTGGGAAAATATTCGGATTTGGTTTTAATGCTCCCTATATATTTAATATCATATTTCTTTCTGCTGCATTATTAGTCTTTGGATTACTGTCTCACATAAAACTAAAGGAAGCTTCTATCCTCTATATCCTTTTGTTTGCTTTTTTTCCGATTTCACGATTTACCCTTTCCTACATGCCCGAGATAATGATGATCGGACTTGTTATTTTATTGTACGGACTTTTTCTTTCATCTGTAAAAAAACTACTCCCCATTAAAGATATATTAATCTATCTGATACTTACGTATCTTGTTATAATGAGGCCTTATCTTGCTACTCTCTTTGTTTTTCCTTTGTATCTTGCCTTTAAAAGGACCGGTAAAAAGAAATTGTTTTATGCTGTCGCTTGTGTACTTATAGCCCTAATCTCACTAGTATTGTACTCAAAGATAAACGATAAATTCACCGCTCCATATATCGGTGATGTCTATATAGATTATTTCAGTAAAGTTTTTACACACGGGCCCAGGACAGTATTTAACGAGGTGGTTCAATCCCTAGATTCCAACATGCGTTTGATGCTTTTCAGAATCGGTAAAGCTTTTAATGGCCTCGATTCTGTTGGGGGATATTATCTGTGCTTTATTATCTCAAGTTTGCTTGTTGCAACTCTAGGCATCCTTGGGTTTATCGGTAAAGCCTTCAAAGGTATTGCTTCAAAAAATAAAAAAAACAACAGCCCTGTAACTTATGATTCCAAGGCTGTTTCTCCATTGTTATATCTGCTTGTATTTGTGGCACAGCTATCTGTACTACTTGCTGTTTTAATTCTATATAATGTTGCCGATGGTTATCGTCATTTAGTGGTGTTTATCGTTTTGGATATATTTATAATGTGCATGGATAAACATATCTCAGCATATGTAAAATTGCCTTTACAGGCAGTATGCGCTGCTGCATTTATACTTTTCTTTTTGGTAAAAGCCGATATCCCTGATTACAAGCTTCCGGTCATAAAAAACAGTTCCCCCGAGCGAGAGCAGTTTTACAGTCATGCCAAAGAAATAAATGAGATACTTTCACTTACAGATGAGATTTCATGGGATAACACTGTAGATGTTTTGCCTTCTTCGAGCGAAAACCTTGAGTGCTATTACCTCGTTCCTTCAGGATTCGGAATAAACCTTTGCGAAGAATCATACCTTGAATCCAACATAAATAATTTAAAAAGTAAATATATAATTCTCCCCGCAGACAATACGCTTTGCAGCAAACTCATCGATATAGGATATACTAAAGAATATGCCGCAGGATCTGATTATATATTGTTATCACACTGACCGGTTTTATAAATTATCCTTTTCAGTGTAATATTTTTACATTACCTATAAATCACAAATAAGCGTGGAAAGGTAGTAAAGCAGCCTTTCCTCCCCACTCTCCAAATTGCAGTTCAGCAGTTCTCTTATTTTACCCATTCTGTAAAGAATAGTGTTTTTATGAATGAACAACTCCTCTGAAACCTTACCGACGCTTCCGTTATTTTTCAGATAAGATTTTAGCGTCAGCACCAGGTCAGAATCATGCTTTTTATCATAATCCGTGAGCGGGCGAAGCAAATCCGGTCCCAATTCTCTAAGTATCAATTCATCAGGGACGGAGTATAATACTCTCACGGGCCCAAGATCATCAAATCTCTGTATGCTTTCTCTGTTTTTCATTGCGGTTTTTGCCGCATATACCGCTCTTTTGTATGATATAGAGACATTTGATACATCATTTACCGCGCTTCCAACTCCTACATAAACATCTCTGTCGGGCATTCTCAATCTTGCTCTTTTCAAAAATCCCGAGATAATCTCGTCCCTTGGAGCATCGTCTACTGCATTGAATATCAAAAGAAACGCTCCGTTGTAATACAAAAAATGTGCATTATGGGAAATGTTTTCAAGATATATCTGAAGCCTGTATCCGATTCTTTTTCTGTCGACAGAGTCCATACTGTCCAACGTTTCAGTAGTAAAAACAACTACTTGAAATCGTCCGTCCACATCAAAAGCCGCGGATAGCTCCTCTTTGTACGCTTCTATGACCTTTGGACGCTCTATGGCCCTTATGAATGCAGAGGAAATCTGTTCGTCGGTTTGGGACTGAATAAAAATACGAACCGTCAGGTCCTTGATCATATCAGCCATCATTATTTCCCAAGGTACAGTCAAAACAGGAAGATCCCTTTCATCAGCCATTTCAAGAACTTTTTTAGGTATCTCCTTTATGTAGTAGCCGGTGTTGATCACAAGACCGGCGCAGTGGTGTTCATCCAGTATTTTTACCAGTTCCAGCAGCTTATCTTCCGTATTGAATCCAAGCCCTGTCGTCACAACAAGCTCCTTGCCCACAAAGTTTTTGGTTATAGTGGTGTCTTCCACCATAAGCAGCCAGCTTATTGAATTGGCCCACCCGTTTTTTCCGGCCACAAGCTCCATTTTATACTTTTCCTGGGCGACGATTCTCATATCCTCTATAGTAAATCCCATAGTTTATCTCCTTTTGCCTCAATTATACCATCTTTTTGTGATGGCGGCACAAATTATTGCTATGATTTTTGAATTTCACACCCATTGAAACCAATAAAATATGTGCTAATATTTATGTATAAAAACAAAGGAGGTAATGATTATGATGATAACATCCACACCTTTTTATATAGAAAACGATAAGGAAGTTATTCCCTCCTGGATGAAGTTGGAGAGACTCGAGTATTGTGACAACTGCACAACCGTTTCCAAAATAACTTCAAATATCAAAAAGGCATTTATGCGATTCTCACATTTATTTAAAGTATAAAGAAACAAAAGCATAAATGATATGCTCTATATAGAAACGAAAAAAGACATTGGCTATTAGCGAAACCTTTCCTAATAGCCAGTGTCTATTTTTATAATAAACCGCCTGAGTATTATTGTTTACATTCAGAAGCAAAATATGCGCCCACAAAGATTGCGGGAGAATTCCAGTAAATTGCTATCTCGTTGGTATCTGCAGAAGGCGTCTCGTCCAGGAAACACTTTGCCGCAGGCACGCCTTCAAATCGTTCTCTGTTTTGCTGATAAGGAAAGCACTTGTTCGGGCCACCGGAAATAAGTCCGGGAACCGGCTCATCTATACCGTCCGCACCGGAAGGCCTGTGATGAGGATTTTTCACAGATTTTTCTCCAAACCCGGTAATAAAGCTTATATCTAGCGCATTAAGTCCCAAAGCATAATTCCATTGCAAAAGCGCTGCTGCCCTATATTTATCATCACCGGTAAGCATACCGTGCAATATAAGGCTTATCGCATTTGACATAATAGACAAGATGCTTCCCCATATGTATCTGTCCGCGGGAAGCGCTGTTCCGTATCCCGATTCCTCAGTAAGTTTAGCTATTTTGCCGCACTCTTCGATGAATTTTTCTTTGAGACTGCCGTAAAGAATATCCCCTGCCGAATCCTTTAAAACAAACAGGCAGCAGATTGCCCCCAAACCGCTCACATCAGCCCATCCGTATGAGGTTATATTTAATCCATCTTGGTAAAGCTTTTCCGCTGCATCTTTATATTTGCTTTCTCCGGTTGAAGCGTACAATTCGCAGGCAGCCCAAAACTGCTCGTCTGCAAAATTCTTATCTCCGTACCAGCCGGTCCTTACTCCCTCAGGATTCGTGTATGGTACAAATTCGGGATTATCATCAATCCATTTTGAAGCCAAAAGCGCTGAAGATAACAATTTTTCAGCAAATTCCGCATCATATTTTTTATATACTCTGTATGCCAGCGCCAGGCACGCGCAGGCTGCACCGGTCGCACAGTGAGACACCGGCATCAAATACTCCTGCTCATGATCATCCTCGGGCATTATAAAAGGAGCGAACTGTGCTTTTGTCAACTTATGATAAAATGCTCCGTCTTTCCTTTGCATTTTAAGCATCCATTCAAGCTCATATCTCGCCTCATTCAAAATATCCGGGACTCCATTCCCCGATTCAGGAATGTTTAAGGAGTCAGAGCAGCCCTTCTCACAAAGCATATGTGCGTAAATCATGTGTGCAACGGTGACTGCCCCCGGGCCAACGTATTTTCCGTAATCGCCGGCATCATGCCATCCACCGATAACAGTTTTTTTGACTTCTCTGTTGTCCCATTCAATTGCCGGAGCAGTATGGCAAGCCTTGTGAGTGAACTTTCCTGCATACTTTTCTTCCAGCTCGCATCCGCAGCGCTGATAATACAATCCCTTTATAAGGGCATCGGTAACCTTCTGCCACGGATCCTTTTTTACGCTAATCTCGCGCTTTTGCCCTTCAAATTCTATATAGTACTCGCCCTCCGGCAAGACTCCAATATTTACAAGTCTTACACAGTCACCGGAAGCCTCATCATAAGAAGGTTTTCCTATGGTACATTTTTTTACTTCATTGCCGGCTGTATCCGTCAAAATAAGGGTTGTTTGCTTTTCTAAGCGTGATTCGTTACAAGAATTCTTTGCGGTATTTGCTTCTATGCCGTCCAAAGAAGCTACATCAGAAAGTAACGCTATCTGAACCGGAAGTCCGGATGCGTATCCAAGTTGATTAATACGTATAAACATAGTTTGCTCAGTGTTGCTTTCACCAAGCTTTTTTCCGTTTTTCATAGTCTCTTTCAAGCACCATACCTCCTGCATGATTATTTGAAGTATGGCTATTATAGCAAAAAGCGGAGCTCAAAAATACCAGAGGCTTTCTCTGTTTTATAAATAATTCTCTAATTTGAATACTTTAGCTATTACTGTCTGAGCTTTCTTTCCCTTTCCCCTTAAGCAAAGGCCTTGCAATCTTTACATTGAAAAACTCGATTAATGGTCCCATAAAGAAAGCTGTAATAATGGTTCCGAATCCGGCTATTGTGGGGATCATGCCGATTTTGCCACCGGAAAGCAAGAATAAACCAACTCCAAGAAGTACGCAAACAATGTCTGTTATAATTCTTACATATTGAAACTTACCCTTTTTCCAGGTGTTACAGATGATAAGCGCAATGGCATCATATGTTGACACACCAAGGTCTGCAGTCATGTAAAAAGCAGAACCAAAGCAGATAATCACCACACCCACCACAAGGCAAATGATTCTAACCAAAATGGAAGGATTCACAATAACCTTTTGAAGAAGCTCGTAGGTAAACTGTGTGATATATCCAAGTAAGAAAAGGTTTATGAAAGTCGCGATACCTATGTAGTGTCTGTCAAAAATAAGAGCGAAGAGCAAAAGAACCGCATTGGTGATCACATACAAAGTACCGAAGCTAATGGGTACCAGTGCATCAAGCCCCGCCATAAAGGACTGAAAGGGGTCCACTCCGAGAGCTGCTATTTTGAATATTCCCACACTGATGGCACAAATAATAACACCAAAAAGGGACATCACTATTCTCTTTTTTAAATTGTCGATTTTTATTTTCATAGTTTGGTTCTCCGTAAGCCTGAAATATTATGCAACACCACCTGTTTCAAAATTATCTCTTAACTGTATATATTCTATTCCCATTCCATCTCTTTGTATAGATACTCTTTAAATCTGAACAGTATATATTGAATATTATCTCGCTTGAGAGCCACGAGTTTCTCACTTGAGAGCCAGCCTGTATCCGGACTCTGTATACTCCGCCGGTTTTAAGAGCCCTATCTTATCGTAATACTGCAGCGTTCGTATACTCACTCCTGTCAGCTTACTCACTTCATTTACTGTCTTCATGGCTATCATCTCCTTCACGTGTGATTACATCATAAACTATTACGTTGCGTCATAGTCAAGCAAAAATATATATTTTTACAAAAAAGATCGGCATCAAATCCATTTCTGAATTCCTTGCCGATCCACTGTTTTTCCTTCTTTCGATTGTAAGTCTTTCCGCTCGGTACGCTCCTTGTCACGGGACTAAGTTCTCCCCAGGTGCGCCTCTGCTTTGCGTGATACTCGCGCTGAGCCTTCTTTGAAAGCTAGTCTCCACTTGATTTAACCCCAGGTGCCTCATCCTGCGAGCCGGTTTCAGGTATTTCTGGCAGTTCTCCCGTTGCCTCAGCATTTTCCGCAGCAGCTTCGGGATCATACTCGCCACCTTCCTCATCCCAGAGGGAATCATAATCTTTCGCCTTATGATTCTTCATCTGCTTCATCATAGCCTGCGCCTGTTTTGCGGAAGCATATAATTTCTCATTTGCCTCTAGAAGCTTCTTCTCATCGAAATATGGAACATTATCGCCTCTGGACATCCGCATGGCTGTTGTCATGATCTTACCCATAGTTGCAGCATATCCCGTCTCCGGATCCGATTGCTGCCTTGCGACCTCAGCATTCCAAGCCGCTGCATATTGTTCCATCAATCCATCAAGCACTTCCTGGTTTTTCTTACATTCTTCGTCCGAAGCCTCCACGGAAAACTGTAATATAGCCGCTTCTTCCTCAAACTTTTTATCACCTGTCAACTCAAACTTCTTTTTTGCCTCATCTCTTTGCTTTGCAAGGCTTCTGGTCTGATCAACAAGCTCCTGTCGGTATTCTCTGTATTTCGGAATGACTTCACCTAATTTCATAGTCATCACCCCCTAAAATCGACATAGCCGCCGACCCTGCGTTCAGAATCAGTAAAAACACGATTAAGTGCTTCGCTATATGAGTATTTCTGTACTTTAGAAAGCAATTCATCCATAGATTTCGCTTCTATGGTTACATACTCCTTGCCATCGTCAATATCCTGAGGTTCTTCCTCGTCGTCTGTTTTTTCTGTCTTTTTATCTTTTGCTTTCTGCAAGCGTTCTTCTCTTGCTTCCTTTTCAGTCTTCTTCTTTTCTTTAGCTTTCTGCTCTTTCTTCTCCGCCGCTTTCTTTTCTATGCGTTTTTTCTGTAGATCCTGCGATTTTTCTACCGTAGCAAAGAAGCTCTCTTTACCATTTGAATCTACCGACATACCAAAGTTCTTAACACTTGCTCCGCTACTTGTAAGACTGTTCTTTGCCTCAGCCATCTTCGTCTGTGACATAGCGATAATCCCTTCATATTTCTTCCTGAAGGACTCATCCGTAGCCATGCGTTCAAGCTTTTCCTCGTCAATAAGAACAACCATCTTATTTGCGTTACCATAAGCCGCCGCATTAGCCTGAACCTGAGCTTTCATATCCTTGCTGACAGCAATAAACTCCATGTTATGAAACTTTCCCTTTAGCTGATTGTAATAATCTTTTGCCTTATCGGAAAGCTTAACATCCCCGATAGTATTCCCATATTCGCTTGTTTTGGGTACAAGGGAACTTTTAGTATCGATAGGAGTAAAGCCTTTTGTTTCAACTTTAGAAGCCTGACTCTCCTTAGAAGAACTGCTTGACGCAATTTTAGAAGAAGCCGATTCGTATGTACGCTCCGACCCTTTATTGATCTGATTTGACTGCTGATACGCAGAAATACCACTAAGACCTGTCATATTGCTCTACCTCCCTGTAGATAAACATTGAAGTCCTTTTCAATGCATAAAAAGACAGTTATAGTTATCTTCTATCTATTTATCGGAGAGATACTTACAAAAATTTACCCCGAAAATAAAATTTTTCGGGGTTCA
>JAIKXH010000129.1 GCA_024684215.1 Lachnospiraceae bacterium
CAAAGTACAACCGTCGGCGCGTGGAGAACTTGAGATAACAACACTGAATGACATGTACCTTAGTGACAAACTCCTTGATGTTCAGCTTTTGGGACGCGGTTTTGCATGGCTTGATACCGGAACAATGCATAGTTTACTGCAAGCTGCGGAATTTGTTGAGATGATACAAAGCCGCCAGGGAGTTACGATTTCTGCTCCGGAAGAGATTGCATTTATTAACGGATTTATTGATCGCGATAAACTAATGGAAAGTGCAAAGGCTTATGGCAAGAGCCCGTATGGTGAGCATTTGAAGGCTGTTGCAGAGGGGAGAGTTAGGTATTGAGGGGGATGCTAACACTAGTTAGGAGGAAATAGAGTTGCCTATCAGTTTGAATTATATAGATAGGTTGATATTGTATTGAATGGAGAAAAAGGTGATTTCTAGTGGTAGATAAAAATGATGAATGTCCTATTTGTAAATCGAAAGAGGTAAAGAAAACATTAAAGTATGATCCGCTGTCTATTATAGTTAGCTGCCCTGTATGTGGAAGATATGAGTTTGATTTCGAGGCTGAAGGCAGTATTGCTACTAATATTGATTTGGATTGGAATAAGCTCAGTTTTTATTTATTATATAATGGTATAAAGAGGCATATGGTTTCTTCTTTGAATTTATCAGGACAAATGTCCAGATAAATGTCCAGATAAATACTGAACTTACAGAAGCAGAGCAGGTCATTTTTAATCTGATTCAGAATAATGATGGCATCTCAAAAGCAGAGATGGCTATAAGAATCGGAAAGTCGGAAAAGACTGTACAGAGGCTTATATCTTCACTCATAAAGAAGCAGGTGATTGAGAGAGAAGGATCTAATAAATCAGGCAGTTGGAAAATAAAGATATAGTGAGCATTTTAAGAAGAAGCATATAGTTAAATTGAAGAAAAATAGTTGTCATGGAATTCTAATTGGAGGTAGGAAATGAACGATTTGGTTATATTAGCAAATCAAACTCCTGGTATTGTTACATTTGATAATTATGAAGAAGTAGAATAGATTCAATCTGTCGCTTGGATTTAAAGAGTTTGAGGTATTCCCAACTTTATGGTATGAATGGAAATCATATCAAGTATATGTAATGGTATGTTGATAACACTTCCATGATAACAATTTGATAACATTAGTTGATACAGTCCGTGCGATATGGACAGCTGAAACCAAATGAAGTCAAATCGTAACAGAAAACTCTAACAAAAATGTTTAAGACACAGGTTTAGTTAGGAAGGCAGAATTATCCGAGGAAACAGTAGGTAAGCCAATAATTTAGATTTATTTTATTGCCATAAAGCCTTTATAATGGTAAATTATAGATAAGAATATCTTATGAAAGCGTTTTGTGATGGACGGTAATTTTTACAGACAAAACCAAAATTCAAATTATTACGGGACCCCGGAGAATCCTATGGGAACAAACAGTGCACTTGCAAGGTCGGCACTTGTTATGGGATTCATCTCTTTGGGACTTGGAGTGAGTGCGATTTTTTCAACCTTCGCCATACCGCTTGGAGCGATTTCTCTTATCCTTGCACTTTTAAGCGCTCGGAAGGGCAAACAATTACCAAAGAAAGCGATGACGGCAGTGATTGCATCCGTCGCAGGAATAGCGCTCGGAATAATTATTACTTTATCCGCTTTTGTATCATTGTTTAAATCCGGTAAACTTATGGAAGTAATAAATGAATCGCAAAGCATTGTAGAGCAGGTTTACGGTGAAGACTATCAGGTAAATGCTTATGATGGGAATTGGCTATAATTTAAATAATTCATACAATCCCTATGCAGAAGAAGCAAGGCTTCGTGCGATGCCATGGAATCGTGATGCGGGACCGAACGACAAGCTTAGTCCTGTTCCTCTTAGTAAGGAACAGGCTGAGAAGATACGCTCAAAAGGTCATGTGGATGATCCGGGTTGTGAGTGCGAGACCTGCAAAAAACGTAAGTATCAGGACGGCTCCGATGAGATGGTTTCGTTTAAATCACCACAGAGAATAGCACCTGCGGCTGTGGCCGCCAGAGTTCGAGGCCATGAGCAAGAGCATGTTGTAAACGCTTATGAGAAGGCCGCTCAAAATAACGGAAAGGTCATTCAGGCTTCGGTAACTCTTCATACGGCTGTATGCCCTGAGTGCGGACGGACTTATATTTCCGGCGGAACCACAAATACTCAGATTAAGTACTACAATGAGGAAAATCCTTATCAAAAGGAATTAAAAAGTGCAGACAGACTTAAATATCAGGGCATGAATGCAGATTATGCCGTTTAACCATAGGTTATTCGGGCCTTAATTAACGGTAATAATAAGACTTAAAAGATTAAGGCTCAGAAAATTAAGACAGGAATATTTTAAGGTTTATCATTATGGCAAATCATTATCAGCCCTCGGCTGTCCTTAGGGATAATGCCAAGGGCTTTCTAAATGGAAAATATCGCGGAACTACGTTACTTACCATATTTATCGCCGGCGTAAGCTATGCTGCGGCTATGCTTATGGTAAATTTAAACAGCATTATAACCGCCGGTTTTTTAAGAAGCGGAGCTGTATCTTTTTCGGCTACCATGGCTATGTATATCATAAGGCTCCTTTTAAGCGCGGCACTTTCGGTGGTTTTATCCGTTTTTTCTTTCGGAACATCAATATATTATTTAAAGCTTGGAACCGGGCAGACGGCAAGGCTTGCGGATGCTTTTTACGGCTATAAGGAGAATTTTTCAAGAAACATAATAATTACGCTTGCAGTTAACGGGCCGATGCTATTATTTGAGATGATATCGACATTTCTACAGCAGTTGTACAGCGACTATGGAAATGTTAGGTTTCTTATAGCCGCTATTGTATTTACTTTGATTGGTCTGGTTGTTACCGTGTATGTTGAAATGTCACTGGAAATTGTGTTTTTTATAATCGCGGATTTTCCGGATTATACGGCAAAGCAGGCTCTTAGTGCGGCATGGAATAAAATGAACGGTCACAGAGTCAGACTGTTCAAACTTTTTTTGAGCCTGATTCCTTATTATTTGCTTGCTGTTTTAAGTTTTGGCATAGGACTTATATGGGTGATTCCTTTTAGTCTTGAAAGTGTGGCTCAGTTCTATCTTGATCTTATGAACCCCAAAAAAGTCAGTGGAGAATGGGAAAGGACGGTTTAGCGCATGGGCGTTGTAAAACCTATATATATATATCCTTTAAATTATGTTTTCCAGGAAATCCGTAATGTTAAGACAAATGCCACGTATGGTTATGAAGCACTTATGAGACCCGATAACGGTATGGATACGAGGACTTATATAGATGCCAGAGTGGCAATGGGGGGAACCCATCAGCTTGAGCTCGATTCTTTTTTCAATGCGACTAAAACATTTTCAGAGCTTCGTATTCCCGGGTATTTGTTTATAAACAGTTTCCCCAATGAGGCTTTTTCTGCCTATGAATCTTTAAGTTATATTGAGCAGTTCGGAAAAGAGGTTTTATCCAGGGTTGTTGTGGAGATAGTCGAGTATCCCTTCCTCAGTATGGAAAACTGGTTTAACAAGCAAAGATTTATGCTTAAGCATGATATGATGTGTGCCCTTGATGCCTTTGGAGAGGGACTTAACACAGATGTAAATTCCGTACTTTTTTACGGCCCTGATATAGTTAAGATATCGAGAGCCGTTAT
>JAIKXH010000165.1 GCA_024684215.1 Lachnospiraceae bacterium
TCCAGTTTAAGTCCTACCATAAGCTTCATCAGAGTAGACTTTCCAATGCCGTTAGCCCCAATCACTCCGATACTCTCGCCGTCGTGAGCGTGGAGATTTACGCCCCTTAGTACCTCTTCTCCTTTTTCGTAGGAGAAGTGAAGGTCCTCAATTTTTAAAATTTCACCTGTGGCTCCAGTATGCATCTATGTTCCTTTCTTAATAAAAGTGCCTTATATAAATAAACAAAACTATCCAGATAAACGGGTAAAGAAAATCGCTGGCGCTTACACTTTTTCTTTTCACCCTGAAATCTCCGTTAAACCCTCTTAGCGTCATACTCTCGTACACAGCATTTGCCCTGTCCATGCTTCGTAAAAGCCACTGTCCAACAAGACTTCCCCAGGCGCTGTAATGAATGCCCTTTTGCTTTGGGGCTCTTAGCATGTAAGCTGTTGTGATCCTGTCCGCCTCAGCTCCCATGAGCCCAAAGTACCTGTATATCAACATGATAACTATAACTATGATCTTAGGAACGCGAAGGATCCTAAGGGCGTAGCAGATCTCTTCTATGGAGGTTGTGGCAATCAGAATGTAGGCTGACAGCACAGAGAAAAGACCTTTGACCATCAGCGACAGCATCGATATCACACCGCCTGTTACTTGCACCTGGCTTCCCGCTACAGCCATTGTAAAGAGCACCTTCCTGTCAAAAAACGGGTTGAACACCCCCACAAACAGTACCAGTGGCAGAATGAGCCTCATACGGTAGAGCCCCTCTTTCAAGGACAGATCCCCAACAATAAAACAAAACACTGGAAAGATCGCCATCACAATAAGCTTATCAATAGCGTACTTGTCAAAGGATGCTACGACAAAGATGTATATAACGCAAACAAGCAGCTTCCCCAGAGGATGAAGCCTGTTCATCCAATGGGAACGCTGCTGCAGGTTTTGAAGTTTATTAAGTTCTCTTATATTATCTTCAATCTGCTTCATTTTTCTTAAAGAACTTAAACAGGTAGCAAGCTCCTACTGTCACAAGGACAACCACAAGGGATCCTGCAATACCGGAAAAGCTTGTGCCCACAGCTGACTCGCTGTCTTTAAACGCATAGTCAGGAAGAAGTGATGTTGTCTCCTGGATACCTGCTGCTGTATCGTAAGCGCCTCCCTGCGCCTCAAGCTCTGTAGTTCCAGCAACCTGCTCCATAGACCACTCAAGTCCATCTGGGAATGCTGATGCGAAAAGAGATATCACTCCGCCGCAAATAGCTGCTGCTACAGCAACTGCAATGATTGTATTCTTAAAGCTGAGCTTACCTTCCTTTTTCTCTGAAGTCTCTCCTACGCCCCATAAAAGCTCAGGTCTTGCTTCATGTACGAAGATAAGCACTGCTGTAGTGATAAGTCCCTCTACAAAACCAATTGCCAAATGAATAGGCTGCATTGTTGCAAGGAATACAGAAAACGGAAGTTCCGTAACGCCAGAAGCAAGGGTTTCAAGTGTAACCGAAAATGCCCCAAGCTGCAGCGTAAGAACACATCCAAGTATTGACGCCAGCGCAATCTTACCCCTGCTTGCTCCCTTCTTCATAATAGGCTTCCAGATAAGAAGTGCTCCTATAAAACACCCGTAAAATGCCATGTTCCAGACATTACATCCAAGAGCCAGTAGTCCACCGTCTGCAAATAGCAGGCACTGAACCAGCAGCACTCCTATCATTGTAAGAAATCCAGCGTAAGGTCCAAGAAGAGCGGAGAGCATCATGCCACCGCACAGATGTCCTGAAGAACCTGTTCCTGGAATTGTAAAATTGAGCATCTGAGTTGCAAAAACAAAGGCTCCCATAACTCCCATTACAGGGATCTTCTCAGGGCTTGCTTCCTTTCTTACCTCTTTAACTGATACTCCTGCTGCCGCAGTAGATAAAACGTACATTGTTCCAGCAACTGCTGGTGCCACAAGGGCGTCTGCCATATGCATAAATATTTCCTCCCACCAATACTGTTATAGATGCGATAAAAAGGCGCTTATTAAGCAACCCGTGATTAATTCACAACTATGAGTATAGATAAAGAAAATGGGCGTCACAAGCCCCCCTGGGGGTTCTTTTTATGCAAAAGCTCTATTATTTTTTAACTTTCTTTTTAAACAGCTCTCTGATTGACTTGTCATAAGGCGCCCTAAGTACTCCATACTCAGTTACAATACCTGTTATCAGTTCATTGTCTGTAACGTCAAATGCAGGATTATAAACCTTAACTCCCTCTGGCGCCATTCTCTCGCTGTACCACATTTCAGTAACTTCCTCAGGTTTCCTCTGCTCGATGTTGATCTGATCACCTGTCGGAGTATTTATATCAATTGTGGAAGTTGGCGCGCATACATAAAATGGCACGTTGTAGCGCTTTGCAACTGTAGCCACCATGCTGGTTCCAATTTTGTTGGCAGCATCTCCGTTTGCAGCTACCCTGTCGCATCCAACAAATATAGCATTTATAGCACCAGTCTTCATGAGAGATGCGGACATATTGTCGCAAAGAAGCGTGGTGTCAATTCCTGCAGAATGAAGCTCAAAAGCTGTAAGTCTTGCCCCCTGCAGCAGAGGTCTTGTCTCATCACAATACACCCTGATATTCCAGCCCTTTTCATGAGCAAGGTACATAGGCGCCGTTGCTGTTCCATACTTGCAGGTAGCCAACTGTCCGGCATTGCAGTGAGTTAAAATTCCGTTTCCGTCCTTTATAAGGGTTACACCATTTTCACCGATTCTTCTGCATACGTCGATATCTTCCTGTTTGATGCGCCGACATTCATCCCGCATCTCTTTTATCAGTTCTGCGCGGATTGTCTCAAAATCCGCATTCTGAGATGCACCGCCATCTCCGTTCCCATGGCTTTTTTCTGAACAGACTTTTTCCACATGTGCTTTCATGCGTTTTAACGCCCATGAAAGATTGACTGCGGTAGGCCTGGATGAATTCAGGTAGTCGCTCTTTTCATCAAGCTCTTTCATAAATTCCTCATAGCTGGCAGCTTCTGAGTGTTTCATCAAAAGATACAGCCCCATTCCGGCAGTTACACCGATAGCCGGTGCACCCCTTACCTGCAGCAGGTAAATGGCATCCCATATTTCTTTTGCGGTATGAAGTCTGATGATCTCAATTCTGCCGGGAAGCAGCGTCTGGTCGATTATCTCCAGTGCATCATCCTCATCAATAAGTGATACGGTCTCGTAATCCAAAATACTCTTCATAGTACTCTCCGCCATTTTTTATTTCCAAACCTTAAAGGTTTTGGTCTCATCATACAGTACGTATTTATCATTCATCTGATTGTTAATACTATCATAGACAGGAACAATAACATAATTGCCGGCCATGTCGTACTCATTTAATTCATCTGTCGTTTTTAAAACATTTATTGTTTTTTCAGCAAGCATAAACTGAAGTATCTGAACTCCCGGCTGATAAGCGCTGTTTATGTAAAAGATCTTATCGCTGCCTGATTCCTTCAGCCCTTCTGCAAGTTCTGCATTTTCCTTAGAATAAGTCATATTGCGATTTACCATATCGCCGGAAATATAAAAGGAAAGCACTATGAAAGCCGCAGAAAACACCCAAGGCATAAATCTCATTTTTACCATGCTTTTCCTAAAAGCACTTGCAATAAACATTACCAATAACCCGGCAAAACCGGATAGTCCGGCACTAATGATCATTAAAGCAGGTGATGTCTTTTTTACAAGGAAATAATTTGTACCTAATGCAAACAGGGAATCCACACTCTCGTATTTAACAAGGCCGCTAAGCACCAGTACCCCTGAAATTACCGTTACCGTCATAAATATGAGAAAGTATTTTTTCCCAAGACCCTTTTCCTTAACTTCGCATATACCATACAGTATCAACCCCGGCACCATGTAGTCTATGTACCTTCCATAAAGGACCGACAACGATGATTCATTCGAATACAGGAAAAGAGCTGACAATGCCATCTCACAAATAAGCGACACCAGATAGAAATACTCAAAATCCTGTTTCTCCCTTACTTTCCTGATAATACGGCCAAGTCCGATATATGCCAGCCCCAGGCTTGCAGCTCCAATGTAAAAAATCTCACCTGTAACAGCAAGCAAAAAGCACTTCAGCCCGTTTAGCGAATACAATTTCCCAAATCTCGTAAGGACAGAATAGAATCCTGTTCCTGCAGCGCCATTTGCTGCAACTATCGGTTTTTGGAAATAAAAGTCAGCGCAGAGAGCCGCAGCAAATAATACGAGCGCTAAAATAAGAAGCAGGACAAATCTCTTTTTACCATTCTTATCTTCTCCTTCCTTATCCCTTATAAGGAGCAGCGCAACAACAGACAAAGGCAATGTCCTCATATGGATTGTAAAAAGAAAAACAAGAAGAAGGATCAGCACAGCACCATCTGTTGTATTTCTGCTTTTTAGAAATCTTTTTAAGAACAGTAACACAAAAGTAAAGGTAAACAGTAGAAATACCTCGCTCATGGTAGTTAGTGCATAATAGACCAAGGGCGGATAGATCAGAAAAAAACAAGGGTTTTCATCCATTGTTCTTAGCAGCACCAATCCGGCAGCAGACAGCATGATCAGATTTAAAATAATCGCCAGACGATATGCAGTCAGCGCTGAGCCGGCCAAAAGGTGGATCGGCAAAAGAATAATGCTATATCCATAAGAATAATAGTCGCCAAGAGCGATGATCTGTTCCCAATTAAAGCCCCTTAACAGCGCCACATTCTGCCAGTACCCAAATTCATCAGGAAGAATGTCAAAAGGATATAGTCTCCTAAAATATAGCAAAGCCATACCCAGATACACTGCAAAGGAAATACCTATGATCATTTTTTCAATAGCTCTTTTATCACTCATGATAATCGTCCCAAGTATTTGTTTAATGTAAAAAGCAGAGCCGCTTCCTGTTAAAAAGCAAAAAGGCTGCCACACAAAATGTGTGACAGCCTCAGCATCACATGTTTAATTATACTTAATAATCGAATACATTACCAGTGAGCTGTCCGTAGCAGGAACATTAACGCTGACTGTAGCAGGGTCATCGTCTGTATCCTCAAGGATCTTAGTTGCTCCGCCAGGATATACAGCAACAACAGCAACCTTATCTCCTTCTCCTGCGAATGAAGGATCTAATCCCATTTTCATGGTTCCTTCTGCTGCATCACTGCTTTTCACAAGATTTCCATCCTTGTACTTTTCGTATTGGAAATTAACAGATGGTCCCACAACAGCATCAACGCTTTTAGCAACTTCATTGACTACAGCAATAGCTGCCGGACTCTTGGAAGCATTGGTCTCGTATGCAACACAATGTAACCTGGCATAATTTAAGTCCTCGTTTATTATCGCAGGCGAATAAGAAATACCCTTTATATCCTTGATCAGATACAACCCGTAAAGCTTACTGAACGCCTTTGAACCATCGGAATTAACAACAGTGATATGCTCTGGTTTACTACCCTCATCCACAAGAGCCTGTCTCTCGGCTGCTGCCTGTGCTGTCATTCTCTCCTGCTGAATTTCCCGCTGAATCTCCTTCTGGGAAGGAGAGGAATCAACCTCAACTGTTTGTTCTACAATTGACGTAATTGTGTCCTTTTCAATTCCGTATATAGAATCATAGTATTCAACAGAACTGCTCCAGTACTTGCCGTCCGGCCCGATCCAGGCATCTACCTTGTCAGCGCTGGTATAATTAACTACCCCTCCGAGCACCACAACAGCTGTTCCAATAAGCGAAATCAATGTCTTTGTTGATCTTCTCATCTAGTCACCTCACACATTTTTTATTTTTTGCTTTCCCAGGAAACACAAATTTATTGCATTTCCAATACTGTTATGGAAAAAATACCTCTTATGCCAGCTCTTCCTTAAGTCTCTTTGTAAGAGCAGGAACAACCTTGTTTAGGTCGCCAACGATACCATAATCAGCCACGTCAAAGATAGGAGCGTTCTCATCCTTGTTGATAGCGATGATGATGTCTGACTCTTCCATACCTGCAACGTGCTGGATTGCTCCAGAAATACCGATTGCAAAGTAAAGTGAAGGACGAACTGTCTTACCTGTCTGTCCGACCTGAAGATCCTTTGGCTTCCAGCCAGAATCAACAACTGCACGTGAGCAGGAAACTGTTCCGCCCAAAACCTCTGCAAGATCATCAAGAAGTTTGAAGTTCTCAGGTGAACCAACTCCACGTCCGCCAGATACAAGGATCTTAGCAGCCTGGATATCAGCTACTGCTGAAGTCTCTTTTACAATCTTAACGATCTCTGTGTAGCAGTCGTTCTTCTCAAATCCAGGATTGTAATCAACAACCTCTGCCTTAGCGCCCTTGATAGGATCGATCTTCTGCATAACACCAGGACGAACTGTTGCCATCTGAGGACGGAACTCTGGGCATGCGATAGTAGCGATTGTGTTACCACCAAATGCAGGACGTGTCATAAGGAGCTGATTGTGCTTCTGGTTCTGGCCGGGGATTGCTACAAGAGGGAAATCTCCGATCTCAAGAACTGTACAGTCAGCGGTAAGTCCGGTAGCAACTCTTGCAGATACGGTAGGACCAAGGTCACGACCGATTGCAGTAGCGCCTACAAGTACGATTTCAGGCTTATACTCGTTGATAACAGATGCAAGTGCGTGTGCATAGGGCTCGGTACGATACTCCTTAAGCTCGGGATCGTCTACAACGATTACTCTGTCTGCGCCGTACTGTGCAAGGCTGTCAACAAGGTTAGCAACACCGCTTCCGATAAGGACTGCGGTAACCTGTGCGTTAAGGGGCTGTGCAAGCTCCTTAGCTTTTCCCAGCAATTCGTAAGCAATTCCGCTTACTTCATTATCAACCTGCTGAGCGAATACGAATACGCCCTTATACTGAGCGATTTGTTCTTCTGTCATTTTCATGATATATATACCTCTTTTCTGTTATAGATTGACACTTGGATTGTTGCTCTGCAAGTCTCAATCAGATTACATGCTTCTCAGCAAGCTTACCTACGATGTAAGCAACTGCATCTTCGGGTGAATCGGGAACAACCTTTTCTCCGGCTCCCTTACGTACCTTATCAGATGCCTTGGCAATCTTTGTGGGTGAACCGTTAAGACCAAGGTTTCCGTCCTCTACATCTACGAGGTCTGCTCTTCCCATTGTGGTGATCTCTGCTGCACATGCATCAAAGATTCCTCCGGGAGTCATGTAACGGGGATCGTTAAGCTCTGCAAGAGCTGTGATAAGGCAAGGCATCTGAGCCTCAAGAACATGGTATCTGTCGTCATACTGACGCTGAACGATAACCTTGTCGCCTTCAACCTTGATATCCTGAGCGTAGGAAATAACGGGATATCCAAGGTGCTCAGCGATCTGAGGACCAACCTGAGCGGTATCACCGTCGATTGCCTGACGTCCGGTAATGATGAGGTCATATTTATCTGTCTGCTGTAATTTTCTGATAGCACCTGCAATGGTGGTAGAGGTTGCCCAGGTATCTGCACCGCCGAGTACTCTGTCGGTTACAAGGACTGCCTTGTCAGCGCCCATAGCGATTGCCTCGCGGAGCACATCTGAAGCCTTGGGAAGACCCATGGTAAGAACGGTTACTTCTGCACCGTACTGATCCTTGAGACGAAGAGCAGCCTCGAGGCCTGCCTTGTCATCAGGGTTCATGATAGCGAGCATTGCTGCTCTGTCAAGAGTTCCATCGGGATTGAACTTTACGCCACCCTTTGTATCAGGAACCTGTTTAATACAAACGATTATCTTCATTGTATATTACTCCTTTGTTTATATATAGTTTATTAAGTAAGCACCACTCGAAAACCTTAGGTTTTCTCGTTCGCGCAGCTGCGCTGCACGTTTGCATCTTTCTGAATTTGTCTGCTTACCTGCAAGCAGGGCTCAGACCCATTCATAAATCCGCTTTCGCTTACTTGAGCAGGTTCGCGGAGATGACCATACGCTGAACCTCACTGGTTCCCTCATAGATCTCAGTGATCTTTGCATCTCTCATCATACGCTCGATCTCATACTCTCTGATGTAACCGTAACCGCCGTGGAGTTGTACTGCCTTGGTGGTAACTTCCATAGCAACTTCTGCTGCGCAAAGCTTAGCCATAGCTGCTTCTACAGAATAAGAAATCTTAGGGTTTGTCTGGTACTCTGCCTTTTTCATAGCTGCCTTATAAACAAGGAGCTTAGCAGCCTCAACCTTGGTTGCCATATCAGCGAGCTGGAACTGGGTGTTCTGGAATGCGCTGATTGACTTACCAAACTGCTTTCTTTCCTTGGTGTATGCGATAGTTCTCTCAAGAGCGCCCTCTGCAATTCCGAGAGCCTGAGCTGCGATACCGATACGTCCACCGTCGAGGGTGTGCATTGCGATATTGAAGCCCTTACCCTGCTGGCCTAAAAGGTTAGCCTTGGGGATACGGCAATCGGTAAAGATGAGCTCATAAGTGGATGATCCGCGGATACCCATCTTATTTTCCTTAGTTCCGAATGTAAATCCGGGAGTGCCTTTCTCTACGATAAATGCAGAAATCTCTTTGAGCATCTTTCCACGCTTCTCAACCTTACCGGTAACTGCGATAACTACATATACATCAGCTTCCTTACCGTTGGTGATAAAGCACTTGGATCCGTTAAGAACCCACTCGTCGCCGTCGAGAACGGCCTTGGTCTGCTGACCCTGAGCGTCGGTACCTGCACCGGGCTCGGTAAGTCCGAAAGCACCGATCTTCTTTCCTGATGCAAGGTCGGGAAGATACTTTGCTTTCTGTTCGGGTGTACCATAGGTAAGGATGGGATCTACACAAAGTGAGGTATGTGCAGATACGATAACGCCGGTAGTAGCGCAAACCTTAGAAAGTTCCTCTACGCACATAACGTAAGTAAGGATATCTGCGCCCTGTCCGCCAAACTCCTTGGGTACGGGGATTCCCAAAAATCCGTATTTTGCCATTTTATCTACGGTGCTTCTGGGGAATGCTTCATTTTCATCAGTCTCAATTGCGAGAGGCTTTGCTTCGTTCTCAGCAAACTCTTTGAACAGAGTCTGTGCCATTTCATGCTGCTTGCTAAGAGTAAAATCCATTATTTTATTTCCTCCAAAATAGTTTAGTTTGTATCTCAAGACTTGCGCGGCGAATCCGTATCAGCGAAGCTGATTAAATACACTACGGATTCGCTCGCATCCCATGCGGAGCATAACTCGTAAAAATTATGCTCTGCAAAATTTTTAGAGTTTGTCTACAGGAGTCTTGGTACGATCTGCGTTGTATACGTAGAATCCCTTTCCGCTCTTGCATCCAAGGTTTCCGCCGCGAACCATCTTACGGAGAAGAGGGCATGCGCGATACTTGGAATCACCGGTCTCCTTGTAGAGAACGTCCATGATTGCAAGACAGATATCAAGTCCTACAAAATCGCCGAGCTCAAGGGGTCCCATGGGATGGTTTGCACCAAGCTTCATAGCGCTGTCGATACCCTCTATATCTGAAACACCTTCCATCTTGATGAAAGCTGCTTCATTGATCATAGGGATTAAGATACGGTTAACAACAAAGCCTGCTGCCTCGTTAACCTGTACGGGCTCCTTGCCGATTTCCTTGGAAATCTCGATGATTCTGTCAACAGTAGCCTGAGGAGTGTTAACACCTGCGATAACCTCAACAAGCTTCATGCGGTCTGCGGGATTGAAGAAGTGCATACCGATCATGGGACGGGTAAGTCCGTTTCCGATTTCAGTGATTGAAAGGGAAGAAGTATTTGATGCAAATACGCAAGACTCCTTACAGATCTTGTCAAGCTCTGAGAAAGTGGTCTTCTTAACCTGCATATCTTCGAATGCAGCTTCTACGATAAGATCACAGTCAGCGCAAAGATCTTCCTTGAGACCGGGAGTGATTCTTGCAAGGATTGCATCAACGTTCTCCTGAGTCATTTTTCCTTTTTCAACAAGCTTTGCATATCCCTTTGCAATCTTGTCTTTTCCGCCTTCAGCCCACTCCTGCTTGATATCGCAGAGTGCAACCTGATAGCCATCAACCAGAGCGAATGCCTTAGCGATTCCCTGGCCCATTGTTCCGGCACCGATAACGCCTACTTTCATTTTTATGTCCTCCATAGTGAATGATAAAAGATTTTAAAATTACGTCCCGCGAGGACTTCTCCCCGCAAGACTTAAAAATTACTTATTCTGGAAAGGTACGACCTTAAGCTTCTTTTCCTTATCCTTCTCAAGGAAATTGCCCATTCCGGCCTTCTGATCTTCTGTCTCGAAGCAGTCACCGAAAAGCTTCTCCTCGATAACGATAGCCTTGTCCATATCTACCTGAAGACCTTCGTTAATAGCCTTCTTGCAGTTGCGAACTGCTATAGGAGCATTCTGGGCGATGGTGGTAGCCATCTTTACAGCTGCTGCCATAAGATTCTCTTTTGCTGAAACGGTAACATTTCCTGCCTCGTCTACAGTTGCTGCGATAACATCATTTACAAGTCCGATGCGGTAAGCCTCGGGAGCCTTGATGTTTCTGGCAGTGTAGATAAGCTGCTTAGCCATGCCTGCGCCTACAAGACGTACAAGTCTCTGGGTTCCGCCAAATCCGGGAGTGATTCCGAGACCAACCTCGGGCTGACCGAACATAGCATTCTCTGAGCAGATACGAATATCACAGCTCATAGCGATCTCGCATCCTCCGCCGAGTGCAAAGCCGTTAACGGCTGCGATAACGGGAATAGGGAAAGTCTCGAGCTTTCTGAATACATCGTTACCCTTTTTACCGAAAGCTTCGCCTTCAGCCTTTGTAAGGGTGCTCATCTCTCCGATATCTGCGCCTGCAACGAAGCTCTTCTCGCCTGCACCGGTAAGGATGAGACATCTAACAGTATTTAAATCTACGGCATCAAGAGTTGCGTTAAGCTCATCAAGAACCTGTGAATTGAGCGCGTTCAAAGCCTTCTCACGGTTGATTGTGATGGTTGCAACCGCACCGTTTACTTCATAAAGAATATAATCCATTGTAATCTCCTAATTAAATCCGGTTATTAGTCCTCAATCTTAACGATAGTAGCACAACCCATACCACCGCCGATGCAAAGAGTAGCAAGTCCGGTCTTTGCACCCTTAGCCTGCATCTCATGAAGAAGAGTAACAAGGATACGAGCACCTGATGCTCCTACGGGGTGTCCGAGAGCGATAGCGCCTCCGTTGGGGTTAAGCTGCTTGTCAACATCGATTCCAAGGTCCTTTCCAACTGCAACTGACTGTGCAGCGAATGCCTCGTTAGCCTCGATGATATCGAAGTCTTCGATCTTCATGCCGGTCTTAGCCATAACCTTTCTGGTAGCTGCAACAGGTCCGATACCCATAACCTCGGGACGAACACCTGCAAGTGCACCTGCTACGAAAGTAGCCATGGGCTTAACACCGAGCTCCTTAGCCTTCTCTTCGCTCATAACAACGATAGCTGCTGCACCGTCGTTGATTCCGGAAGCGTTACCTGCGGTAACAACACCGTCAGCATTAAGAGGACGAAGCTTTGCAAGACCTTCGATTGTAGAACCTGCTCTGGGTCCTTCATCGGTATCGAAAGTAACGATCTCTTTCTTCTTTCTGATTTCTACGGGAACGATCTCCTTCTTGAATGCGCCGTTCTCGATAGCAGCGCAAGCCTTCTGCTGAGACTTAAGAGCGAACTCATCGAGCTCTTCTCTGGTAAGGTTCCACTCCTTAGCGATATTGTCAGCGGTTGTGATCATGTGATAATCATTGAATGCATCCCAAAGAGCATCCTTAACCATGGTATCAACAAGAGCGCCCTGGCTCTGGCTGGGCCATGTCATTCTGTATCCGTAACGTCCCTGAGGAAGTGCGAAGGGAGCCATTGACATGTTCTCCATACCACCTGCAACAACGATATCGGCATCGCCTGCCATGATCATCTGAGCTGCCTGGTTTACGCAGTTAAGACCCGATCCGCAAACAACGTTAATGGTAACGGCAGGAACTTCGATGGGAAGACCGGCCTTTATGGAAGCCTGACGAGCGACATTCTGTCCCTGGCCTGCCTGGATAACGCAGCCCATGTAAACCTGATCAACCTTCTCGGGAGCGACACCCGCACGGTTAAGAGCCTCCTTTATTACGATTGCACCCAGCTCTGCAGCGGGAATGGTGGAAAGTGAACCACCCATTGTACCGATTGCGGTACGACAAGCACCGGCCAAAACAACTTTTCTTGCCATCTTGAAATCCTCCGTTTTCTTTAATGAAAAAATTTATTAGTTTGATGTGATTGTTATTTTTTTCACATATTGATTATTTTATCATAGAGCATATACAAATGCAATCGGAAAAGATTTCCAAAACGGCTAAATTTGCAACAAATTTTTAACACTTTTTTGTAAAAAAATGAAGGTGCAGCTCACAGTTGCACCTTCACTATAAAATCAATATTTTAATTTCGAGATTATAAATTAAATCTCAGGTTCGATAAGTCCGTAGGTTTCGCCCTTTCTCTTATATACTACGTTAACCTGATCAGTCTCGGCGTTTATAAATACGAAGAAGTTGTGTCCGAGAAGCTCCATCTGTACGCACGCATCTTCGGGATACATGGGCTTGATCTCAAATTTCTTTGAACGGATAATCTTGATTTCCTCGTCCTCATCTGCCTCATTCTCTACATATGCCTTTGAAAATGCTACAGCATCCTGCTGCTTCTCAATAATCTTATTCTTATATTTCTTAAGCTGACGCTCTATGATCTCCTCCACCAGATCGATTGATACGTACATATCACTGGAAACCTGTTCTGAACGGATAATACTACCTTTTACGGGAATCGTAACCTCGATTTTCTGGCGCTCCTTCTCTACGCTCAAAGCTACGTGAACTTCTGTATCCTCATTAAAGTACTTTTCGAGCTTGCCAAGCTTATCCTCGACTGCACTCTTAAGACCGGGGGTTACATCAATGTTTCTGCCAATGATTACAAATTTCATATGTTTCACCCTTTTTTTCCCGAAACGCTTAAAGGAAACTGTTCCGGGCTCGCTCAGAAATAAGCGAGTTCCTTTCATATGGATTTCGTATAAATATAGTAGCACAATAAATGGTATTTATCAATAATAATCTGACAATTCACCACTTTATTTTGTAAAATTCAAGCTCTTTTTAATTGTCTGAAAATTCATAAATATGACTGACATCAGGCATTTTGCACAAAACATTTGTTCGAAATGTTTACCATAATTTTTACCCGATTGACATAATTTTAAGTGGATACTGTGTATAAAATCGTGTATAAAGCCCATTTTTCGTTGTTTATTTCTTAACACTGTGGATAACTTTTCAGTTCCCGGCAAATTAAAGAAGTCATCTTACAATTTTCTTTGTGCATTTCTCACAAAGGATTGTAGGATGACTTCCCTTATCTGCCCATTTTAATTGAGCAATTATTCTCTTTTATGTTTCACAAGTGATCACAGTGTCACATATTTAATCACAATTTACTATATAGACTTCAATCCTTAGAAGATTCTCCTGATTCCGAGCATTGTCATAAAATCGATTCCGGAAACCACAATTCCAAGTCTTGAGTTAGCCGCATGAACAATCTGGTTATCGCCCATATATATAGCCACATGACCTGAATAAATAATGATGTCTCCGGGCTGAGCATTTTCTATTCCGTCTACGGCAACGCCCGCATACCTTTGTGCATCTGAAGCATGTGAGATGTTAACTCCGAAATGCTTGTAAAGAGACATTGTAAATCCGGAGCAGTCGCATCCCTTAGTAAGGCTTGTTCCGCCCCATACATAAGGATTTCCGACAAACTGAAGAGCATATTCAACGAGCTCCTTGCCCTTTTCCAGGCTTTCCTCGGCAAGTCTCTTCTCTTCCTCTTCTTTAGACTCCGCATAAGAAAACTGCCAATTGATATCCGCATATTCCTCGGACATCCATCCGTCACCGGAAGCGGTCTCTACATAGAGCCAGCCGTCCTTTTTATCCTTGACAAGATATTCCTCGCCGTTTTTGACTATGCACAAAACATCGGCATCCTTGTCGGCTTCGCTCCTCACATAAAGCGTGGGAACATTCACGCAGGCAAGCTCATATCCGACTTCTTCGGCCTTTTTCTTTGCCTTTGAGCCGGTAATGCAATTATCTGCCTTCACATATCCGGTAACGTTACCCGATTTTATGAGATACCATCCGTCCTTACTTTCAAGTATCTCTCCGACGCAATCGTTGTATATCTTTCCAAGGTACTCGGAATCGGTACTCGCATCCTCTCTTACATATAAGAAATCTTTCGTTTCGGCAATCGCGATATTGTCAAGAAGTCTGTCGTACTCTTCCTTTGCATTTGCCTTAAGTCTTAATGCTACCTCTTCCTGTGAATCGATTACTTCCTCGACCTCAAATCCTACCGCGGTCTTTGTAGCGCATTCACCGAGAGCAACGCTTACACCGCCGCCGGGAAGAACATCCGAAGCGGTTGCTGCATATGTATTTATTGTCGGACTCACACCGGACATAAAAAATAAAGCTGCCATACTCATTGATGACAGCTTTACTACCATTTTAAGTATATTTCGATAACTAAGTTTCTTCATAACACCTGTACTGTAATTGTTACAAATTTATTAAATTTATTACAGACAATATATCATAGGTGTTAAAAGGTGTCAAGCATTCTCTGAACGCGTCCTTAAGTTACCTGTTTTCCTACTCTTCATTCACACTTATCATATCAATAATAAGTGATTTTCCTACTCTTCATTCATGCTTATCATATCGACAATAAGCCAGTTTCCGTTTATATTTGCGTAATAATATGTATTATGAGTCTTGTCATGAACAGTCATACTTCTCTTGGGCAGATACATTGTTTTAACAAATGAGACCTCAACAGAATAAAAACTGTCATTATACCTGATATAATTTGAGGTTGCCTCCTCCGAAAAGCTTGGAGTGGTATGTCCGCTATACATCCACAGGTCGTGATTGATGTAATTCTGGAACAAAGGTATCAGATATGAATCCTCGGGGAACAGGCTCTTCATAGATGAAAGTGTTCTGTCTCCGGCATAAATATCAGAAATATTCTTGGCGTTTGTAACGGCGCTGTCAGCTATATCCGCAGGTACCTCACCTCCAGCAAATCCGGCGGTATAAGTGTTTCCGTCCTGCTCGCACGCTACAACATTACCTGCAGCATCCTTAACCTCAACCGAAGGAGCGCTCACAAGTCCGCTTATAGAATATGTAAGCTTCTTAGGTACTTCTACATATTGGGCGGCGATTTCAAATTCCATGTAATCGGTAGGCTCACCTACGAGTTCTCTCTCATCTACCGCAACGCCGTTTACCGACACAGTGTATGAATCGGGTACTTCTATAACGACCTCATTGCTTCCGGCCTCGTACAAAGGAGTCACCGATGCAATCTCCCACTCCTGAACAGAAAGTATGAACATAAGCTGCTCAGAAGATACCGATTTAATATTTACGGTAGCGATATGCGCATCATCGGCATAAAGTTCATATACCGGAGCGTTGGAATCGTAACTTGTCTCATTTTCCTTAAATGTGACTGTCTTTCCCGCAATGGCTGCAGTAAATGCATCCTTGTAGACATCCGGAGATTCAAATCTCGAAGAACTCTCTACAAAGTTCATGGATGAGAGATCTCCCTCCTGAATCTTTGAAACAAGCTCCTCCATAACATGTCCGGGCTGAGCCGCCTCATAGATTGCCAGATCCTTTTTGATAACTCCGTTTAAGAAATAAATCCAAAATCCTACAAGTACCAATATAAATATAATGTAAAAAACCCAAAATCCTATGGAACTTCTCTTTTGTGTCTTGCTCATTACCGGTTACCTCCTTTCTACCACAAACGCAAGCGGTAATCTCCAGGATGCGTTCGAATAATACAAAGTAACCGATGTCATTTCATATTCACCGTCACAGTACATACATGAAGAGCTTCCGCCGTCAAGGTTCGCGGCGTTAACGGCACCGTATTCCTGCATTACGGAAATTACATCCGCTGCAGTGGCACCAAGGTGTCCTCCGGCTCCGCGTCCGTCGGTAACAAGTATAAGAACGGTTCCGTCGGCCTTCTGTCCGATAACGGTACGAGGGTTTGCTCCCGATCCGCTTCCGTTAAGTGAAACCGACTCTCCGTTTATAATAAGCTTTGTAAAGTGGTTATCATCTCCGTCCGCGATATCCTTAAATGTAACCGCATCACGGATATTGAGCTCTGTGACAAGGTTCTTTACATCTGCAGCGCTCATATCTCCGATATCCCTGATGATAAGGATATTGTCGGTATTAAATCCGACCATTACATCTCCGGCATAAGGGTTGTTGTACTGAATCTCTCCGTCACATACAACCAGGCCCTTAGGTGAACCGCCCTTGTTGGAATCTGACTGATACTCACCGCCGTTTACGCCGGCAAGGAAATTACCTTTATCCACAAGCACGTCCAATGTCTCACCGTACTCTTTCCATGAGCCGTCAAAAATGGTTGTGAGCTTTACTCTTGAGGGATCGTTTATGATCATAAGCTTTCCGAAATAAGTTCTGCCCGAAAGCTCAACAATCTCAAATCCGTCTATATCAAATTCTTCCTCTGTAGCTGTCTCACCATCCGCTGTAGTCTCTGCGGTATTTCCACCGACACTGATAAGTCCTGTATCGACCTCGGCATCAAGGGTTCCCATGGAATTGTGACCGGTAACCTCCTCGATTTCCTCGGTGGTAAGGAAAAGCTTGTTAACAAACTTAAGCTGACCTGTCTCCTGGATAGTGGAAACCATCAGGTTTCTGGCTGAATCGGGTCCGTTATAAATCTCACGAAGCATAAAATAAACTCCGCCGACCATGATTACCAGGAAAGTCAAGACAACAAGTACTATTCTTCCTATTACTGTTCCGGCCTTAAGCTTAGGCTTTCTCTCAGTCATAGCATAATTGGTCTCACGCTTAACGCCCATACCGATTCCGGATTTGTATTCTCTCTTTACGCTTCTGCCGGTATTCTCAGGTTTGCGGGTATCCTCCAACTCATCGTAATATTCCAGCGCATCATCCATATCTTCGGGAGGATAATAATTGCCTTCCGCATCATAGTATCCGCCATCAGGGTCATAGCATCCGCCTTCCGCGTCGTAATAATAACCCTCTTCGTCGTAATACCCACCGTACTCATCGTAGGTGATACCGTTATCGGCTGAGTATCCGTTCTCACCGTTATCGTAATTCATATCATTTACGTCTCGGTCTTTCATTTCGGTCAAGTCTCCTTCTATCTAAATACCCATCTTTGCTGAATCTGATAGCTTCCAAGGAATAAAAGTACATCAACTATGGGCTTGTATACGAGTCCTTCGAGTGCCTCTCCTCCGCCAAAAAGCGCAGAAAGGGCAAACACTCCCGCGGCTGCGAGTATCATCTGCGCAAAGCAGAGTATGTAATACTTCCACATGGATTTCTTAACAGAAGTCTTCGACTCGAACACCGCATTTTTATTGAGGAAATAATTGACTATGGAAGAAACGATTCTCGCCACAACCGTAGCAATCAAAACCTTTAGCGCTATTGTATCATTACCTCCGGAAAATACTTTAACAAAAAATTCTCCGACTTTGGTGCCTATCTTTATATCATCAAGCACTGTCGAATGAGCCAAAAGCACATTTAACAGATTAAAAAGTCCTATATCGATCACACAACAGATAAGTGAACTGAGTGTGTACTTAAATATGAACTTTAATATTATACGATATATTTTGATTGAATCAAGAAAAGGATTAAAATGTGTTTCCGAATTATCATCGATATATACCGTGTCTATTTTCTCTTCCACCCAGGAAATATGAGCCTTGTGAAGTGCAAAAAACATCTCGGTCTCATACTCAAATCTCTCACCCTTTGTGGCTACAAGAAGTGGCAAAAACTCTCTTGGAATCGCACGAAGTCCTGTCTGCGTATCGGAAATCTTCATTCCGCAAAACATCGAGAAAACTCTGCTTGTGGTCTTATTTCCGAATCTGCTCTTTGGCGGAACACCGGGGCTGTCAAAGTCCCTGCATCCAAGTACAACCTTGTCCTTTTCATCCACCATTCTCTTTGCACAATTGTAAATATCATGAGAAGTATGCTGTCCGTCACCGTCAACAGTGACGACGCCCTTTGACTCCGGCCTGTTTTCAAGCACAAACTCAAATGCGGTCTTTAAGCCTCTTCCCTTACCCTTGTTGACCTCGTGGGTAAGAACAGTCACTTCGGGATGCTCCGCAGCCTTTTCAAAAGGCTTTAAATGCTCAGCATTACTTCCGTCATTGACGATAACAATATCCGTAAAGCCCTTTTCTATCAGCCCATCAACAACACTATTAAGTTTTTCATCAGGATTAAGTGATGGTAAAACTACTGTAACATTCATACCTTTTTCTGCTTCTTTTCACAAAATAATTATTAACAGATGTAAACGGTCTTCTATTTACTTAAACTGTCTTCTCTTGCCATTTTTGGAAACCTTGACACCGATAATTGCCGATACGGTAACTATCAAAGCTCCGCTTACGCAGGCAATCACAACAAATTTTTTATCAAGACCGGAAAAGCCCTCTTCTGCAATCTCTTCTACAGGCTCGTCCTCAGTTACAACCTCTTCCTCCGGCTCCGGTACATACACAAGCATGGGTATCTCCTCATCCTTTGTATATCCGCAGATCTCGCAGGTATACCTCATGATACCGTTCTTTTCATAGGTGGGCTGTTCAACAATACTTCCCTCGCCGTAGGAATGCTCATGAAGAGTATAATTTGCTCTGTAGCTATAACCGTTTTCCGCACATGTATATGTGGTATAACCGAAATTATAGCAGTCCCCAACGGTTACTTCCTCGGTGTATGTAGGATTTTCTATCATATTTGGATAGAGGTCCTTACTGTAATCAAAGATTTCATTCCTTTTAAATGACTCAGTATTTCCGGCATACTCAAACTCCCAGATCATTACCTCTCCGAAAATGGGCTCGCAATATGCACGCCTGTTGGTATTGTCCTCAAAGAAGGTAATCTGTCCGGTTACGCTGTTTCCGGTAAGAGATCCTTTATAACCAATGTTTAGATTGGGGAAGAAAATATACATTCCCACGATTCCGCCGTTGTGAACGTATCCGTGATCGGAGTCGTATCCGTCGATATTTACGGTACAATCATCAACATCGAGATATCCCGCTCCATACACACCGCCCATATACTGCTCATCGCGCTCTTCCTTGTTTTTATCGACGCACACAAGTGTTGTGTTTATAACGCAGTTCTTTGCCTTACCTGCACCGTATCCCACAAGTCCGCCAACGCCGAACATAGGCGCATTGACCTTTAAAGTGATCCTTGCTTCCTCTATGGTACAGTCAAGTATTCTGGTGTTTTCCGTGTATCCTGCGATGCTTCCCACAAAGCAGCTCTCGTCTATATCGACATCGGCGCTCATTCCGTATAAAGAAAGTTTCTTTATGGTCGCTCCCTCAGCCACATCGAAAAGCCCTGCAAACTTTGTATCATATACCTTGAAATTGCCGTCGTATGTGGACCTTACCGCCTCTCCGGCCTTTGTAACATTAAGATTTAATATGGCATGACCGTTTCCGTTTAAAATACCGTAAAAGCTAAAGGGAGTCCAATCATATCCCGCCATATCTATATCATCATCGAGCACATAGCTTGCGGAAGGGTCGTTTCTCATAGCATCAAGCCCCTCGGGCGTGCTTATGTGAATCCTTGTATCCTCAAATGAAAAATCTGTCAGGTTCTCAAAAAAATCATTATCCGAATCCGTTCCGACATTTGTACGATACAGTCCCCATGCCGCACTGTTGATCTCAGGATGCTTGTCATTGGGGTCGTCGGAAACATAGAACCAGCACCACTGCTGGGATACATGCTGTTTGTAAGCAAGAGAAGCAATTTCGATAGGGCAAAGACCGCCTCTCTCATCAATCGGCTGCCTTAAATCCAAGGTAACCGCATTTTCTTTATAATTGTGAATATAAGCCTTTGGTGTGTCCCACACTTCATAGGAAGCGCTCGCGCCTTCCTGATAGGACTCATCCGCAGCATTTTCAAGTGCAGTCGCCACAGACTCCGCAACAAGCTTATGGAAGCCGTGACCGTACTCTCCGTCAAAATCGTGAGTGATAACGATAAGAGGCTTAAATCTTCTGATCTCCGAAGTCTCGTAAGCTATCATATCCGCTTCGTTATATACCGTTTTGGCGGACTCTAAGCTGTCGGCATACACATCGGGGAAATTACCGCAGACAGGGTAATATCTGACTCCCAAAGTCCATAATCCGTCGAGCTTTTCATGCTCTCTGACGCTAAGGCCCGTCCAATACTCGGTAAGGTAGGAAAGCTGAACCTTTGCACCTTTCTCATAGATATATTTTGCGATAGCGGAGCCGAAAAACAAAATCTCGTCGTCGGCATGGCTGGAAAATACCAGAATGTCCGCCTGTTCACAGGGAGGCTGCCAAACTTGCACATCGTCAGGTATATCGCTTTTTGATGTAAAAACCCTTACCCTTGAAAGTTTCTGTGATCCCGCGATATTTAAAACCACCTGATTGGACGCTCCGGGCAGTTCAACATATTCGTGAATAAACCCGTTTGTTCCTCCGTCTATATTTCCGGCATCGGTTGTAATAGTGTAAGGTGAGACGGTACTGTTCCATATAAGATAGATTGCTTCTATGGCCGATCCGTCGGATGCGCTTACAGTGACAGTATCTCCGGCAGAAAGTCCTACGGAAGTATCATAATCCGTATCGGTTACATTTCCGGAACCGGCGCCGTTTGAAAAGACAACCGTAGGTGTAACCTCACTTGAAGCGTAGCTGTCTGACTTAAAAGCTCCTAAAAGCAGAGCACCTATAACACAAATAAAACTTAAACTTAAATATCTGAAAATCTTGTTCATTTCGAACCATCCTTAATTTTACACAGTTATAGTGATTATAACACATAGGCTACCTATGTACAATTTACATATTGCCTCTAAGGACCACACTATTTTATAATAATTCTGTTAAATTTTTCATAATTTTAAGAAAAATTAACCTCTTATATATATTTTTTTCATCAAAAATCATTTACTATAGTAAGGTCACCACTAACTTTAAAATCATTTACTGTAATTACGTCACCATTAACTCTAAAAATCATTTACTGTAATTACATCACTATTAACCGTTTTAGATACCTTTTATTATGATTGATCGAAGATCCAATGTAAGAAAAAATCTTATACTTTTATATGTCCACTATCTTTTGTTTGCGCTCTGGATAGCACTGATGGTCGTCATCGTATGGTTTTCAAGCAAGGATGCCGCCGAGTCCACCGAGCAGTCTCTAAGCGTCGGAAAATGGATTTGCCATATAATCGTTTCCGGTTATGACAATATGACGGACGCCTCACAGCTTGACTACGCCATGCTTTTGGATAAATTTGTCAGAAAAAGCGCCCACTTCTGCGAATATGCAGCCTTAGGCGCTCTTACATACAATGCTTCCTATGTTATTTTTGAGTTTTTAAGGCTTAGAAACAGAGTAAAGCTTAAAACCTCTTATATGATCATCGCTTCGATACTTTGGTGCATCCTCTTTGCGGCTTCCGATGAGATCCACCAGCTTTTTGTCCCCGGAAGATACGGCTCTCCGCTGGACGTTTTGCTTGATACTCTGGGCGCAACCCTCGGAATATTCCTGGTAAGACTTATAGCGCATCTTATCACTCGCTCAAAGTCACCTTCGAAGCAGGCAGATACTTAACGCACATTGCTTCAAGGTCATCGCCCTTTACAGGCTTCGACAGGTAATCCACAAATCCTATCTTTCTGTACTGCTCTTCCACTCCGTTAAGAGCATTCGCGGTAAGTACCACAACAGGGGTTTCTATATTTGCCCCTTCTTTTTTGATCTCGTTAAAGGCCTCAACTCCGTCGGGAGAAGGCATCATATGATCCATAAATATCAGATCGTATTTCTCGTCTTTGCACATATCAATGGCTTCTTTTCCGCCGCTTGCTATCTGTACATACACCTTTGTTTTTCCCAAAAGTGCTTTTACAACCTTAAGATTCATAGGCACATCATCCACAACCAGAATTTTGGCTTCGGGTGCAAGGAAGCTTACCCTGTACTCCTTGGTGGATTTTGTCTCCATTAAGCTGAACTCGCCGATGGGGCTCTCGTCCGCAACTACCTGAGGTATCTCGATGCTAAAACAAGATCCCTCGCCGAGCTTACTTTCAACACTGACATCACCGTGCATAAGGGCAGTCAGCTCTCTGGTAATGGTAAGTCCAAGGCCTGTTCCTTCTATGCTCCTGTTTTTCTCTTCATCCACTCTCTGGAAGGCGTCAAACAAAATCTTTTGATTTTCCTCGGAAATTCCTATTCCGGTATCAACAACGGAAATCTTGAGAAGAATCTGCTTTATGTCCGTTTCCTTAAAAGAAACCTTTACGGTGACAGAACCCTTTGAAGTATACTTGATGGCATTGGATAAAAGGTTCGAGAGCACCTGACGGATTCTCATCTCATCGCCGTATAAAACCTTAGGCGTATTCTCATCGCACTCAATCTTATACTCAAGATTTTTGTCCTTGGCTGAGGGGCCCAAAATATTGTAGCAATCCCTCAAAATCTTATGAATATTATAATCTGCTTCAACGATTGACATTCTTCCGGCTTCGATCTTTGAAAAATCCAAAATATCATTAAGCAGTGAAAGAAGGCTGTTTCCGGCAACTTTTATATTTTCGGCGTACTCTATAAGCCTCTTGTCGTCAGCCTCTCTTATTATCATTTCATTCATACCGAGAAGCGAATTAAGAGGAGTTCTGATCTCATGGGACATGTTCGCGAGGAAGTTGCTCTTTGCGGCATTTGCACCGTCCGCTTCCTCCTTTGCGCTCGCCAGTTCCTCCATGACATAATACTCTTCGGTGACATCATCCACCATGATATACGACCCCAGATAGGCTCCTCTGTCATCCAATATCTTGTTAAAGGAGAGTCTGTAATGGCGATCCCTGTTCTTGGGATTTTTGGCCGGCTTAACATATGTAACCGTCCCGGGCAATACCTCATTAAAAGGCTTACCTTCGGTTACGGTATTTATCACTTCGTTTTCCTGAGTACAGTCTTCTTCGCTGAATTTAAAATTCACGCAAATAAACTCATTTACAAAAATACACTTACCGTCAATATCAAACAAAATAAGACCTTCGTTCATCTCACTTACGGCTTTTTTTAGGGCCTTATCGGTAAGCATTTTTGGCACATATTTTTCTGTGAAAAGATAAATAAGCGTAGCCATTAATGCATATAAAACCACGGACAGATCAAGCGGGAACTTCGTGATCATATACAAGGCATTCAATATGATAATAACGGTCAATGTTGTGGAAACAACAAGATATTTGTATTTGTAGAAGCTTTTTGAGACCACAAGTCTTGAAATCATGTACACAAGGCACATGGCAATTCCAATATAGTCAAAGGCCAGATGAAAATTGTATGGTACTCTTCCCTCCGTGAGAAAATAAGTAGCCCCGCTCTTGCCCGTAAATTCATATATATCAAAGACCTTGTGAGTAAAAAGATTGGAAAAAATAAGAATGGTATCGATAACTGTTACAATAATTGTAGGCACTGTAAAACGCGTTAAAAGCTTGTCCCTGTCGGTATAAGCCACGCAGAATCCGGTAAGTGCCAAAATGATCCAGTCAAGGCTGGCAAAATACATGCAGTAGGAAATATTTGCCATAAATTCATTCGCCGAAAAAGCAATGAAAATATTGGCAAGGCTTGCGACCATAGCCATATAAGTAGCTCTGATCAGATAGATTCCGTATTTGGCTTTAAGCTTGCTGACGGGAAAAAGAATGATAATAAGATCTATTATCGATGCCGTCAGCAATATCGCAAACAAGATTTTCCAGTACATAAAATTCCCCTAATACCCTTAAAATTTATATCCATCCACCGTCTATCTTGACGATTTGCCCCGTTAAATAGTCCGGCATTTCAATAAGCTTATATACTGCCTGTGCCACTTCCTCGGCAGTTCCGATCCTGTCACAGGGGATTTCTTCTATTACCCCGCAAAGATCCTCTTTTGAAAAACAGGAATTCATTTTTGTATCAATAAGTCCGCAGGCCAAAGCATTTACGCAGATTCCCGAGGGAGCCAGTTCCTTTGCAAGGCTTCTTGTAAACGCCTCCACTCCGCCTTTTGAAGCAGAGTAGGCAACTTCGGTTGACGCACCGGCGCTGCCCCACACCGAAGATATATTTATTATCTTTCCGGAATGTTTTTTTAACATAATCGAAACGGCATACTTCGAATGATAAAAGACGCTCCCCAAATTGACACTTATTACGCGCTCCCAGTCCTCGTCGGCCATCTCATGAAGGAGTCCGACATAAGATATCCCGGCATTGTTTACAAGTACGTCCAGCCCTTTTTCCTTAAAAAAATCTTCCTCAAAAAGTGCTTTTACCTGTGCCGGGTCCCCTGCGTCACATTTTTTGAACTCACACTCTATATTATACTTTTCTTTAATTGCACTTGCAATATTTGTTAGGTCTTCAAGCGAATTACTGCATGTCAAAAATAAATCATAACCTTCGCTTGCAAGTTTATCCGCTATTGCCGCACCGATGCCTCTTGAAGCACCGGTGACAAGAGCCGTTTTTTTACAATTCATAAAAAGCCTCCGCCTTTTCCAGACTTTCATAGCCATAGAGCCTGCAGCTGTTTTCCATCGTCATCTTTGCAAGATTTTTTCCCTCACGGGCCAGTTCCACTATAAACTTGGTGTAAAGCTGGAGCATCTTATCGGAATATGTGCTTATCTCCCCACGAAGATATGTCTCGTAAGAAGTGTCATAGCTTTTGTCATCGCCTGTATGTACTGTTCTTGCCTGAGCTGCAAGCTTGGGATATTTGACTGAAAACTCTTCCATCCATCCCACCTGAATCTTGCATATCTCCTCGATGATGGCACGCTGCTCATCCGTAAGAGCCGGGAAATTATCCTTTATCTCCTCATATCTTTCCGGTGCAGTGCTCTCCATCATGCGGCCGTACTTCTCGGTTATCAGATTATGCCCAAGTGCCGACTCTCTCTTGAAATCATAGAGATACTGAAGGAGCATTGTGCGGTTCCAGGTAAGGTACTGACTGCGTCTCATTATTCCGAATGTAGCCCAGTCGTTTTGACACGAAGCTCTTCCGCCCTCGTTTTGAACCTTATCGAACTCCTCGAACTCACATCTTGCGATGATTTTGGTAAGCTCCTCGTTGCTGTTTGCGCTGTAGAAACTCTTCATCATAAGCTCCTCGGTCTGATGATCCAAATAAGGGTCCGTATCGCTTATATAATCAAGGACGTACATCTCCATTGCAAGCGACTCACCGATTTTTTCTATGACTCCGGGTATAAGCTTTTCCTCGCACATAAGAAGCGTGTTAAGGCCTTCCTTTAAAGCGCTTCCGCCCATAAGTCCGTCAAGTCCCTTGTAGAGCCACTTATCGTGCGGAGGGAAACGATTTTCCATATAATAAGCTATCTTACAAGCCGAACGGATTGCATCGGAAAGCATAATACCGGCGGTTACTTTATCTCCCCTTTTAAGACACCTTAAATAATTGTACTGGCCTGCCTGTGAAAACTCCGCGCAGCTTTGCGCAAGCTTTTTATAAAGAACAGGCTCGGGATATCCGCTTCCCACCTCGCTTCTTAACCTGCTAAAGATCCCCTCTTTATCTATCCATACTTCGCCGTTTACAAAAGCGGAAAGTGATGCATCACTGACGGAAGTCCAATCTATTTCATCGCGGATACCGGACTTACTCCATACTCCGAGATGCTTTCTGCAAAAATCGGAAATCTTTATAACCCCGCGCCTGCCCGCTCCGGAAACGACAGCCCCCCTCTTAATTCCGTGAAACTCTGTAGGCAGCTTCTCATAAGCTTTTTCAAGCTCAGCGCCTATTTTGTCATAGACTTCATCCGTAAGCCAAATGCAAAATTCCGGTCCCCAGTCATGATCTCTTGAAATCTCATCATCGAAACCGTAACAATCCGAACCCTCTCCCACAAGTCCTATAGCCATCTTGTCCATATATTCCGGGAATTTTTCCTCAAGCATGGGAAATCCCACTTCGTTAAAATAGCTCCTGCAAATATCGATACCGCGGACGGCGAGCCCATCTGCATTTCCTGAATTTCCTGCATTTCCGCTATTTTCTGTACCACCCGCGCTTCCTGATTTAGCAAGGTCTGCACTCGCCTCTTTCGCACGCTTTTCCAAAAGTGCCTGCCTGCAGGTCTCGTAGTTCTCGGCTATTCGCTCATAATACGCATTTTTTCCGAGGGCACCTTCCATGGCTTCCATAGCGGCGCCGTATACTTCCATGCCCTTTTCAAATTCACCTTTAATATAATAATAACTACCCATTGCGGTAAGTGCCGCTGCATAATGACCGTCAAAAACTTCAAGGCTCTTAAATATCTCTGCAGACTTAACTGCATGTTCAAAGCCTTCATCAAGTTCTCCGAGCTGCATACAGGTTCCCGCAATATTTGCCCTCGTAACGGCTTCTTCGTATACATTTCCCGTATTTACAGCTACCTCAAGTGCCTTTAACAATAGCTCCTTAGCCTTGGCAAATTCGCCCGTCTCCTGGTACATAAGAGACTCATTGTTAAAGAGGCTTCCCCAAAGCCTGTTATCGGGCTCTAAAACCTCCTCATATATTTTTTCAACTTTTTTGTATTCGGCCATGGCATCGTCAAGCCTTCCTCCGGTACGGTAAGCTGTGGCGATATTTAAAAGTGAAGTTGCATACGGCACTGACATTTCCGGCAAGATCCTTGAAGCCACGGACTTTATCTCATCCGCAACCTTATAAGCGTCCTCAAATCTCGAGGACTCCCTGTAATATCCGATAAGCTCATTTAACAGCTGCAAAAGAGCACCACCGTCGCCTTCGTCCAAGGCCACGCTGATTCCTCCCATGAGAAGTTCTTCCACTTCCTCTGCTCTGTTTTGATTAAAAAGATTGTCCTCCGCCTCGAGAATTCCTGAAATATCCATTTATGATCCTCTTTCGTTTTGCAGCCTCCTACGTTCGGGATATTTATTCCGTCACATAAAGGCCCTTATATATTACATTCTCGTCACATATTCATCAGCCGGCATGGGCTTTGCGTAATAATAACCCTGTATCATGTCGCACCCTAATGTTGCAAGAAAATCAACCTGGTCCTTAATCTCAACACCTTCTGCAACTGTCCGCATATTGAGGCTCTTTGCAAGCTTTATTGCCTCGGTCACAACTATCTTTCCTCTGCCGTCCTCATCTTCTCCGCGGAAAAATTCCGCATCAAGCTTTAGTACGTCAAGCGGCATATCCTTTAACGAGTTAAGCGATGAATATCCCGAACCGAAATCATCCATGGAAACGGCAAAACCATAATTTTTCAGCTTGGCTATGGTAGAGAGCATCGCCTTTTTATCATCAAAGAATGCGCTTTCTGTAAGCTCTATTTCAATAAGTTCATGAGGAGCGCCTTCGCTGTCAACCAGCTCTAAGATCTGCTCTGCAAGATCGTCCTCCGAGAAATGCGCCCTCGATACATTTACAGAAACCGGTACACATTTATAGCCTGCATCAAGCCATTTTTTCTGATCTCTCGCTACATGTCTGATCATGTAATGATCGATCTCGGTGATAAATCCGTTTTGCTCAAATATAGGAATGATACGATTTGGAGTGACAAAACCAAACTCCGGCGACTGCCATCTTATAAGAGCCTCGGCTCCGGTAAGCTTATCGGTTTTGGGATCGTATTTAGGCTGATAATAAACCACAAATTCTTCATTTTCCAAGGCCTGCTTTTGTTTCTCGCATACGATATCAACCCACTTTTGTTCCTCTATCAGGCTGTCCGTCAAAAGTGCAACGCCGCTCTCATCAGAACCGGCCAGAGTATTTGCCGCCGCAATTGCATAGTTGTACTCCTTTTCGATATCCATGAGAATCCTGCCACGCTTATTCACATCACCTGTTTTAGAAGAATCCACCACGGCTATGCCGGCCTGAAAAGCAAATTTATGCTCATCAGAAACTCCCTCAAGCTGCTCTATTATATGACGAACTCTCTTTTTTATTTTTTCCTCGTCCGTATACTTTAAAAGCAGTACAAAATCCGAAGATGAAACATGCGCGCAAAGTTCATTTTTCAATATATTCTTTGTAAGGGTCTGCTGAACCTTTACAAGTATCTGTTCGCCCTCCTTAAAGGAATGGCATACGCAAAAGTAAGAATATCTCACAAGTTTAAGCGAAACCACGGCATATTTTCTGTCACGGTTCTTCTTTTTGCGGATGATCCTGTTTCCGTAAAACACAAAGCGGTTCATATTGTATCCGCCCGTTACAGGGTCCTTAAATACCATATTCATGGTATTTCTCCGTCTTACGGCATTTAATATCACATGGATAAACAAAACAACCGATACCGTAAAAGTGATAATACTCAGCAGTGTAAAGAATATAAACCACGAAACAAAGTCCCTCGTGTTTATAACCATTTTGGCCATGCACGCAAAATGTGACTCTCCGTCTGAAAGAACCATATCGACCCAAACAGGTATCGAGAACACCTCAGCTTCCGAATCTATCCTGAGATTCATCATTTCAGACATATCATGACTCTTACTTATCTGTTTTACCACATCAAAAAGATTTATGATTCCGGAAGCGTCCGCGGTAGATTTGATAAAGCTTATATCCGCATTACTGTAAAATACCGTTCCCTCATTTTTATAGTCGGCAACAATATTATCTTCCGTATAAGCTACTATCTCGCCGTTACTGTGGATCACATTTCCTTTATCATCCGTCACATAATATATGCGCCCTCTCTCATCAAGGTCTTCAAACAGCTCATTCCTCTTTGACTCGTCGGTTTGTTCATACAAAGCCTTAATGCCTCTGATGGTTTCGTACTCACTGGCCATTTTTGACTCAAATACATATGTGATGAACACCGCAGTTGCGGCCAGCAAAATAGCGTGAACGCAGATTGCGGCAAAAAATATCACCACGAATCCGATCCACGCTGTATTTCTTGTAAGTCTACGATAATTTTTTTCTTTTTTGTTTTTCATAGTTTATCCTTCAAACGAGAATGCGATATCACCATTTTTCGGAAAGAGTTTTTCTCTCCTCCTCCGTCTCCCACGCGGGGATGGGAATACCCAGACCCAGTCTGTGGAAAATTGTATCCAACCCTTCAGGTTTATGGTACAGGAAGCCTTGCGCAAGCTCGCATCCCGCCTCTTTCAAAAACGCTTTTTGTTCCTCGGTCTCCATGCCCTCACACAAAGTATGAACTCCAAGTTTTCTGGCCACGCCAATCATAGCCTTTATGATTTCACGGTTCGCGCCGTTATGATCATCAAGGTGTCTCAAAAGATCCATATCAAATTTAATCAGATCAATATCAAATCTGCTAAAAACATTAAGCGATGAATATCCGCTTCCGAAATCATCTATCCAAAGCTTGTATCCGCTTTCTCTGATTTCCCTGAGCTGTTCATAAAAATTCTCGGTACCGAGTGCCATATCCTGCTCAGTGATCTCAATGATAAAATAACTTTTATCTATGTTGTAACGGCCGATTTTGTACCTTTCTACAATGCGGTTCAACTCTTCCGGCACGTTTATATAATCAAAATCCTGTCTGGAAAAATTAACAGACACGGGAAGCAGTGGCAGATTGGCATCAAACCTCGGCTTTATCTCACTGCATACCTTTTCAAAAATATAAAGATCCATCTTATGAATAAGATGATACTTTTCCAAAATCGGAATAAAATCTGCCGGAGTAATAACACCTCTCTCGGGATCATGCCATCTGGCAAGCGCTTCAAATCCGGCTCCCTTATCGGTCTCTAAGCGTAAAAAGCACTGATAATAAATCTTGATCCAGTCATTTTTTATCGCGTGCCTGAAATTTTCTACGATATAGCGCTCATTGATCAAGTCCTCCATATCGCTCTTTTCAAAAAATCTGTAGCAGTGATTTAAATCCTCACCGAGATATTTATTGGCAAGCTTTGCATGATCAAGTCCGTCCGCAATGCTCTTTCCCTTTGTATAAATTGCAACCCCGGCATGAATACCCGTTGTCTGTCCTCCGGCTTCATGCTTTATCCTCCGGTTAACCGCCTTAATTCTGGCACCAAGTTTTTCCCTGGATTCTATGGAATCCAAAACCACAAAATGATCGTCCGCCCCTCTTATGACAAGTCCCTCAGGAAACTCCTCCTGGAGAGACCTTGCCGTCAAAATCAAAAGCTCGTCGCCCTTTTGTATTCCGTACTGCTTATTGTATGTCTGCATTGAATCAACATCAAAATACATAAGCACAGGAGTTTTCTCCATGGCTAAAATATCCATAAGTCTGTCCTGACCATAAGCATGAAGATAGTTGATATTTGGCAGATCGGTCAGATAATCTATAAAAAATCCTTCATTACCCAAAAGGCTGTATTTCTCAGCAAGTTCGGATGCTATATCCTCATGTGCACTCATATCAGAATACACTATAATACATGCATCACTGCCATCCTTCATCCTTTGGCGGAAACCTTTTGCGTGAACGCGATGATAACCATCGGCACGTCTTGTTCTGAATATTACATCATAGTCTCCCTGAATTCCAAGTACAAAATCATCACTTACAGCCTTTAGCTTAGCAGCTTCTTCCGGATGCACTTTCTCAAACAGATTGCCATCCAAATCCCCGTGGAACAATTCGTTTAACGTCTCCCTCGAGACGCCCTGAAACTTCAGAAAACCATCGGTAAATAAAATTGCCTTTGGCATTCCTTCTTCCACGCCCATTATTAAAAAAGGTATTTCAAGTGCTTCGTAGGTCTTTCTTACAGCTTCCGGAAATTTATACATATTTTCACCGTTTTAATACAAATCAACAATTCCATAAAATCTACGTTACAGACCAAAAAGTGCCTGCCTGCACATAATAATTCATTTTACCATATTTCAAAGGTTTTTACCATTTTATAAATCAGGCTTCAGTGCACTATAAATTAAGCTTCAGTGCATTAATCATCGCATGCATTTATTTTACCCGGTATTTTTATTATTTGCAGTCCCGATGCGCTGGTTTAAACAGCTTTCCTCTCGCCGTATATATGGACTGCAGCTGCTTTGCAAAGCTGATTGCTATGGCTATCATAAATGCACACATAAAACTGCTCTTCATAAAGCTGTATGCGGCTCCGTGCTGCCCGGTAAGCAAAAAGTATATGCCGCGGTACAATGTAATTCCGGGGATCAAAGGGAATATGCTTGTTGATAAAAATACAGTCATAGGACATTTCCTTTTTACCGACAAAATCATAGAACCTACAGCCACAAAGCCTGCTGCCGCCAGGATTGCCAGATTTTCCATCTGTAAAAATCCCGATATAAGCAGATATATGAGCCAGGACACCGCTCCCAGGATAAACAAATCCGGGAAATATTTTTTCGGTGCATGATACAAAAATGAAAAAGCAATAGTGCCGACGCCTGCCATCACAACCCTGAAAATCATCTCGGGAACCGATTCCACCGAAGTGGCAAAGCTTTCAGCCATCTGCTCGGAAAACGGCAGCACCTCAGACACCGCGGCCACTCCCACAGCCATCGATATACTGGTAAGAAGTGCGCTCATAAGATGCGATATTCCCGTAGCATAATTGTTCTCCGAAAACTCTCTGACAGAGTTTACAAATACGGCTCCCGGAACCATAACCATAAAGGTACCGAGGATTATTAGTCCTCTCATATGACCGAATCCGAGATAGCAAAAAAGGTTAGCCAGCAAGGTAACAGTTACGCTCCCTATAATCGTAACCAGAAATTTCGTCTTTATAACCTTCTCTATAAAATAGGTTAAGATGCCGAGTATAAGGCCCGTAACCGCAGAAGCAAGAGAATCTATAACCGTGCTGCCCGTAGCGTAAGCAAATCCGCCTGATGCAAAAAAATATGCAAGAACGGTAATAACAAATCCGACATTCGGCATTTTTCTAATCTCGGCAAGGCGTCTCTCGATTTCCTCGGCACCGGGATTTCCTTCCTTTTCAAGTTTCCTTGACAGGTCGTTGACCGCTTCAAGCTTTCTTAAATGAGTCCTGATTTCCGGTACATTTGCTACCCTCGAAACACGCTCGCCCTCTTTATTTATCCCCGTGGACATAATGCCACCGGTTACCGTGTAAGCGTCAAACTCCGTGATTTCCATGACCTTAGCCATATGCCTCATTGTCTCTTCCACACGAGATATTTCAGCCCCGCTTTCCATAAGCGTTTTTCCGGCGTCTATTACAACGTCCAAATCTCTGTTATCATCCATAAAAAATCAAATAACCTCTCCTCTAAAATGTGCATCTATTATACATCATAATACCCTTTTATGGGCGGAAAATATATCAGTAAATCCCCCGCCTTCGGCACCGGAATCTTCCATTTTTGGCACAAGTATCCCCCACTTTTAACACAAGTATGCCCCGCTTTTAGGTGCAAAAATCCCCCTCCTTTTTGATATGCGCCCGCACACTGCGGCACATACCTAAAAGTTGGGGGGATGTATGATTGTTATTTACATTCATAATTCGTGGCCATTATGTCTATCATTATGCATGCCATGATAAACCATCAAGCCGTAGCACTAATCAGACTTCCTTGTCAACGGCTGCGCCCTTTATATCTTCTTCAAGGAGCTTAAGCTTACTCATCATTTCTTTGACCTGTTCTACAGCTCCGTCGAAGTTTGCGGAATCCACTTCCATCTGAGTTGTAGACTCGAGAATTTCCTCTGTGATCTTCTGCTTTTCGCGCTTATCATCTTTGATCTTCTCGATCCTCTCTTCGAGCTTCTCCTCTTCCTCGCGCTTTTCCTTTGCATCCTCGATCTTTTCCTCGAACTGCTCGTCGAGATGCTCCTTGCCCTCCTCGAAAAGCATTACCTTTGTCTCATCATTTGCCTGTTCTAAGACAAGATTTGCTCTTTTTTTCGCATCAACCATGGGCGCATGTTTAAGGCGCTCAAGCTTCGTTCCGGCTATAATGGAATTCTCGGTACCGATCTGTCTCTCGTTATCGTATATCTTGTCAGCGTACTCTTTTTCGGAATTCTTAAGTTCCAAAGAATGCTTCTGATACTCGGTAAGCTCGCCTTTTTTTATCTCTTTTAACTTTTCTATTTCCTCATCGGTCAAGGTAATCTTAGAACCCTTAAACCTTGACTCCGCCTCTTTGGAAAGTAGCTGCAGATCCTGCTCTTCTTCGCTGTCCTCGGTGACACCGTAAGCACTTCTTAGACCTTTCCTTTGGTCCTCGATTTTCGTGATTTCCTTACTGTATTCATAGTTTTCGGCAGTAAGTTCCCTGACTTTTTTTCTATGCTCTTCCATACCTTCATCGATCCTCGTGTCATTTGACACAGCCTCTCCGATGATACGCATAGCCTGCTTTTTTGCACTGTTTTTTCTGGCTGCAATAGGATCGAATTTCTCCCTGAGTGCAGCTCCGCTTATAGTGTTATTCTGCTTGTCGAAGTTTCCTCCGATTTCTTTGGACAATCTGTCATTCAAGGGTGAAGCACCCGTTGAAATCCGGGCAACTGTCTGCCCGTTACCTCCCATTAAAAAAGAATTCTCATTTAACCTCATGTCTATCCTCCTGATGTAAAAAAAGCGATGAACAAACCTCTCTATATCTTATATCGGAGGCAATAAGGATTATTTTAGTTTTTAGTGAAATAAATATTTTACTCTGAAACTTATTTTTGTCCTGAAATTTATTTTTGTCCTGAAATTTATTTTTTATTCTGAAAGTAATTTTATTCTTACTCTGAAAGCCTATTTTTTTGATTCAGCAATTTTGCTTTTCTTGAAATCTGCGGTAAGACCGAATACCAGATAAAACACTATGGTAAGAACGACAAATATCAGCACAAACCAGTTGATTTCTTCATTCCATTTTAGATAAACCGTAGCACCTGACAAAAGAAGCATTATTCCCGGATAGAAAATATCAAAATTTGCAGATCCCTTTTGCATATAATTATACAAAAGCCTTCCGAAGACCGTCACCAAAACTATAGCTGCCGCAAACTCAAAAATGTAAAACACCGTGCGCCTTGGCATCTCCATAAATGATATATAGCAAACCGGAATCGTCATAGAAAACAGAGTCAGATAGATTACCGAAACGATGGATACAAACTTGCTGCTTCCGCTTAGGCATGCTTCTATGCACCTGATTATCATTGCCGCTATCAAAAATCCGTATGCGGTAAACTGAAGCCCCGGAATGGTAAGACCTGTGTGCATCATTCCGCCGTAAAGCAGCGCTGCTACTGCTGTGATAAGCCTGCCGTTTTTCTCCTCAAAAGGATACTCTTCATTTGACATAAGCGCCTTAACCATCTCAACCAAGGGTTTTACAAAAAGGATCACTCCTGCCACCAGACTGACAATGGTTATTCCATATGCGATATAATTAAATACATTTCCGGATTTAAGCGCATACTCATCACCGATGTTTGCACTATATATAGCCGCCGCTATACGCTCCCCGAACAAAATTATAAAGTATAGCGAAAATCCCACTATCTTCAGTTTATTCATTATAAGTTTCGTTTGCTTACTCATCCCCAATATCTCCTTTCGCATCACAATAACCATTGGCTACGCTTCGCCCGTATCAGATTCTTTCAAAATCTCATTCACAGTGTTCTTACTTTGTGTTACAGCGATTTTAATTTATGTCACACTTTATGTTTCAGCGGTCTTACTTTATGTTACAACAACCTCGCGCAAAGTTCGAGTGCGGCCGCGATCACTGCGTCCATATCGTAATACTTGTATTCTCCGAGCCGTCCGCCAAAATAAACATTCCTCTCGTCCTTTGCAAGAGCTTTGTATTTGTCATAAAGCTGACTGTTTTTTTCATCATTTACCGGATAATACGGCTCATCCCCCGGGTGCCACTCCAAGCTGTACTCCCTGCTTATCACGGTTTTACCGCTTATCTCGTTTTTATCATCTATCTCGCTTTTATCACTTATCTCGTTTTTATCGTTTATCCTGTTCTCACCGCCTGTTACACCGGTAGCGGTTTGATGCTGCTCTACTATATTCTCAAACCACTTATGCTCAATTATCCTGGTATACGGAGTCTCTGCATCCGTATAATTTATAACGGCATTTCCTTGAAAATCAGGTGTATTTAAGACCTCATTTTCAAACCGAAGCGACCTGTACTCAAGCCTTCCCAATTTGTATTCGAAATACGCATCAATGGGGCCCGTGTAAATCACAGTTTTTGCTAAATGTTTGTATTTTTCTTTATTTGACAGATAGCCTCCTAAGTCAGACTTACCATCCCCTACTTTTGACAAATGACCTCCTAAGTCAGACATACCATCCCCCGCTTTTGACAAATAATCCTCGCAAAGCCTTACTTCTATCCCCTCAAGCATATTTTCAACCATTTTGGTATAGCCCCCGATGGGAATACCCTGGTATTTTGCATTGAAATAATTGTTATCAAAAGTAAAACGCACCGGCAATCGCTTTATAATAAACGCGGGCAAATCCTTGCAATTTCTTCCCCATTGCTTCTCGGTATAGCCTTTAACCAGCTTTTCAAAAATATCTCGCCCAACCAAACTTATCGCCTGCTCTTCGAGATTTTTAGGCTCGCCCTTTATCTCGCTTCGCTGCCTGTCTATCTCGGCCTTGGCCTCCTGTGCCGTCTCGACACCCCACATTTCCTTAAAAGTGTTCATATTAAACGGCAGAGAATACAGCTCTCCTTTATAATTGGCTTTGGGCGAATTTATATAATTGTTGAACCCGGCAAACCTGCTTACAAAGTCCCATACTTCCTTATTGTTTGTGTGGAAAATATGTGCCCCGTACCTGTGAACATTTATTCCTTCAATATTTTCGGTATAGACATTTCCACCGATATGAGACCTTTTGTCTATAACAAGTACGCTTTTGCCTGCCGCCTTTGCTTCATGTGCAAATGTCGCACCGTACAGTCCTGCTCCCACTATCAAATAATCATACATATTCGTTTCCTTTAATTAGTTGCAGATCAAAGTTTCCTCAAAAGATGTATTATCTCAAGCAATGCATCTATCAAAAAAACAACTCCACAACTGATAGTATATATACTCTGATTTATATTCGGAACAACAAGAATATACAGGCCCAGTATTATCGCAACCACACCTTCCAAAGCAAATCTGATTCTTACCGACAGATCACCTTTGTTATTTTTAAATACAATGGCGCACTGATATGCACATAACAAAAATGCACTTCCAAAGGCCGCACTTGTAACAAGGAAAAGTGCATCTTCCTTTACTATAAGCAGCGTAAAAGCCACTATCATAAGAACACATATACTGACTCTGAGTCTCTCCTTTTTCAGGTTCCACTGTGATTTTTTAAGATGGATAAGTGTGATGACAACTTCAAACACTGTGCTTGCGAAAGCCAAAACAGCCAGGAAAGCCTGCAAAAAATTCTCCGGAATAACAAGGCACAACACTCCAAGCACAACCATAATCGCTATATGAATTGCAGATACAGCCCTGGTTCCCTTGGATATGTTTTTAAAGCCTTTCTTTTTTCCCAGTTCGTCAACAATGCTCTGCCTTACATTGTTCAAAATATATGTGCCCGCACCTTTACCGCTGACAACACTTGTTATAACATTTTCAAAAGCTGCCGGACCTTTTTTTGCAAAATCCATAATGGTTACCGCGCCGCCTTCACTCATAGCATCAAAAAGAGAATTTACAAAAGATTCTCTGGCGTCCGAATCCATCTTTTCAATCAATTTATCCAAAACCGAATTGAGCTTTTTGCTTTCAGGAATATAGTCTGATACATACTCAAAACTACCGTCTGAAATTTCCCAGCTCATCATATCATGAGCAAGAAGCTGCTTTCCGTTACTCTTTACTATGTAATTTACAGGAACTTTGGGCTCAAAAATATGCCCCACAACACAATAATCCGGAGTATATCTCACGCACTTGTCCGCAATTATATCTATAAGGCTCACATCCAGAATCTCGCTACAAAAACCGGGCGAATCGTTAAGATAGATTTTTTTGATTTTATCCTGAAGCCGACCCGGGGCCACTTCACCGGCTTTTACTTTTTCATCCTCCCCGTTAACTGATTCATACGGCTGCGAATTATCTGTTTTCGCTTTACCATTCTCTTTTTCTGTAAGATAGGCCGTAGCGTACAGCGCCAGATTTCCGCCCTTCGAATGCCCCACGACATAGAGATTGTCCCTCTTTTTTGCCTGCATTCTCAAGTACTCCAACGCCTTTTCCTGCGCCGGTACTCTCGTATAGCTGAGCATGAAATCCTCTTTCCAGCCCACTATAGTCTCGTCCGTTCCCCTAAATGCAACAACACTGCTGCCATCATCCAGCACAAAAGTAACCGCCGAAAACTGTATATTCGACGCAGGATCGGTCTCCTGTACATAGTCTTCGACTATAATCTCTCCAAACCTCTTAGATGCCGCAGCCGCCTCCACAAAAGGAATGTTAAAATCCATCGACATAATGAATTTAAACACAATCTCCTCAGCAGGCTTTGACGCTAAATCCTTTATTTTTATCTGCTTACAAGGCGAAGCCGCAGCCTCCTCAGTCCTTGCAGCCAAAGCATCCATTTGTCCTGCGTCAGTCCTTAGCGTTTCACTTTGGAAAAAATCTGTGTAATCGATATAACTTAAATAGCAGAACACCACATTGTCTATATCTGAAAGAGGCTTTTCCGAAAATGATAAATCGCCTCTCCATTTAATATAATCCGTAATATTTGACATAACTGATTCTATCCTATATTGGTACTTTTCCTGCACTTCTCGCCGTTTGCAATACCCACAAAAATAAAGTGCAGATATAACTATCTACACTTTACCATTTTGCAATATTAATTTCCACCCGATTAAGAAAACAACTCTAAGAATCTTCAATTAAAGCAATGCCAGAACTGCGATCCGATCTCAATCTTAATCTCGCCATTCTCCTGAATTATTTTATCAAAATATTGTCTAATCGCATTTGCTTTATCACCTATGTATTTCTCCTGCTCCGGATAATACTCTTTCATTCTCTGCAAAAGCTCATCGGCATTATTATAGTGCCAGCAATTCGACAATATCACCGACTCGGTTTTGGCAAAATGCTTCCCAAGCATCGCTATGCACGCATCTCTCTTTTCGGTTTGCATTTTCACCTTTTCATCGATGAAATCACTTTTCAGTCCGAGATCATCCATCGTTTTTTTGAAAAACACATTCCAAAATCCCACATTTGCCCCGTTATACGAAAACATTCCGCCCTTTTTCAAGACCTTTGAAGCCCTCTCTACCAAAGCCTCCGGATTTTTAAGTTCATAATCAATATAATGAGCAATGATCAAATCGTATTTCTTGTTTTTCTCGATATTTTTCCAGGCACTTTCCTCCTCAAGATTTTCAAACTCAAGAGAAATATTTACGCCCTCGGGGAGTCCACCCTTGTTATTCTCAAGATACTCCGCAAAATTGTCGGCCCAGCTTCCGTGAATATCATACGCAAAAATGCTTGCACCCGCAGGAATTTCACTTACATTATTCCTCCAAAGCTTAGCAAAACCGCATCCAAGATCTAATATTTTCTCATCCTTTTTTATATTTAACGACTTAAAAATCTTTACATACCAATCTTCCTCTGAACCGGTATGTTTAAGTGCATCCCAGTGTCTCTCATCGGCGCTTTGATCGAGGCTTACATTTTGAACAATCTCAGCAACATCATCCCAGTCAAGCTTTTCATTTTTTCTGTCAAGCGTACGATTGATTGCATCTATCACCTTTTCGGTCCGGTAGCGTTTCTCCTCCATAACCTTAAGCTGCATGCGAAGCGCATCCTCGATATTTGACGCCTCACCATTAACAAGATTATCCCTGATTTCTTCGAGAGAAAAACCTATTTGTTTGAGCGCAACGATCTTTTCCAAAACCTGCAAAGCCGCCTTGTCATAGAGCCTGTAATTTCCTTCCGAATAATCAGTCGGCTTTAGCAGTCCCTTTTCATCGTACAACCTCACAGCTTTTTGAGAAACTCCTGCCTTCTTGGCAATCTCACCTGATGTCATTTTTTTATCCATAACGGAACCTCCTTTTTTCTTTATAAATCCACCTTAAGGGGTTCCCCAAGGGAAGAGTCAAGAGGGTTTTTTCAAAAATTTTTCAATCCTGTTTCTGCAATTTTTTATAATCCTGTTTTTTCAAAAACTCCTACAATCCTGTATTTTCAAGAATCCTTACAAACCTGTTTTTCAAAATCTCTTACAATCCAAATTTGCTCAAATCAACCTTGCCCGAAACAACTTCCACGCCATCTGCCTCAAGTAATCTCTGCTGCACTTTGTCTCCTCCAAAGACAAACGCCTCCGCCAACTCTCCCTTTGAATTCACAACCCTATAGCAAGGAATGTTTTCCGGGTCTGGGTTTTTGTGGAGCGCATTTCCAACCGCTCTGGACATCTTCGGATTTCCGGCCATCTCCGCAACCTTTCCGTATGTTGCAACTTTCCCTTTTGGAATTTTTTTGACCGCCTCATATATTCTTTTAGTCGGAGTATCCGATATCATTTGATAACTGTCGGCAATTCTGGCTTTTATTTCCTCCAGCGAAACTGTGCCGTCCAGCAAGATTGTAATCCAATTTTTCTTGCTCATGTGATAAGCCGGCAGGTAACCATTGGTTCCGGCAACCATTGATATAAAATCTGTATCGGCTTTAACATTTATAATCCAAACATCGCCAAATATCTCATTCTTTGCCGCACCGTAAATTCCGGTTTCTTCATAGCCAAGCGGTTCATTCCTTGCCGCACCGTAAATTCCGGTTTCTTCATAGCCTAATGACACATCGTATCGCTCAATGTTTCCGGCAATACCAAGTTTCTCACGGCCTACATTCATCACGATTGCGAACCACTTGCCGGAATACATTTCCTTGAATGTCTCATATTGCGGGTACTGATGCCAAGGATGCTCCGGCTTTACTTTATAATTTTTAAAAATAAACTCTTCTACTTTTTTAACCAAGTCCATTTTTACCTTCCTATTTCATACACCACATACTTTGCTTTCCGCTTTGCTTTATGCTTATACTTTATTTTGTAGCCTCATATTTACTTTGCAAATTTATCTTTTGGGCTATTAATATCACTTCACTTATAGTTAGAATATTCTCACAATAAAACAGTGTCAAGTTCTGCCTTGGCTACTCTAGATCACCGACCTCTATAATTTTACATCTGTCTCTTTTTAACTATCTTTTCCAACAAATATCTACAACAATTTCTCTCTGATTTTCTTCTCTATCGTAATTCTACAACAGTTTCTATCTGATTTTCTTCTCTATCGTAATTCTACAACAGTTTCTCTCTGATTTTCTCCTCTATGAATTTTGTATCCAGCGGCATTTCTCCAGATTCCATTGAAAACAAAAGATTATATCCCGCTTCATATCCGCAGGCCTCATACATTTTTATTTTCTTCAATGCCCTCATAGCATATTCCCCATCATCAATAAGCCCAAAATGCTCCCAATAAATCGTCCTTCTTTCCCGCAAATTCAAAAGAGCAAAATCAGGATAGACATTCTTTCCATTTTTCAGTTCCACCTTTGGCTCATAGCAATAAGGTACTTTCATTCTGAAAAACATGTCTGCAAGTATTTTCTCAGACTTGGATCTCACACGCTCTCCTCTATCTGTCAAATATTGATTTTCATTTGGAAAAGAATTTATGTTCCCCGCATGGCTCTGCTCCCAGCTTTTAATAAACTCAGCATCCGTAGGGTAGATAGGGGTTATCAATTCCTTTCTACCAACAGACAAATCTGAGAATGCCCTTTCGAATTTTGAAATGTCATAAGATTTAACAAAACTGCTTATCCTTTTCCTCTGCTGAATCATAATTTTCAATACAGACCTATCATAGTCTTTTTGTATTATTTTTCTAGCAATATCTCTGTCAGCTTTTTTTATATATTCTCTTTTTCCGTTGGGTCTTTTGAAATAGTACTGATATCCATTTTCCCTCTTATGTCCATATACAATTTCGCCTTCAAAATCATTATTATTTCTAATCCGTTTCTCAGCTTTTTCAATCAAACTATCCAATAGCTTTATTTCTTTTTTTAATTCAATTTTACAGTCTTTCAATTATTCCCCCTCTTAATGTAAAAAAGTACCAAACAGTACAAAATAATGCAAAACATTTCATTCTAAAACGGAATCACTTGTGAGAATAAATCACATAGAAATTTGTAGACATACAGAATATACCTTACTTATCCCTGTGATGCAACATCATAATGATAAAATAATTATAAAATTTCCTTGTTTATATGGTTTGTGGCGTCGCACGTCATCTATCTGTGCCCCACTATTGATTCCTTCGCTCGATTGTGGCGTCGCCTCCACACTACACCGACGCCACTCCCTTCACTTTCCTCTCCCTGTGGCGTCCCTGGTTTGAACCAACGACATAAATTTCCGGCTTTTTCGCTATTTGTGGTGTTCTGCATCCTAGACAGAAGCATGCAAAATGTGAGGTTGTTTGAATTGTGGGGCTCTATAGCCTAGGCAAAAGCATGCGGAGCCCCACAAGCTTCCATTTGTGGCGTCGCCCGCCATCTATCTGTGCCCCACTATTGGTTCCTTCGCTCGATTGTGGCGTCGCCCGCCATCTATCTGTGCCCCACTATTGATTCCTTCGCTCGATTGTGGCGTCGCCTCCACACTACACCGACGCCACTCCCTTCACTTTCCTCTCCTTGTGGCGTCCCCTTCTCCCCGACAAAACGCCACTCCCTTCACTTTCCTCTCCCTGTGGCGTCCCTGGTTTGAAGAAGTGCAAAAATATGAAAATGATGTACTTTTAAAAAGATAGCAAAATAACTAACATGATCTAAAATAATTAATATAAAAGATATATAACTGAAAGGCAATATAATGAAAGTTTTAGAATCGGAAATAGTAAAAGCATATATCCGCATGGCTGATGACGGATGGCAGCAAGGATGGCATGAGCGCAACGGCGGAAACCTCACATACCGCATGAAAAATGAGGAAGTTGAAGAGCTAAAGGAAAACTTTACTCCCGGCAAATGGCAAGATATCGGAACCACAGTTCCCGGACTTGCCGGCGAATACTTTATAACCACCGGTTCGGGAAAATTTTTCCGGAATGTATCGATTAAACCCGAAGACTCAATTGCAATCATTGAGATTGATGAAAAAGGCGAAAACTATCGTATATGCTGGGGACTTGTAAACGGAGGCAGACCTACTTCCGAGCTTCCCTCACACCTTATGAACCATGAGGTTAAAAAAAGAATCACAAACGGAAAACACCGCGTGATTTACCACGCGCACCCCGTAAACACCATCGCTCTTACATTTGTTCTGCCTCTGAACGATGAAACCTTTACAAGGGAGCTTTGGGAAATGGCCACCGAGTGTCCGGTTGTTTTCCCCGACGGAATCGGCGTAGTGCCCTGGATGGTTCCCGGGGGACGTGACATTGCGGTGGAGACCAGCAAACTTATGGAAAAATACGATGTGGCCATCTGGGCACATCACGGAATGTTTTGCTCAGGCGAAGATTTCGACCTTACCTTCGGACTCATGCACACAGTTGAAAAATCCGCAGAAATCCTCGTGAAGGTCCTCTCCATGACCGACAAAAAACGCCAGACCATACAGCCTGACGATTTTAGAAATCTTGCCAGGGACTTTAAAGTAACCCTCCCCGAGCGATTCCTTTTTGAAAAATAACTAAAGATACATCGAAGTGTTTAATTGAATCTTGCAAATAAAAAGACATCCCGCATTTGAGGCTCACCTCATTCACCGCAGGGATGTCTTTTATGTTGTCTTTAATTTGGCTTTTGTATTATCTTTTATGTTGTCTTTAATATTGTAAAAATATTTCTGTGTAGATTTATCAAGCAAGCTCTCTGCCCTTTATTATCCACCTGCTGTTGTAAAATGTTACAAGGAAATATCCGCCGTAGATAACAAGGAGAATGATCGACGTAAGGATGATGGATTCCTTTATTCCGTCCGTTCCGAACACTTCCATGACCTGGGTCGCGAACTTCATACCAAATACCGAATGTACTATGGCAAGTACCAAAGGAAGCAGGAAAAACACTCCGGTCTGTCTAAATAGCGAAATATTTATATCCCTCTCCTCAGCGCCGATTTTTCTGAGCATCTCATACCTGGGCAGGCTGTCTACACTCTCCGAAAGTTCCTTGAGCGCCAGGATTGCACCGCAGGCGATCAAGAACACCAATCCTATGTAAAGTCCAAGGAAAGCAAGTATAGCACCTAACCCGACAGCTGCCTCAAATATATCAAGCTTAGTGTTGATTGAGCCGTCATATACTGCTCCCTCGCGAACCGTTCCAAATCCTTGGTATACCGCATTAAATCTCTCGCGCTGGACACTTTCAACTGCTTCAAGTTCTTCCTTTGTAGTTCCGTCGTAGTTTCCGATAAAACGATATTCCTTCGCACAATCCTCCGGCACGATTTCATCCGGCACAATAAATACTCCAATATTAACATGCTGCGCGCTTATACTGATAAAACCATCCCGACATTCTGAATATTTTGAATGAAGCGTTTTTCCAAACACTGTAATCTCCGAGCCGGTATCCAGTGCCTCATCGCGTACTGCCTTCATGGATTTAAAATCACAAATCAATATAAACTCATCATCTTCCATCTCCAGTGTTTCTTTGCCATACAGCTCCATCAACTTATTGTACTCACTGAGCTTTACAATTTCTTCGGGACTTTCGTAATCAAGGAATCTGTAGTTTGCTCTTATACTCTCAAGATGTGAGCCCAGAGAAGCCGCAAGTATAAATGACGGATCTCCGTAAATGGTTATCTCTGAATACTCTTTGAAACCATCGGTTATATCATATCCGCAGTCCGCATAGATTTCCGAAATTCCCATCTCATCAGCCGCGAAATTTATCTCGGCATCAGCGGGGCACAACTCTTTAATGTTGGAATTTAGCGAATTTCTGATGGAAAATGCAGCTGTCAAAGCACATATGGTAACAAAAAGCATAAGACAAATGACAGTCATGGAAAAAACCATGGTATTTACTTTGCTGCTGAGCTGACGGAAAGTAAATGCATTTAAGCCTCTGTGATACACATTTTTCATCGACATGATGATTCTTAAAAATAGTCCCGATACAGACCAAAAGATAAAAAATGTACTCAGGGCTCCCATCCCTATCATAAGTGCCATTTTTCTCTGATTTAATTCACCGTAATTCCAACCCACCTCATAATAAGCATAGCCAAGGACCGCTGCGGAAGCAATAAATATGATCACACACAATATAGGATTTTTAAGGCGTATCCTTTCAGACTTTTTACCGCTCTGAATCAGATTTATAAGCTTCATTCTTGTAACTGTGGTGCTGTTAAAAATCATCACCACCAGATACATTATCGCAAAATAGATTATTGTCATAACAATAGATTTACCGGAAATCGTAAATCTGAATGCAGACATATCCGCCTCAAAAAGATTTACCACAAGTGCGCTCATAAGCTGTGACAAACCGATCCCTACTCCGATTCCTACGACAAGCGAGCCTATGCCGATAAGGATTGTTTCAACAAGCAATATGGCAGATATCTTGCCCTTGCTCATACCGAGAAGCATATACAGGGCAAATTCTCTGTTTCTGCGTTTCATTAAAAATCTGCTCGCATAAACGATTAAGAGCGCCAAAATAACTGCTACAAATACGCTCACGCCCGAAATAGTCGTGCCAAGGAGCTCTACTATATCGTTTCTGCTCCTGCTGACCTCCATCATAGCAGCCTGACCGCTGATGGAATTAAATACATAAAATACCGAGACGCCGATAATAAGGGTAAAGAAATAAATTGCGTAGTCTCTGATACTTCTTCGCATATTTCTGATTGGGAGTTTAAATAACATCATTCGCATCACCCCCAAGCAAAGTAACCACGTCTATAATCTTGTCAAAGAACTGCTTCCTGCTGTCCTCTCCGCGGGCAATCTCATGATATATCTTACCGTCTTTTATAAAGATGACGCGGCTCGCATAGCTTGCCGAAAAGCTGTCATGAGTAACCATCATGATCGTGGCGTTACATTCCTTGTTCAGATAGTTAAAACGTTCCAAAAGCATCTTTGAAGACTTTGAATCAAGAGCTCCGGTAGGTTCGTCGGCAAGAACGAGGCTTGGATTTGTCACAATCGCTCTGGCAGAAGCCACACGCTGCTTTTGCCCGCCTGACATCTGATAAGGGTACTTGTTAAGCACATCGGTTATTCCGAGCTGCTCGGCAACATTTTTTACCGCGGCATCGATTACGCTCGCTGATTTTTTTTGAATAGAAAGCGCCAGCGAAATATTCTCATAAGCCGTAAGCGTATCCAGCAAATTAAAATCCTGGAAAATAAAACCGAGCTTTTCACGGCGAAAACGGTTTAGCGCCTTTCCCTTGAGTGCCGTAACATCGACACCTTCAAGATAGATGTGGCCCGCTGTCACGCGGTCAATGGTTGAGATACAGTTAAGCAAGGTGGTCTTTCCGCTTCCGGAAGCTCCCATTATTGCTACAAACTCCCCCTTATCAACCTTGAAGGAAATATCATCTATCGCCTTGGTGAGGCTTGATTTATTTCCGTAGTACTTTTCAATTTGTTCTACTTTTAGTAATTCCATGTAAAAAACTCCTTTCAACTCTGTGATTTATAATTTACATGAATCACTATATAAAGTCGTTTTTCCAATCTTACAAAACATTACAATTTTGTAACCTTGATTTATAGTACTTGCATTCAAAATAGATTTTGTGTGAGCCTTCATCGAAATTAAAAATACATGCAAAGCTCCAAAGGTTATTTTTAGCTCATCTTAAAATAATCATTCTTCAAAAAAGCAATTCGAAACTCGGTAAATTCTCCCTCTTTTGACGAAGCATCTATATTGTGCCCCAGCCTGTCACACAAGCTTTTAACTATATAAAGCCCCATTCCCGTGGATTTATTGTCCTTCCGGCCGTTGCTTCCCGTAAACGACTTTTCAAATACATAAGGAATATCTCTTTCTGTAATTCCGATTCCGTTGTCCCTAAAATGAAAGACTACCCTATCGTCCATATCCTCTGCATAAGCATTTATCATAAGTGGTCTTTTCTTTGACCTGTACTTAATGCTGTTTGACATCAGCTGACCTATCATATACTCAAGCCACTTGCCATCGGTTAACACAGGGACATCTAAGCCTTTAACATCAAGCGTTGCATCCATTAGTTGGAGCATTTCTCTGTTTTTAACTGCCACACTTCCAAATGCTTTTTGAAGGGATATTTCTTTTATAATATAATCCTTTTCGGCGTTTTCACTGCGCGAATAGTAAAGAACATTTTCGATATAATCATCGATTCTCTTTATCTCGCCGCTCATCTTTTTGTCGGTTTCAGGATTGTTGTGACACATAAGCCTGAGGGAAGCGACGGGAATCTTTATCTCATGGACCCACATTTCAATATATTCCCTAAAATGCTTGCTCTGAGACCTGTATAAGGCCACATTCTCGGCCATGGACTTATCACAGTCAGTCAAGGAATCATACAGTATTTGCCCCTCATAAAAGGCCGGTCTGTCCACCACCTCGGTTATAAGGTATTTTTTGTCCATATCATTCAGCGAATTTACAAACCTGTTATAGAATTTATTTTTCCGGCTGTAGTCCCATAAATCAACCGTAACGGCCGCTGTTACAAACGTGACCAAAACCACAATAACAGCGCTCGTTCCGACCTTCAGCGCCATCAAAAATATCATGCAGACCGCCAGAAGTACTGTTCTTATTATGTATGCGATTGCTCGGTCCTTTAAAAAAGATGAAAATTTCATTTTAATACATACCCCTGCTTTTTCCTTGTTTCTATTGCGTCAGCACTACCAAGCTCGGATAGTTTGCTTCTGAGCCTGCTGATATTTACCGAGAGCGCATTATCGTTTAAATACTCATCATTATCCCAAAGCGCAGTCATGAGTTCATCGCGGGAAACTATCTCGCCCTTATGATCCAACAAAAGCTGA
>JAIKXH010000009.1 GCA_024684215.1 Lachnospiraceae bacterium
AGTACCTTCTACTACCTCTCCTGTATGAATTGTTTTGAATGAATCTTCCAGCATTTGTTCAAAAGTAAGTTCCTCTGACATTATTTTGAACCTCCTCAATTAATTTTTGCGGGGTGGAAGCCCCTGCGGTAATACCCACCAAATCAGCCGAAGCGATTTTACTCATATCGAGATCATTTGGTGTTTGAACGTAAAAGGTGTTCTCACAGCAGTTCCTGCATATTTCATACAGTTTTCTTGTATTTGAACTGCCGGCACTTCCTATCACGATCATAGCGTCAGCCTCAGCTGCCAGAGTTTCGGCTGCGCGTTGTCTTTCTTCGGTCGCGTTGCAAATTGTATTCACAACATGAACATTGTACTCTTTTTTTTCAAGAATTTCAACAATCTCTTTAAATTTCTTGCTTTGAAATGTCGTTTGTGACACCATGGTATAACTTTTTCCCGCCTCGGGTACAAATTTTTCGGCGTCAGACACATCTTTGAATATTATGCATTCCCCGTCAAACTGCCCTTTTATGCCTATTACCTCGGGGTGAAGCGGGTCACCGACGATTATTATTGAATCACCATCGGAATTTTTATTCATAACGGTTTTATGTATCTTTTTTACGAAAGGACATGTGGCATCAACCACCTCAAATCCTTTTTTTGATAAAAGCTCTTGAATCTTTACCGGAACGCCGTGTGCTCTTATAACTGCCACAGCGTCTTTTTCGGGAATAATACTCTCAAGTTCTTCCTCGCTTTTTATAACTTTTACGCCCTTTTCTTCAAGCTCTCTTACCACTTCTTCGTTATGGACTATAGGGCCATAAGTATATATGGTTTTTCCGGTTTTTATAAGGTCATATACCGTTCCCACCGCACGCTCTACTCCAAAGCAAAATCCGGCGTGCTTTGAAAGTTTGATTTCCATTAATTCTCCTGTCTGCGAAAAAATATAACAATGTCTATATTTAAGTCTTCATTTCCCAAAGTCATTATCAGAAGTAAATTCACTCGCACAAAGAACAGATCTTTTCGACGACCTCATCAATAGTCATATCGGAAGAGTCAACCAAAACAGCGTCCTCTGCTTTAACCAGTGGTGATATTTCTCTGTGCATATCTTGATAATCACGCTTTTCTATGTCTTCTTTTATCTTGTCAAAATCAGGTTTTTCTCCCTTTTCAATCAGCTCGTCAAACCTGCGTTTTGCTCTGACCTCACTTGAGGCGGTCAGATAAATCTTGGGCTTTGCCCCGGGCAAAACAACCGATCCTATATCTCTTCCGTCCATGATGCAGTCATTTTCTTTTGCAAGCTGCTGCTGAAGGTTAAATATCTGAGCTCTGACCGCAGGATTAGCACTGGTTTTCGATGCGGTATTGCCTACTTCCTCGGTACGTAAAAATGCATTTACATTTTCGCCGTTTAAGAAAACTATCTGTGTTCCGTTATCGTAGCCGATGGTTACATTTGCCCCCTTGCAGTCTCTTGAAACAGCTTCGGAATCATTTAAATCCGTGCCTTTTCTTAGGATATAAAGTGCGATTGCTCTGTACATGGCTCCGGTGTCTACATAGATTATGTTTTTCTTTTTTGCAACAAGCTTTGCTATTGTACTTTTCCCGGCTCCCGCAGGGCCGTCTACTGCTATATTAAGTGCCATAACTACCTCTTTTTTATACTATTTTTCTTGTATAAATATTTAATATTTTTGTATTTATTATTTGTATTTACATTTTGTATTCTGTATTTATTTTAGTTATTTTATATACCTACAAAACACTGCTTCCCGCAGCATGTCCCGTCGACCAGGCAATCTGCAAATTAAATCCGCCGGTCAGTGCATCAAGGTCCAATACCTCTCCGGCAAAATATAGTCCCTTTACAAATTTTGATTCCATAGTTCCGGGATCAATATCCTTTACGCTTATTCCGCCTCGCGTTATTATCGCCTCGTCAAATCCCCTTGTTCCAGCAATGTTTAAAGTAAGGTTTTTAAGCGCATACAGGAGATTTTTTCTCTCCTCTTTTGTTATATCATGCACCTTTTTTTCACGATCTATTTTGCTTTCATCCGCAATAACGGGTATTAAAGCGGAAGGCAAAAGCCCTGAAATCGCATTTATAAAAGATTTGTTTATATTCTCTTCAAAATCCCTTAGTATACGCTTATCGAGCTGTTCCTCGGAAAGCGCGGGCTTAAGATCGATTATGGCTTTGCAGTCTTTATGCTTCGCGCTGTCGTAATATGCGCTGGCAGATAAAACCAGTGGTCCGCTTATTCCAAAATGCGTAAAAAGCATCTCTCCAAAGCCGTCGTAAACAGTCTTTTTACCGCAAACAAGCTTTAACGAAACATTCTTCAATGACAATCCCATGCATGATGAAGGCCAGGTTTCCGCAGTTTCAAAGGGCACCAGCGAAGGATGCGGACTAACCAATGTATGTCCGCACTTTTCCGCAAATCTGTAGCCGTCGCCGGTAGATCCGGTAAGAGGATAGGATACACCGCCGGTACATACTATAACTGCATCAGCCTTAAAAAGAGTTACTTTTGAGGCGGTATTGTTTGGGTTTTTCTTTAAAACTTTGACGCCTATCACCTCACCGCCGTCTGTCACCACTTCTTTTACGGTTGTATTAAGTTTTATCGTAACACCATTTTTGTTTAAAAGCTTTTCAAACGCTTTTATAATATCCGACGAATGATCCGATACCGGAAAAACTCTGTCTCCGCGTTCTGTTTTTAAAGGGCATCCGGCGCCTTCTATCATATCCATGAGCGCCGTATTATCAAAGCTGTAAAAAGCACTGTACAGAAACTTTTTATTGCTTATAACATTCGAAAGCAAAGTCTCAACATCAGCTGCGTTTGTGACATTGCACCTGCCTTTTCCGGTGATGTAGAGCTTTTTCCCGAGCTTCTCATTTTTTTCTATAAGTGTCACTTCGTGACCGTTTTCGGCGGCAGATACAGCAGCCATCATTCCGGCAGCACCGCCTCCTACAACAATTACATTACTCATTATTATGTCTTTCTGTCAAACCGATTTACCGCACGTTTGCATTCGCATTTCTCATTTAAATCTTGTTATGCGGATTTATCATTTTTTTAATCATGATTCATCAGTTTTGTCTTTCTTTTTTCTAAGCGAATAGTTGAGGATAGGTTCCGAATCAATGAAATTGATCTCATCATTTAAGTATACCTGGTAGTTGCCCCATACATCCTCAAGCATCTTTAGATCCGCATTTACCGCCTCAGGTTTTTTAAGGCACATTGCTACCACGAGAGCATTGATTATGCTAAGCGGTGCCACAAGCGAATCGACTATGGAAACCATGTCACTTCTTGCAAACAAGTTGCATGAAGAATAAAGGTTCATGGGCGAATACGCAGAGTCGGTGATAGAGATGATTTTTGCTCTCCTGTCACTGGCAAATTCCATTGCCTTTAGTGTTCTCATAGAGTATCTGGGGAAGCTTATTCCGACAAAACAATCCTTTTCGCTTATTCTTAGCATCTGCTCAAAGGTTTCGGTTGTTGATGTCGTATTTAAGAGTACCACATGGTCTCTTATCATGTTCAGATAAAAGTGTAAAAACGCCGCAAGCGGCTCATTACTTCTAAGTCCCATGATATAAACATTATCCGCGCTAAGCAGCGTATCTACCGCCGCGTTAAAGGCATCCGCATTAAGATTGTTGATTGTATCCTGTATCTTTTCCATATCGGAAGTAAGAACGGATTTAACTATTTCTGACTGCGTGCTTCCGCCGTATCTCTCATCGAGTTTTTGCATTTTGGAGATTTTTCCCTTAATGCATTCTCCAAGAGCTTTTTGATATTCCGGATATCCGTCAAAGCCCAGAGCCATCGCGAACCTCACAACCGTAGACTCGCTTACTCCAATAGCTTCTCCGACTTTTGCAGCAGTTAAAAACACCGCCTCATCATACATATCAAGCACATATTCCGCTATTTTTTTGTGGCTTTTACTCATTCCCGGCATGCTTTCGCGAATTAATGAAAGCACATCTTTACCTGAATTCATCTGGTGTTCTCGCTTTCTCTATTCTCTGGAAAATGATTCATAGGATTTTTCCAAAAGTGATGTGGTCTCATCATCCGTCAGATCAAAATCTCCGGATAAAGTCATGCAGGCTGCACCGTGAATAAATATCCACATTTTCATAAACATATGTCCGGGATTAGAACATCCCATGGTGCGGGCAAGATTGATTTCCTTTACTACATTTCCGTCCTCACCGTTTAAAAGCTCATACATGCTTTTTCCGCCTTCAAAGCCGCCCAAGAACAAAAGTTTAAAATAGTTCTTTTCTTCTCTTGCAAAAGATATATATGCAAGACCCAGATTGGTAAACGGTACATTACTCTTTTTGGGAAAAGCCTTGTAATAATCCAGGAAATAAACAATGGTTTTCTCATAAACCGCTTTTTGCAGCTCTTCCATATTTTTGTATACTCTGAAAATAGGCTGTGTAGAGCAGTTTGCTGCGGCTGCAACCTTTCTTGCGGTAACACTTTCAATGCCGTCGGTTTTAACCATTCCGAACGCAGTATCAAGTATCATATTTATTGTTATTGATTCTTTTCGTGCCATTTTTATTCCTCTCTTATCTATCCTACAGTAAAATATTTGCGAAGCAGATCATCAAGTCCCTTAATATCGATTGGCTTACTTAAGTAATCATCAAAGCCGGCGTTTAGATATAGCTCCTTTGCCCCCGTTATTGCGTTTGCCGTAAGCGCTACAACTATTGTATCTGCCTCGATAAGGCCTTCCCTTTTCATATTTGCAAGAGTCTCCATGCCATCCATCTTAGGCATCATATGATCAAGAAAAATCATATTGTATTTCTTTTCCTTAACCATATCTATAGCCTCCGGGCCGGACAAAGCCAAATCGGCATTTACACCCGCAAGCTTAAGAAATCTTGAGGCAACCTTTAGGTTCATCGTGTTGTCATCGACTATCAGCACTTCCTTGCCGGTAATATTAATCATCTCGTGCATTTCGACTTTCTTTTTTTCAGCTCCGCTTACCTCATAATCCCCAATGGGTCTTGCATCGGTTATTTCCTGTTTTATTACAAAGGAAAAACTTGACCCCTCTCCGTACCTGCTTACAACATTTAATTTGCTGTTCATCATATCCAGCAATCCCGTTACAATGGACATTCCGAGGCCTGTACCCTCAATATTTCTGTTTCGCTTTTCTTCCACTCTTCCAAAAGATTCGAAAAGCTTATCCATATCCTCTTCTTTAATTCCGATACCGGTATCTTTGACCTCGACTCTTATAAAGATGTCTTTGGAATTTCTCGAAACCTCACGTATGGAAAGGGTAACGCTTCCGATCTCGGTATATTTAACAGCATTTGTAAGCAGATTTACTATAATCTGAGATACTCTCACATCGTCGCCGTAAAGCTCTCTCGGAAGATTGGAATCAATATCCTTGATAACCGTAAGGTTTTTTGAAGCAGCCCTTGGCATAACGGAATTAAAGCAATTTCCAATCATATCCAATGTGCTGTATTTAACAGGCACGATTTCCATCTTACCGCTTTCAATCTTTGAAAAATCAAGTATGCTGTTTATAAGAAGCAAAAGTGTTTTTCCGGCTCCCTGAATGTTCTCGGAGTATTCGAGGATCTCATCATCCTTAGCTTCTCTTAAAATCATTTCATTCATGCCCAGAACGGCATTAATGGGGGTTCTGATCTCATGTGACATTTGAGCCAAAAAGCTGCTTTTTGCTTTCTCTGCGGCGATAGCTCTTTCTGCGGCTTCCTTCATCTTAAGTGAGTACTGTCTGTCTTTGGTAACATCAACAAGCAGTAAATAATAGCCGCACAACCGCTTCTCATCGTACATATTGTTTGGGGATATCTCAAAGATTTTATCCTCTGTTTCCAAAATGTACGGTTCGGAAGAAATCTCATTTCTTGAAAAGATATTTAAGCATGTAAGAATTGTCTCATATTCATATACTTTGGGATCAAGCAAAGAATCCGCTTTGGCATTTGCAAGCGGTGGGATAGCCAGCTTTGCAGTTTTATTGCATACCAAAAATCTTTTGTTTCTGTCAAAACAAATAATACCGTCATTGCCCTCTTCAAGAAGGGTTTCGGCAATTCCTGACGTAATATCGTAAAGTTTTATCCTTCTAAACAGTGATAAGAATGTAATCTCTGCAAACACATAGAAAACAGGCATTATCTCAATATTGATTCCAAGCGATTTACTTATGGCTCTGCTTCCGAAAAATGAAGTAACACTGATAACATCGAGAACAATCAGTATGTAAAGAGTTCTAACAGATGTATCCGGTCTAAACAGCATGGCGTATATAAGTACTCCTACGCTGAGAATCATAATTGTAATCATATAAACGTAAAAAAGAGTATGCAAAGGTCCGTATTCTTTAACTAAAGTTCCGACACCGTCTACAATTTCGAAATCAACGCTCTTGTAAAAATATGGATTTTTGCCCATTGTAAGCACGCATCCATACATTAAAAAGCCGATGAATACAATTATTGTTCTCATATAGTTGCGAAGCTTAATATTGCAAAGGGAAATAATACCGAAAAGAAGGAACAAATGCAAAAAGCATCCGCCGATGTATGTAAGTTTGTTGGCTATCAGGGCTTCCTGCAAAGTGGTAGCCTTGGCAAGCCAGGAATAACCCAGATTCACTACAGGAACCAGGGCGAATGTAAACATATATTCAAATGATGCGTTCTTTCGCCATCTCATAATGTATAGAAGCATCATGAATCCGGCTATTCCAACAAAAGTATCGTAATATAACGTAATCATATTCTCTACCACTTATCAACAATATCTGTCCCGAGTTTCGGAAAATCTCGAAAAATCTTCTCGTCAAAAAAACTTCACGATATGTTTATAGTATAACATGTGAAATGTAATTATTCCACTAGAAAAGACAGGAAAAAAGGTACCGGATATTAGCCGGTACCTTTGGATTTAAAACAATATTATATTAAATTGATATACGTTATTAAACAGGATATGCCTTGTTGGCAGTATCTGCCTGAGTCATATCAACCTTTTCCTGCTGTGCCTGACGATACTTGAAGAAGTCGGTAGCAACCTGAGGGAAGAGCGCATATGAAAGTACATCCTCATCCTGCTGCTTCCATTCCTTCATCTCGTTCTCAAGCTTATCCATCTCGTTATCGAGAGTATCTGCAAAACGTCCGGTAAGTCTCTTCTCTCCGGGAATAACCTTATCGATTACTTCCTGGTTCATAGGCTTAACAGTCTGACCGTACTCACCGCGGAGAACTGCCTTGGTCTCCTTTGTAGCCATCTTGTATCTCTCGCCCATAAGAACATTAAATACAGCCTGTGTACCAACGATCTGTGATGAAGGTGTAACAAGAGGGGGCTCACCGAGGTCTTTACGCACACGGGGAATCTCCTCGAGCACTTCACGGTACTTATCTTCTGCGTTCTGCTCTTTAAGCTGGCTAACCATGTTGGAAAGCATTCCGCCGGGTACCTGATAAAGAAGAGTCTTGATATTAACACCAAGAACCTTGGGTGAGAGAAGTCCGCTCTTTAAGCACTCATCTCTGTAGGGAGCAAAGTAATCAGCGATTTCTGCAAGGAGATCCTGATCGTAACCGGTGTCATAGGGAGTTCCTCTGAAGGTCTCTACCATAACCTCGGTAGCGGGCTGTGAGGTACCCATAGCAAGAGGACTCATTGCACAATCGATAACGTCTACACCGGCCTCAACTGCCTTAAGGTAAGTCATTGAAGCTACACCTGAAGTGTAGTGAGTGTGAAGCTGAATAGGAAGCTTGGTGTTCTCCTTCATAGCCTTGATAAGCTCAGTAGCTCTGTAAGGAACAAGAAGTCCGGCCATATCCTTGATACAGATGGAATCTGCACCCATCTCCTCGATCTGCTTAGCCATGTTAGCCCAGTACTCGAGGGTATATGCATCTCCGAGAGTATAGGAAAGGGCAACCTGTGCATGTCCTCTTCCTTCCTGCTTCTTGATACGGTTTGTTGCATTAACTGCTTCCTGAAGATTGGGCATGTAGTTAAGGCAATCGAAAATTCTGATGATATCGATACCATTTGCGATTGATTTCTCAACGAAAGCATCTACAACATCATCTGCATAGGGACGATATCCAAGGATATTCTGTCCTCTGAAAAGCATCTGAAGCTTTGTGTTCTTAAACTTATCACGAAGCTTTCTAAGTCTGTCCCAAGGATCTTCCTTGAGGAATCTGAGTGATGCGTCGAAAGTAGCACCACCCCAACACTCTACTGAGTGATATCCAACCTTATCCATCTTCTCTGCAATAGGAAGCATGAACTCGGTAGGCATTCTTGTAGCGATAAGAGACTGATGTGCATCACGGAGCACGGTCTCGGTTATCTTAATGGGTTTCTTTTCAATTTCTGCCATGATTAATTCCTTTCTAAATTTCCATCATTGTATGTCTTTTATCCTAGTAACGGCGCCTAGCATCGATAGGATTCTTCACTCACACGCCTCGCGGCTCATAACGCGTTACGCAGCGGTACTAAGCTCATTCTTCGAATTCGCTAAGTGCCGGCGACGCTACATGGTTCGTTCAGAACCTATCGACGCTCTCGCCTGGAAAGTATAACTTAGAAGACCCCAAAAATCGCCATGAAGGTTCCGGCTGCAACTGCGGTACCGATAACACCTGCTACATTAGGTCCCATAGCATGCATGAGAAGGAAGTTGGTAGGATCTGCCTCAGCACCGACCTTCTGAGATACTCTGGCTGCCATAGGTACAGCAGATACGCCGGCTGAACCGATAAGAGGGTTAACCTTACCCTTTGTGGCAACGCACATAATCTTACCGAATAAAACTCCGGCAGCGGTACCAAACATGAATGCAACAAGTCCAAGTCCTACAATCTTAAGAGTACTTACGTTAAGGAAAGACTCAGCGCTGGTGGTTGCACCTACGCTGGTTCCGAGAAGAATAACAACGATATACATCATAGCGTTGGAAGCAGTCTCGGTAAGCTGTCTTACCACGCCCGACTCCTTGAAGAGGTTACCAAGCATAAGCATACCTACAAGAGGAGCTGTGGTAGGAAGGATAAGACATACCACAATAGTAATCACGATAGGGAAAAGAATCTTTTCAAGCTTTGAAACAGGACGAAGCTGACCCATTTTAATAGCACGCTCTTTCTTAGTGGTTAAGAGCTTCATAATAGGGGGCTGGATAATCGGAACGAGGGACATATATGAATATGCCGCAACGGCGATAGGTCCTAAAAGTGCAGTCTGTCCAAGCTTTCCGGCAAGGAAAATGGATGTAGGTCCGTCGGCGCCACCGATAATAGATACGGCTGCAGCTGCCTTGTCGTTGAATCCAAGAGCGATTGCTCCGAAGTATGCAGCGAAAATACCAAACTGCGCTGCTGCACCCAAAAGGAAACTCTTGGGGTTTGCAATAAGAGGACCGAAGTCGGTCTGAGCTCCGACACCAAGGAAAATAAGTGACGGTAATATTGCAAGTTCATCAAGCTTATAGAAATAATAAAGGAGTCCGCCCTGACCGTTAGCCGCGCTCTCCGCACTGATAATAATGTCCGGATAAATATTAACCAGAAGCATACCGAATGCGATAGGCACTAAAAGGAGCGGCTCAAACTCGTGGCGTATTGCCAAATAAAGGAAAAAGCAGGCAACCAGAATCATCAAATAGTTTCCCCATGTTAAATTGAAGAATGCTGTCTGATGAAGCAGATTGCTCAGCGTATTAGCTACGTAAGCCATTTAATTACCTCCGATAATGCGTATAGTACGCAAAGTTTCACATTCGATTAGTTAAGGGTTGCAAGACAAGCGCCTGCCTCGATAGCGTCACCGACTGCTACATCAATGCTTGCTACGGTTCCGTCAGCGGGTGCAACAACAGGGATTTCCATCTTCATTGCTTCGATGATAACTACTGCATCGCCCTTCTTAACTGCGTCTCCAACCTTCTTCTCGAGCTTGAATACCTTACCTGCGGCACCGGCCTCAACCTTGATAGAACCTGCGCCTGCAGCTGCCTTAGGTGCTGCTGCGGGAGCTGCCTTGGGTGCAGCCTTGGGAGCTGCGGGAGCCTTTGCTGCTACGGGTGCACCGCTTGCAGCACCCTCTTCTACTACAACATCATATACGTTTCCGTTCACGGTAATAGTATAGTTTTTCATTTATAAATCCTCCATAAACAATTAATTGATTATCTTCTTCTGCGAATTGAACGGACAACGTATCCGTCTGCGCTTCCACTGCCTTCATATGCAGCAATTGCGGCAGCGATAACTGCGACAAGTTCAGTGTCGTCCTCTGCTGTCTCGTTTGCAATTATCTGATTAACGGCATTGTCAATTCCAACTTCATTTGCTGAAGCGGCATTTTTTGCTGCTTTCTTGTCTGCAGCAGCCTTCTGAACCTTGGGAATAATACCAAATAAACTGATGAGAAGGCTTATGAGAATAAGAACGATGAATACGGTTCCCATACCCATTAAAGTGTTGAGTCCGGCTTTACTCATCTTCTGACCGATAGTGTAATTCTCGGTAAGAGAAGCTGATTCAAGCTTCATAAACATATCATTGCTGAAAATAATTTCGGCGGTAGCAGATCCGTTCTCGCACTCAACAGGAACACTGACTACAATCTGTCTGTCATCAATGTATGACTCAACTTCTCCTGTTACAATAGTGCCCGTTACGGGATCCTTTTTCATATTGCCTACAGATTCCGCAGCTGATTTAAAGCTGTTAATTGCATTGTAGAAACCATAACCGTCGGCAGAAAATCCAAAGAACTGCTCAGCTGCCGTAGCAACTTCGTCCATAGTGAATTCATCCCAATAGATTTCACCATTCTGAGCTTCGAAGTTCTCAAGAGTACCGTCGGTAAAATATCCCATGCAAGGAAGAATCTGTCCCACAGCCCTTTGCTCAGCTGCGGTTATCTTTTGTGTCTCATAAGTGGTATGTTCAGCATCTGATTTACCACAAGCCGTTAAGCCAAGAGCACATACGGCAGCCGCCACAAAGATCATAATCTTCTTCATGTTTCGTCCACCTTTCTTAAATTGTTACATGCTTTTTGTCGTAAGGAATCTCTTCCTTGGAAAGGAGCATCTCAAATGCGCCGATGACATATTTTCTGGTCTCGGAAGGATCAACGATCTGATCGACATATCCTCTTCTTGCTGCGCTTGATGCCGCAAGAGTAAGCTCCTCGTATTCTTTAGCCTTGGCATCGATCACATCACTGCCCTGGCCTTCATACATGATCTTAGCTGCAAGCTTTCCGTCCATGGTTCCGATTTGTGCATTCGGCCATGCCATGGTGATATCAGCTCCGACAGCTTTTGAATTCATAACATTTGCTGCGGTTCCGAAAGCCTTGCCAACAATAACATTAACCTTGGGAACGGTAGCTCCGGCAAATGCTGCGGTAAGCTTTGCGGCTGCGCGAGCAATTGTCTTTTCAGAAGCTACGGTAGCCTCGTATCCGGTAACATTTGTAAGTGAAAGAACAGGAATTTCAAAAGCATCACAGAACTTAACGAACTCTTCTGCCTTATAGCATCCTGCTGTGGTAAGAACGGTGTCGAACTTCTTGCCCTCAGCATCGCCGTCGGGAAGGATCTCGCATCTGTTTGCAACAGCACCTACGGTTACACCGTCAAGTCTCATAAATCCGGTAACCATCTCGGGTGCAAAGCAACTCTTGATCTCAAAGAATTCATTGTCATCGGCAATAACCTTAAGAGCCTCGGCTGTATCGCCTGCAAATCCCTCAAGATTAGGGAAAGTACGATTAAGGTCATCTGTGCACTCAACATCGTTTACATCGTAATTGTTTGCGGGAAGGAAATCTACAAGAGCTCTGATCTGGCCAAAAAGCTCATCCTCGCTGTCGCATACATCAACAAGTCCTGCTTCTGAAGCCTGGAATGCGGCTGAAGCAGTATTGTTCTTGTCTACGGTATTTCCCGCAAGAGCATTGGGAGAGTTAACAAAAAGCTTTGCATCATCCTTAAGCATAAATGTAAAGTCGGTAAGTGAAGGGAAAAGAGCAAGACCTCCGCCACACTTTCCAACAATAGCCGTAATCTGAGGAATTACGCCCGAAGCAGCTACCTGCTTTGCATAAACTTCACCAAATGCGTTAAGAGCATCTGTTGCCTCCTGAAGTCTGAGACCGGCGCAATCGATGATTCCGATAACGGGCGCTCCCATTTTAAGTGCAAGATTATAAATGTTCACGATCTTGCGCGCGTGCATTTCGCCGATGGTTCCGCCAAGAACGGATGCATCCTGACTATATACATAGACAAGATTCTCATCGATGGTACCGTAACCGGTAACACATCCGTCTGAGGGCAGCTCTGCCGGCTTCATATTAAAATCAGTAGCTCTTGCAGTAACAAGTCCACCGATTTCAACGAAACTGTTTTCGTCGAGCAGCTGTTTGATTCTACCGCTCGCTGCTAAAGTAGTGCTCATAAGTTAACCTCCGTGATATATATTAGTAAGAGAAAAGCACAATTTTCCCCATTTTTAATAATCCTCATCATTTTAGCATAAAAATAGCGATTCGCATATAGCGAACCGCCTAAAAATAAGTTATAAATTTATAAATTTTCGGAATAAACCATAAGAAAAGGTTTTCTTATTGATTATTATATATCAAGTTTAAGCTGTATCTCTTCCTCAGCCTGCTTTTTAAATTCTTCAACCTGTACCGGATTTATCTCAGGGAGCTCATCTAAGCTGTGTACTCCGAAGCTTCTCAAAAACTGCTCCGTTGTTCCGAAAAGCAACGGTTTTCCGGGAGCATCAAGCCTTCCGAGTTCCTGGATAAGATCATACTCTAAAAGCTTATTGATGGCATGGTCGCAGGAAACGCCCCTTACCTTTTCAATCTCAACTCTTGTAACCGGTTGCTTGTATGCTATGATTGACAAAGTTTCAAGCACGGTATCGGTAAGTTGGAATCTGGGAGGATTTTTTGCGATTTTAATAAGAGAATCATATATCTCCGGCTTGGTGCAAAGCTGAACGGCGTTTTCAAACCACGTCAGCATAATGCCCCTCTCATCCGACTTGTAATCTTCAGTCATCTCTTCAAGAATTTTTCTGGTTTCTTTTTTGTCCAGTTCGAGTACATCCGCAAGTCTTCCAATTTCCACGGATTCACCCATGGAAAAAAGCACTCCCTCGAGTATCATTTTAGCTTTTTTATTATCCATTTTTTAACTCTCTATCGATGTAATTATTATATCTTCAAAAATATCATCCTGATGAATGGTGATCTCTCCGTCGTGCATCATCTCCAGTATGATCAAAAAAGTAACAATTATTTCGGCACGGCTGTTTTGTTTTTCCAAAAGCTTAGTAAAAGAAAAGGTTTTATGTGTCTGGGCAAAGGCTCTTACATAAAGAGTCTTCATATCCATATCGATCTCTTCTTTTTCAATCTTTCCGTACTGGCTTCTTATGGGGTCAATACGGTCTTCCTGGCGCCTTATTATAGTCTTAAACAGTTCATGAAGCTTTGATAGGTTCATATCTCCGACAAGTTCTTCGTAATCGATTGGCGGTATATATGAACTGACTTCCTTTGGAAGATTCCTCTTTCTGTAAAAAACCGTAGCGGCGTCCACCTGCCTGTCCTTAAGTTCAAAGGACATGTATTTATACATCTTGTATTCCAAAAGTTTTTCAACAAGTTCCGTTCTGGGGTCAATCTCCTCTCCCTCTTCGTCAACTTCGGGAGGAAGGAGCATTTTACATTTGATGTCTATCAAAGTGGCTGCCATCACAAGGAATTCACTCATCACGTTCATGTCCTCGGTATCCATCTTTTTGATGTAATCAAGGTACTGATCCGTGATCTCCACGATAGGAATGTCGTATATGTCTATTTTGTTTTTTTCAATCAGGTGAAGCAAAAGGTCCAGGGGGCCTTCAAATACTTCAAGTTTAACAGGTATAGCCATAGTATGCCTCAAAAATAACGGTATATATGTTTCGCGATAGTACTCACATTAATAGCCGCCTTTATTTTTCCGAACCATTTTCAAAAGATACAACCACCAGATCTCCCGGGTTAAACATTCTAAAAGGAATGGTATGAAAACCAAGTCCTCTGGAAACTATCATGGTAGTTTCGCCTTTTTTGTATTCTCCCTGATAGTATTTTGGGAAAAATGTGGCATTCGGCGATAAAATGCCTTTGTTTATAATCGGTATCCTCACGATTCCGCCATGTACATGGCCGGAAAATACAATATCTGCTCCATAATCCACATAGTCCTCAAAAAAGTCCGGATTATGAGCAAGAAGTATATTACAGGTATTTTCATCCGGGGCGCCGAGTTCTTTTAAAAGCTCTCCCTCTTCCATGGGCACGATTCCCATGCGCTTATAATGCTTTTTGTTTATCTCGGATCCGATAACGGTCACTCCGTAATCTTCTAATGTGACTCTCTCGTTTACCAGCAATTTGATTCCGAATTCTTTTATTGAGCCACAAAACTCATCATACTGGTCTCCGTATTTGTCCCTGTATAAATCAAGTCGCATCTCATGATTTCCGTTTTCATAATAAACAGGATACTTAGATGCAAGATTTTTCAAAAAAGAAACAGTCCCCTCAATATTTTCATGAGGATGGCCGTTGATCATATCTCCCGCAATAAGAATGATATCCGGAGAAAGAACATCTATTGCATTGATCAGCTTTTCATTGTCTTTTCCAAACCTTTTGTTGTGCAGATCAGAGAGCACAACTGCTGTAAAATTTTTCTTTATAGCGGGATGAGTGTATTTATATTTGCTTAATGTAAAACGATTGGTATCTAAAACCGCGACCCAAATTAGAAACAATACGAGCACCGCGATTACAGATATGATAATGTCTCGTACCATATGATGATTGTCTCTTGCCATAGGAATTATTCCTATCAAGGAAAAAAGCCCCTGACAAATAGCCAGGGGCCTGATTTACGTTAGTTAAACTTACGCTTTCTGGCAGCTTCAGACTTCTTTTTACGTCTGACGCTGGGCTTCTCGTAATGCTCGCGCTTACGAATTTCCTGCTGGATACCTGCCTTTGCACAGCTTCTCTTGAAGCGGCGAAGTGCGCTGTCCAGAGATTCATTCTCTTTTACGATAACGCTCGACATGCTTTCTTGACCTCCCTTCAGTCCCATGAGACTGACTCAGGTTTTGTGACTGTCAATGACCACAGTCCATTTCGAATTATATCTGTAAATACCTGCCGTGTCAACAATTTTTTTATCCGGCGATGATACGGCCGTTTATTTCAGGAATAATACGACTTATTTTATCCGGCTATAATCCGGCAAATATCTTCGTAACTTGTTCCAACCTCAATTTGATATGTTCCGGGGTGAATCCTTCTGTCATATCCGTTTTGTATCATATATTTATTGAAGTCTGTTGCATCTTCTACAAGTCCCTGACCTGCCAAAACCGCAGCTGCCGTCTCGGATGATGCTCCGCGCTCTATAGTAATGGTAATTAGCGTACCGCTCTCGGTAACGGGTGCGGGCTTTTCAGGCTCGGCAGCTTCTTTTGTTTCTTCTTTTATTTCTTCTTTTGTTTCATCTTTTGTTTCTGCTTTTGCTTCTTCTGCGTTTTCTGTTTCGCTGTTTACAGTTTCTGCGCTTTCAGCAGTTTTATCATTTTTGGCTTCTGCATTTTCTTTGGCCTCTGCATTACCTTCAGCTTCTGCATTTTCTTTTGCTTCTGCATTACCCTCGGTTTTTGCTTCTGCTTCTTCTACGGTATCGCCCTCAAATGAGGCATCCGTATCTTTAGATGTTTGTGCCGCATCCGTCAAGGAAAAACTGTTTGCATCGACCATGCCAAGCTCTGCAGCTCTTTCTTTAATCTGAGCGTCCGTCATTTCGCCTTTATTATTTTGAAAATCAACGGCTATCAGGATAAGGGCTGTAATTACTATGCCAATTCCCAAACCGCGCATATAAAATCTTAGTTTTGTATTCATATCCGATTATCTTTATTTTGCGTGAAGTCCAATTATAAGAGAAACCTCTCCCACTCCCATATCAAGCGCTCTTGCAATCTCTACATCGCTTTTACCAAGCTTATGGAGAGCTATAACCTGGTCGTGGAGCTGTGCCTGTGGAGTATCCTTGACAAGAGGTATGTTATCACCGCCGACTGCAGCAGTGTTTAAAGCATCGCCGCCGGAACTGCTTATTGGAGTTCCTACGTTGCCTAGATGACTTTCTTTCTCATATGCTTCATCAGCCTGTTCAAGAGCAAATTCAGCCCACTTTAGGGTCCTTATCTTAGGCTCCCTTGAAGCTTCTGAAGACGTTTTTTCTGCCGCACTGCTTCCATCATTTAAACCTTCGTAATTAGAAATAACATTTGCAGAAGGGTCCACTGCCGGAAATGTGTCTGAAGAAAGACTTTTAAAACCTGTTATTGCGGCTTCTGCCTCAATTTTACTCTCGTGAGCAGCCTCTGCCGCAGATGCGGCTTCCATGGCATTTTCTTTAACTTCCTTTGCCACAATACTGGCCTCGGACACAGTACTCTTCAAATCCTCGTGCTTGTTGTTTAACATATCATACAGAAACATTACTTCGTTATGATTTTTATTGATCTCATCAAGCACGGTATCCGAATACTCATTTACCGCCATTATCTTTTCGTTTGAAATTCTCTCTAAGCTTCTTTCGGTCTTTTCCTGTGCATATTCGATGGACTCGTCTATAACGTTATCGATATGACTTCTTAATTCCTCGATTTCGCCCTTTACCTTAAGCTTTACCTCATCCTCTATCATTTCTTTAACTTCTTCGGATGATTCTTTCTTCTTTACGGGTATAACGAAACTGAGAACAAAGATCAAAAGTCCACCTATAAGCAATGCTATTTCCAAAGGTGTCATAATATTTATCCTAACTGTTATATTTTTAAGTCAAAACCATGGGAAGGCCCCTTAACAACCATTTTGTCAACGGGCTTTTTCTTGTCGTTTTGCTTATTTCTGCCCTGTCCGCCATCTCCATAATACTCATTTGAGCCCTTTTCCCTGGCGTCAGGGTCCTTTGAATGCCAGGAACTCTGATTGGTATTAACAACATCTTTATTCTGCAATACCTCTTTTTGCTCCCTTGCGACATTCAAATTACTTTGATCGACTTCAGGCTTAACATCTTCATTATGTTTAATGAATGAATAATCCTGTGCTCTTACGATAGGTGCAATCTCTAATCCTGCCATAAGCACCTCCTTTTAGGTTTACAGAGGCAACATCTTAACATCGCCGTTCACCTTTTCAAATCTGCAATATCTGTAGCTGTCCTGAACATTCATCGACACATCGCCGATTACAATGGTAGTACCGGGATAAACTTCTCCGGTCACCCTGACCGAAGCTTTCTTGCTCTGAGCAAATACTTCATCGAGTTCCTTTAAAAGAGCACTTTTTTCTTCGAGTTCCTTTTTCTTGGTTTCCAGAAGCGCCACACTCTTTTTTACATAATCTATCTGATCGGGTGTAAATCTTGCGCCCTTTGCCTTTTTCTCGGTAAAGTTTGCAATAACGGGTTGAGTATTTTTGATAGTCTTAACTATCTCAGATACCTCTTTTTGAGTGGCTATATATTGCGCTTTAAGCTGAGGATTAACTCCGACCTCAACTACGGTCGCAGCTCCCATGGTTGCTCCCAATGTACGAACCTCGACCATACTCTCGGCTTGAACTCTTCCGCCCGTAATAAATCCTTTTTTACCGGTAACCTTGATATCCGAGCCGGACTGAACATTACTGTGAAGTATAGACTCGGTATCAACAAATCCGCCTGCCTCAATTGTGGAATTCTCAATAAACTTGGAAATGATATTTCCGCCGGCCTTTAGAACGCCTTTGCTCATTCCCTTCATACCTCTGGCAATGGTGATATTGCCTCCGGCCTCAAGCAAAGCTCCTTCCACAACTCCGTTAACAATAATATCTCCGGTAGCTTTTACCTCAAAATTGGTAGCCACATTTCCGTTAATTTTAACGCTTCCGTCAAAGTCAATATTTCCGGTGCTGTTGTCAACATTTTCAACTTCATAGATATTCGAAACAAATACCTGGTCTCCGACAAGCATTACATGTCCGTTAACCTTTGAAGTAATTGACAGTCTGTCCTCAGAGAGCTGAATATTATTTCCGAAGTGAAGGTGAACGGTCCGTACATCCTTTGGCTTTATAACAGACCCCTGAACAGTCATTCCCGGGTCTCCCTTGTCCTCGGGAATAATACGGGCAAGCAGTTCTCCCTCTTTACAATGGTTAACCATATTCAAATGGAAATAGTCAACCGTTCCGTCCTCAGCCATTTCAGGGTGGGCGGATATCTTTGTGTTGAAATAATACTCAATCTCTGCATCCGAGCCGTGGCGAGGCTTCTTTCCTTTTGCCACGGGAACCTGAATACCGTAATATCCGGGACCCGAAAAATGCTTTTTTAAAATCTCTTCCTGTATTCCGCTTCTAATTTGTCTGAATGACATATCTTTTATGAATTCTTCATATGTCATTCTCTCCCCGGTATCAGAAGCAGGGATAAATTTTGCGACAGCAATCATATTATCCGGAGACAATGAAAAGATATAGTTTTCATTGATCTTCGGACACTCTCCATCACCTAATTTAATTACTTTTTCCTCTCCCGATTCAGCTGCGGCTTTCATAGCACTTAAATCATATGTAAGCTGCTGATTATCAAGATAATTGATAAGCTCCTGTGTAGCGATTTTCTCGCCGCCGTCCTTCGCTGCAAAAAGACGAACCCCGTAACCCCCCGGCACGGTCACAATTTTGTAAAACGCGTTCTGCAAGGCTCTCGCCCTCCTTAAAAACAGTACCTGATACGTACCCCTATTTATATATATTATCAGGGCATAAGAATACCCATATAAGGCCCCATCTTAGTCCTCATTTTTCCGATAGCTCTTGTGTGGAGCTGAGAAATACGCGACTCCGAAACCTCCAAAATATTGGCTATTTCCTTTAGTGTCAATTCCTGATAATAGTATAATTCAATAATTCTCTGCTCTTTTTCGGTAAGAAGTGCCATTGCTTCCCCGAGCATTTTATATAATTCCTGTTTTTCAATATTTTCTTCCGGTGAATCAAAATGAGCGGTGGTTCCACCGTACCCTTGAGAAGAAACGTCACTTCCCGATTCCATGAATTCATCCAGAGAAACAAGGCCGGTAATCTTCATCTGAGACTGCATATCATAGAACTCATCTTCAGATATTCCAAGCCCCTGGGCTATTTCAACATCAGTGGCAGGTCTTCCCTTTTCCTGCTCTATCTGTTTCATAACCGCATCTATTTGTTTTTGTTTTTGACGAATGGTTCTGGGAATCCAGTCCATTTTTCTGATTTGGTCAAGAATAGAGCCTCTGATTCGGAGGCTTGCATAGGTTTCAAATTTGACTTCCTTCATAAAATCAAATTTGTCTATGGCATCTATAAGGCCAAAAATACCATAGCTGCACAGATCCTCATACTCAACATTGTAACCTAAATACATGCTGAGACGGCCTGCTACGAGTTTTACTAACGGTGCATATTCAATAATCAGTTTCTCGCGCAGATCCGGGGACTTTGTTTTAGAGTATTCATCTAAGAGTTTCTTTCTTGCAGCATCATCCATTGGATATTATCCCTACAATTCTTCTTTCTCTTCAACGTTTCCGTCTGTTGCCAGTGCTATACTTTCCAGTTCTTCTCTTGCCTTGCGTTCAGCCTCTTCCTTTTCGAAATTGACCTTGTCAAAATGTCTTAATACCACAACAATAAGGGTGCCGACAAAATACATTACCGCCATCACCGCAATAAGAGAACCGAGCTTGGCTAAAATGGAAAAAGATTGAATAAAAGTAACAACAACCGTAATAAGTCCGCCAAGAAGCATAAGTATTACCGGTAAGTATTTTTTCTTATCTTGCTCTTCCATCTGCCAAGCTCCCTATTCAAAACATATAAAAATAATTAAATCTTTTTCTCGCCCTTGCCGGCTGTCTTTATAACAAAATCACCGGTTTCGGGATCGAATATTACCGTACGACCATAGTTAAGTCCGGTATCTTCCGCCAAAATGGGTATACCCAGTTCCTTAAGTTTAGCTTTAACAGCTTGAACATTGCGCTCACCAACCTGCATTGCAGAACTCTTACTCTGCATGGAGAACATCATTGCTCCACCCGCGATTTTGGCGACCATACGGCGACGAACTCCCCCCAGGGCTTCCATCTGTTTTACAAGCTCGGCAATGCCTGTATCCGCAAATTTGGCAATATTTGTCTGACTGTTCTTAATAGCTGTACTGTCCGGCAACATTACATGTGCCAGACCTCCTACTTTATTCGATGTATCGCGAATTGCGACACCCACACAAGATCCCAATCCAAGTGTGGTTACAGTATTCGGAGGACAACAAGTTTTAAGGTCAGCCATTCCTACTTTAATAACTTCACCCATAGCATTCTCCGAATTCTATACACTAATACCTAGAGACGTAAGTATTCTCTCATATGATTCAATATCTGGAACAAGTACAAAGTATCCGTCAATCTCAACCTCATCAAAGAACTGAGACTGAATAAGAAGGATATTGTCACCGTAAATACCAAATTCGATAGCCGGTACCGACATAATCGCTGCGGCCATATCTACCGTAAGAGCCGGCGGCGAAGGGAAAATGGTAAGATTGGTGATTGTCGCAAGAGAGTTAAGATATGCTCCAGTAATAATATTACCGATCTCCTGCATCGCGGAAAGCTCCATCTCGGAGAATTCCGTTCCGGGCTGTGTCATTCCCGGCATAATTTTGTCAATAAGATGTTTAGCTGAGTTGACTTCCACGAGGAAAAGCATACTTCCGGTGATGTCTCCCTCTACCCCGAGGAAGACACCAACCATTATCTGCTCATCTCCACCAACGGCCTCACCTACCTGATTAAACTCAAGCAATTCGACCTTGGGTACTCTCATATCAATCTTGCAGCCAATCATCTGTGAAAGAGCAGTCATTGCGTTTCCGGCGCCGATATTACCAAGTTCTCTTAAAACGTCATAATACTGTTCGGAAACCTTTTCAAGATTTAAATCTGCCATAACAGTCCTCTCTGATTATTAATTGTCTTCAAGTGATATCATGTTAAGATCAAGTATTGAAATAAGTTCTCCGTTATTCTTTCCTACTCCGCTGAGGAAATTGGTTCTCTCACTCTTTGAATCATGAGAAACCTTCTCAATTGACTTTTCGGAAAGAGTAACTACTTCCTTAACCTCATCTACAAGAATACCGATCTGCCCTTCATTCTCAGTCTTGAGAATAATAATTCTTGTAGCCTTATCATAAACATCTTCATCAAGTCCCATCTTAAGTCTGAGACTAACTACAGGAAGTACCTCACCTCTTAAGTTAATAACGCCTTTAAGATAATCCGCAACCTTGGGAATTCTGGTGATTCTCTGCATCCTGACAATGTTATTTACATAGCTGATGTCTATACCATACTGCTCGTCTCCAAGGCGAATAACAATGTACTGAAAGGTAACATCAACTATTTTGGTCTCATCTCCGTCTTCCGGAAGATTAAGGTTATTATTTTTACTAAGCTGATCCATTTTTTATTCTCCCTTCGTTACAGCAATGTATTTGCATCAAAGATAAGAGCAACCTCACCATCGCCGAGGATGGTTGCTCCGGTGATAAACTTAACCTGCTTTACATACTTGCCGAGAGGCTTGATAACGATTTCCTGCTGACCGATGAGTTCATCAATAACAAGTCCGGCCATCTTGTCTCCCTTCTTAACGATAACCACGATAAGAGAATTATCATCGATGGGATGAGACTCTGTCTCAATTACTTCGTTAAGTCTGATAAGAGGAATAACGGTACCGCGAAGGTTAATAACCTCTTCGTTCTGAACAAGCTTTATGTCGCTCTTTTCGATGGTCTCGATGGTCTGGATAGAGCCAAGAGAAATAGCATATTTCTCGCCGCCCACTACAACCATGAGAGCCTGGATAATAGCAAGTGTAAGAGGAAGTCTGATAGTCCATGTTGAACCTACACCAAGCTGGCTCTTTACATCAACTTCGCCGCTCAAGGATTCGATCTTTGACTTAACAACGTCAAGCCCAACACCTCTTCCGGAAACGTCTGTAACTTTCTTCGCTGTAGAGAATCCGGCATTGAAAAGAAGATTGATTACTTCCTTGTCGCTCATGGAGGCTGCCTGTTCGGGAGTAACTACTCCGCGCTCGATTCCCTTTGCTCTTACTGCTTCGATATCAATTCCGTTACCGTCATCTCTTACTTCGATGATAACGTTGTTACCATCCTGGTAAGCATCGAGGTAAATGGAACCTGCTTCGGGCTTTCCTCTCTGAGCACGAATCTCTGCGGACTCGATACCGTGGTCGGCACTGTTACGAAGGAGGTGCATGATAGGATCGCCGATCTCGTCAACAACGGTACGGTCGAGTTCTGTCTCTTCACCTGTCATGTAGAAGTCAAGCTTCTTGCCGAGGCTCTTCTGGAGGTCTCTGATCATACGAGGGAACTTATTGACAGTGCTCTCGATAGGAACCATTCGAACCTTCATAACCGACTCATGAAGGTTTGAAGTAACACTCTCAAGGTACTCGATCTGTTCATTAAATGTCTGATTGTTTCCGTCTGATGTAGTTGATGCAGCGGAAACAAGTGAGTTTTTAGCGGTAATAAGCTCGGAAACAAGGTTCATAAGACTATCGAGTTTCTCGATATCCACACGAACGGTTCTGTTAACAACGGGCTTTCCTGCCTTCTTTTCGGGAGCCTTTGCGGGTGCTGCTCCGGCTGCAGGCGTCGCTGCGGGTACAGCCTTGGGAGCTTCCTGAGCGGGTGCTGCAGGCGCTGCTTCCTCAGGTGCTTCAGCTTCTACGCTGTCTTCTGTGGGATGAAGCTTTGCGACATCCATCTCTTCGCCGACCGCACCGGAAATCTCCGATACACTTTCTGCTGCAGCGATTAAATTCTCAAGTGATTCATCGGAAATGACAATGAGAGTAAAGTCACTTTCAAATTTTTCATCCTCAAGATCCTGAGAATTGGGATTTGATACGATTAAATCGCCCTTTTCCTCAATTGCTTTTACAACAAGAAATGCTCTTGCAGCCTTAAGCACGCAAGAAGGATCTACAGAAACTTTGATTCCGTATACTTTTCTACCCTGCTTTACGCCCTCAGAAAGAATAGATATCTGGCTTTCGTCATAAGCGATATCATACCAGGGAGTCTCGGATGAACCCTCTGCCTTTTCTTCCGCAGGTGCTTCTGCAGCCGGTGCGGGAGCGCTTCCGGCAGGTGTCATTCCCTTGTTGTTGAGAATATCATTAAGCTGACGGATAAGGGGCTCATTTTCATTTGTACCCTCATCTGCGGTATTCTTAATATTGTCTGTGTATTCCTGAAGAGCATCCAGGCACTGGAAAAGAACGTCAATCATCTCGGGCTGAACCTTAATGTTGCCGTTTCTAACTTCAGAAAATACATTTTCCATATCATGGGTGAGGTTTTGCATCCTCTTATATCCCATGGTTCCGGCCATTCCTTTAAGTGAGTGTGCCGCACGGAAAATTTCATTTACGGTATCGGAATTCTCGGGATCCTGCTCCAAATCGAGGATCTGAGTATTCAGGTTCTGTAAATGCTCGTTCGTCTCATCAAGAAAGATTTCAAGATACTGACTGACATCCATAATTTCAAACCTCCGTTTTTACTTCATGCTGAAGAAATTTATTTAGCAATTCCTACTTTAAGTATTACTTCCTGTGCCAAATCATCCAGAGGTGCGCTCTGATCGGATAATCCGGCGGTATCTACACTTTTAGGCATTCCGTAGATTGTGCAGGTATCCTTGCTCTGGGAGATAACGTGAATCTTCTTTTTCTCCTTGAGATGCTTGATACCTTCGGTACCGTCCGCTCCCATTCCGGTCATGACAACACAGACAATGTTGTCAAATTTGCTGCCTATAAGCGATTCATACATATAGTTCGCACAAGGCTTAACACCTTCTCTTGAGGGTTCGTCGGAAAGATGAATGCTGTATTTACCTGCAGTAGAGGTAACAAGATTCATATGCTTTCCGCCGGGGGCGATATATACAGTACCTTTTTCTACCGAGAGGCCTTCATATGCTTCAACCACATTTATCTCACTGAGATTGTTAAGTCTCTCCGCAAGAGAAGCGGTAAATCCGATGGGCATGTGCTGAACCAAAAGCACGGGTGCATCGAGATTGGCGGGAAGTCTCGGAATAACGGACTGAAGTGCCTTAGGTCCACCGGTGGATGATGCGATCGCAACAATTTTGTTTCCGGGAACTCTGTCGGCGGTTTTCTTGATTATTTCAAGGACCTTGCGGCTCTTGTCTTTCTCTTCCTGAATCTTTTCCTTGCTCTGGAATACGGGGTAATTACTGACAACTACACCGCTTAAAACTCGTAAAAACTCAGTGGGGAAGACGCCTTCTTTACACTGATATGCGTTATCGGGCTTGTGAATAAAATCGAGTGCGCCGAGTTCAAGAGCTTCGAGAGTAGTCTGTGCTCCCTCTCTTGTATCGGTGCTGGCCATCATAACGCGGGCCTTAATCTTATATTTGCGAAGCTCCTCTAAAAGCTCAAGCCCGTTCATCTTGGGCATGTTGACATCGAGGACCACCGCATCATATTTATTACGGCTGATCAGGTCAAAGGCTTCAAGGCCGTTAACTGCCTTGTCCGCAACTTCATATCTGTCATCTGACTCGATTATATCACAAAGCACCCTTCTCATAAGTGCAGAGTCATCTACAACCAGTATTTTTTTCTTATCCATAGCATTTACCTAACTCTTTCTGCGAACTTTTCGCTCTTCTTCAAAGATAAACTGAATGATTTCTTCTCTTGTTGCATCATCTATGTTGTAATACTGAACTCTGTGCTCAAATGTGCCGGAGCGGTTTTCAAGCTCTTTTACTTCAAGTACCTTTCCAACCAGCTCATATTGCTTTCTTTCCGAACCTCTTACAAGGTTGTAACTGCAGTATATCATGCTGCCCGGTTCATATCTCTGATTGGATAAAAATCTCAGGCCGCCGCCGCTGATATCTACTACAACACTTCGCTTGATGGGGCGATTGGGCTGTAACCATATCTTTGACTTATTCTGTACTGCGTTTATTTCCTCCTCCTCAAGATTTCTCGCACACATTTCAAGAGCACAGCTAAATCTGTAATATTCTCTTCTTTGATATTTTCTTAAATTACTTGTAAGTTCAACAGCAAGGAAAAACATCCCCTCGCTCTTATATCTGTCTATAACCCTGGCAAAACACTGATAAAGCCCTCCCTCGGTATAAACAACAACATTGTACTCCGCGTCTATCGGAAGAAGTATGAGCTTAGTCTTTTCCATCGGCATAAGCAGTTCAAGGGTATCGTCACTGGTAATGGCAGAAATCTTAGTAAAATATTTTTTGTTGATTTCCGTGCCGTCATCCGCAAGTCTTACCTTACCGCCTACAGGTGTAAGCTCAATTTTATCGCCCTCTCTGATAAACTTATTGATCATAATGTACTCTTCTCCTTACTTCCCCAATACTTTATTTCCTACCCATAATATGCGAGAAAAATGCTGCCATTCCCCTGTTGGCTCCGCGCAGCTCCTCTTCCTTATCAAGAAGCCTTGCGGCTATTTTCTCATATGCCTGGCTTGATTTTGCGTTAGGATTCGCGATAGAAACCGGAACCTGCTGCATTACAGCCTTGGTTAATTGCATATCCTGCGGAACACTTCCCAAATAAGACATCGGAAGCTTTAAAAATCTTTGAACGACGGCATATAGCTTTCTGTATAAAAGCTGTCCTTCCTCTTCCTTTTCCACCCTGTTTGCAATCATTTTAATCTGTGTATTAGACTGATTGTATCTTGGATGTCTGCTTAAAGCCTTAAGCAGTGAATATGAGTCCGTGATACTTGTGGGCTCCGGAGTGGTCATTATAATGATTTCCCCGCTTGCCACCAAAAATTCCAATACCGCGTCAGATATACCCGCCCCGGTATCTACTATTATAATGTCTGCGATGGTGTCAAGCTCTGCAAGATTTCTGATAATATAATTCAGATAATCGACGCTTAAGTTTGACATTCCCGCTATGCCGGAACCACCCGATATAAATCCAACTTCGGCGGGTCCCCATGTGATAATGTCTCTGATATTTTTTCCCTGATAAATAAGGTCGCAAAGGTTATGCTTCGGAACCGCTCCAAACATAATCTCTATATTTGCAAGTCCGAAGTCGGCATCCAAAATGATAACCCTTTTGCCCATCTTCTTAAAATGTATCGCAAGGTTAATCGCAGTATTTGATTTTCCTACGCCGCCCTTTCCGCTTGTTACCGTAATAACTCTGGCTAATGGTTTGGACCGCTCACCCGCTGTTTTTAACCTTAAGCTTTCAGCCTGATCCATAGTACTCCTTTTCCTTCCTCAAAATCCGGTTATCTCTTGCCTCCGAGTAACTGCTTTACGATTTTTTGAGGGTTAAACGATTCGATATCATCGGGAACATTCTGACCGCATGTGATATATGCAATCGGTGATCCCGATTCACATTTCATATTGTAAAGATTTCCGTACTCTCCGGTCTCGTCAAGCTTTGTAAAAATCAGCTGATATTCGGATATCTCTCTGTAGTTGTCGGCAATCTTTTTCAGATCCTTGTATTTTGTGGTTGCGCTTAATACAAGGAAAATCTGAGTCTGCATATCCTTTGAAGCATTTATAAATTCCTTTTGCTTCATGAGGAGCTCTTCGTTTCTGTGAGAATGTCCCGCAGAGTCGACAAAAATATAGTCGCAGTCATCAAAATCCTCAAAAGCTTTAACAAGCTCATCGGGCTCATAGATAACTCTGAAAGGGACACCTAAAATTCCGGCATATGTACGGAGCTGATCCGTAGCAGCAATACGGTATGTGTCGGTGGTTAAAAGAGCAATCTTCTTTTTATCGTTAAGAGAAAAGCTGCTTGCGATCTTAGCAATGGTTGTTGTTTTACCGACACCGGTGGGGCCTATGAAAAACACAACCTTAGGTCCTTTATCGGAGGGAGTGATCCCTTCGGATTTACCGAATTTTAAGATCATCTTCTGATAAATGTTTCCGAGAAGAAAATCCATGCTCATTCCGGGCTTTTTATGGCTCTCCGCCTCAGCAATAATCTCGCCGGCATATTTCTCGTCCACTTCATTTTCAACCATTGTGTTGTACAAGAGCCTGATAAATCTGTCTACTTCTTTTTCCTGTTCTTCTATCTCCGCCTTTTTGTCGGTATTCTCGCTTTTCTTAACATCCTCCACTGCCTTTGCAGCTTTATCGGTATTTTCCTTTGAGGATGCGAGCACGGAATTTTCCCGGTTTATCTGATTTTCAAGAAGAGTCTGAAGGTTATCCAATTTCTTTTCGAGATTGGAACTGTCGGATGAAACTGCTGCTGAAACAGTCGAAGATGGCTTAACGTCACTGCTTTGAACCGAAGGCGTATTCTCTTGTGCGGCGGTTTTCAAAACTGCAGTCTTGTTTTTTTCTGCAGCCACCTGAGCCTGCGCGATCTTTCTGATCTGGCGTATGGGCTCTTCGTCATCTTCCTTGGCTGCGGTGAGCTCTACCTGTTTTTTCTTAAAAATAGAGAAGGCTCCTTTGGGCTTAACGCTTTTTACGTTCATGATAACGTACCCTTCGCCAAGCTCTTTCTTTGCTGCCTCAGCGGCTTCGCTTTCAGTTTTTCCGATAAATTTTCTAATAATCATTTTATGCGGTTACCATTCCTACTGATTGAAGTTCTACATTTGACTCTATTTCATTGTATGAAACTACAACTAAGTCTCTGTAATAGTCTTCCGTCATACGCTTAAAGTACATACGAACAATCGGAGAAGTAATAACAATCGGTGTCTTTCCGAGATTTTCCAGTTTTTCCACTTCCTTGCCAACAGAGTCCACGATAGCTCTGGACCTTTGAGGGTCTAAGTTTAAAAACGCCCCGGTCTCGGTCTGCTTTACACTGCCCATAATCTCCTGCTCTATCTTGGGATCAAGAGTAACTACGCTGCTTGTCTCATTGGGCGGGAAGTATTTGGTGGAGATTGCTCTCTTCAAAGCCTGTCTTACGTATTCGGTAAGGATATCCGTGTCTCTCGTGGTCTGTGCATAATCCGCAAGAGTTTCGAGTATGGTAAGAAGGTCTCTGATTGAAATTCCCTCTCTTAACAGATTCTGTAATACCTTCTGAATCTCTCCAAGTCCCAAAAGCTTCGGTGTAAGTTCTTCCACAAGCGAAGGGTTGGTCTCCTTCAAATTGTTTAGGAGGCTCTGAACATCCTGTCTTGTTAATAGCTCATCAATATGCTGGCGGATAATCTCCGTAAGGTGAGTTGCGATAATCGACGGCGGATCTACAACGGTATATCCGAGACTCTCCGCACGTTCTCTCTGACCTTCGGTTATCCATGTGGCAGGTAAATGGAAGGACGGCTCAAACGTGGGAATTCCTGTTATTTCTTCCTCAACATATCCCGGATTCATGGCCATATAATGGTCAAAAAGAATCTCCCCTTCGCTTACCTGTATACCTTTTATTTTAATAATATATTGGTTGGGATTAAGCTGAATATTATCCCTCAAACGGATAATGGGTACAACCGTACCGAGCTCTAACGCTATCTGGCGTCTGATCATAACAACACGGTCCAAAAGATCTCCGCCCTGATTAACATCCGCTAGTGGAATTATACCATATCCAAACTCCAACTCGATAGGGTCAACCGCAAGAAGCGAGTTAACATTTTCGGGTTGCCTGATCTCCTCAGCCTCCGCCTCCTCTTCGCTTACCTCCGTCTCGATGGCAGCAATTTTGGCTTTTTTCGTAAGTCTGAAACCTATAAAGAAAAACAGCGCTGCAATCAAAAGGAACAAAATATCGTTAAGAGGGGTAAAAAGTCCAAGTACAACCATTACTCCTCCGACAAGGAACATGGCCTGCGGAGTTCTGAAAAGCTGATTTAAAATTGTAAGTCCGAAATTCTCGGTCTTGCTTCCCTTTGTTACAAGGATACCTGTACTGAGAGCTGTCATAAGCGAAGGAATCTGAGAAACAAGTCCGTCACCGATGGTTAAAATGGCATATTTGTTAAGGGCTTCCTGAGCTCCGAGTCCGTTAAACAAAATTCCCATTGCGACACCGCCGATAATGTTTATAAATGTGATAATAAGGCCCGCAGTGGCATCTCCCTTTACATACTTGGTAGCACCGTCCATGGAGCCGAAGAAGCTTGCCTCTTCCTGAATCTTATCACGGCGTCTTTTTGCCTCGGCATCATCAATTGCACCGGTGTTTAAGTCCGCGTCAATCGCCATCTGTTTACCGGGCATAGCGTCCAGGGTAAATCTTGCGGTTACTTCGGATACACGCTCCGAACCTTTGTTGATAACCATAAACTGTACGATTATCAAAATGATAAAGATTATAACTCCGACTACAAGGTTTCCTCCGCCTACGAAATTACCAAAGATCTGAACCACATTACCGGCATATCCGTTTAAAAGTATCTGCCTCGTCGACGAAGCGTTAAGGCCGATTCTGAATACCGTCGTAAAAAGGAGCAGTGTCGGAAAAAATGACATATCAAGAACTTCTGCCGCAAACATTGTTCCGAACATTATTGTCATTGAAAGCGCAAAATCAAGCGCCAGCAATATATCCAAAAGAAAAGGCGGAATTGGAATAATGAGCATTATAATTGCAACCACGATATAAATCGCAACCGCAAAATCTTTGAAGGGTATTTTCTTCAAAAAGTTCATATTCCGTTCCTCCTTCCCGTAATTTTTTTATTTAGAAATAAATGGGCATCAAACTTTTCCCTGAAGATGATATACAAAGGCAAGTACTTCAGCTACCGCCTGATAAAGCTCCGGTGGAATAGCCTGACCGATGTCCACATTATGGTAAAGCATACGTGCCAAAGGCTTGTTCTCAACTATGTGAATCGAGTTTTCCTTTGCAACGTCTTTTATTCTCTGAGCAAGATATCCTTCACCCTTTGTGATAACCATTGGTGCGTCAATGATCGAGGGGTCATACCTTACAGCCACCGCATAGTGGGTAGGGTTTGTGATTACAACATCCGCTTTCGGGAGATCCTGCATCATACGTCTTCTGGAAGCCTCTATCATCCTCTGTTTTATCTTACCTTTAACCTGAGGATCACCTTCCATTTGCTTGTATTCATCCTTAACCTCTTGCTTGGTCATTTTCATATCTTTTGAAAATTTCCATTTCTGGTAGATGAAATCCGTTCCGGCTATCACTATGTACAACGCGGAGATTCTTATTCCAAGGTCTGTCACGAGCTTACCGATATTGCCGATAGCCTCCATGAAATCCTGGTCATAAATAGCAAATATCATTCCGATATTTTTGCTGACATAATTGTAAGAAACCAGAGCTATAAGTCCGAGTTTTAACAGTGATTTCAAAAGCTCCATCACTGCATTTAAAGAAAATATTCTTTTAAATCCCGAAATAGGATTTAATTTATTTAACTTAGGCGTAAGTGTTTTGGCAGTAGGCTTCCACTTAACCTGGAATAAATCCGATAAAAAGGCAACCGCAAAGCCGATAAGAAGCATGGGCAAAATGATTATCACTATCTCATAAATCATTTTGCGGAACATGAGGTTTGTATCATTAACAGGCATCTGACCGTTCCAAAACACAACAACATTTGAGATCTCGCCGTATATGACCGGAAAGGCATTCATAAGATTTCCGCCTATATATCCGATCAAAAATTTAAGAACCAAAAACACTGCGAGGAGTCCGAGGCAATTGGCAATTTCTCTGCTTTTTGCCACCTGACCTTCTTTACGGGCATCACTTAATTTTTTATCTGTAGCGGGTTCTGTTTTTTCTCCGCCCTGACCTTCGGCAAAGAAAGTCAGACTATATTCAAAAATCATAGCATGCCTCCAAGCCTACTAAATCATGGATTCCACTATTAGGACCATCATCTTTCTCATCTCATCGTAAATCATTTGTGCTGCAGTGGGGAGCAGTCCTACCGTAAGAAAAAGCACTCCCAGGCCGACTATTATTTTTATCTGTACTCCAACCGCAAACATATTCATCTGTGGGCTGACCTTGGCCATGATACCGAGTACGGCATTTAACATGAGCATGGCTGCAAATACCGGCAGCATTATCCTAAAGCCTATAAGTATGTAATCCGCCATAAATGTCAGAGCGGAATTGACTAATTTTTCAGAATTAAATATCGCACCGTTAACAGGTATAAGCGTATATGTATCCTTTAATGCTCCAAGAAGGTATATATAAAGTCCGCTCGAGAGCATCATAAGATTAAAAGAATAATTGTATATACCACCGGTTATCGAAATATTCTGTCTTGAAGCAGGATCAAGTATCTGTACCATTGAAAGTCCGGTCTCCATGTCGGAAATTGTACCCGCAAAGTTAAGTATACTTAAACATATATTTGTGGACAGTCCTATAAGGAGTCCCGTAACAGCTTCTTTTATAACAATAAGCGCAAGTTCTACTATCGAATCCGTGACAATAGCAGGCGCAGGTGTAAGAGTTTGATAAAGCAAATAAGAAATAAAAATGCTGAGCAAAACTCTTACATTTCTCGGAGTATTGGTCATGCTGAAAAAAGGAGCTATGTAAATAAACATACTCACTCTCACAAAAATCAGCAAAAAATATTCAAGATCATAAAATGAAAAAGAATAATCAATCATTTGTGCACGTAATAGCTAAAGGTAGTCCAAAGACTAACAGTGTACTCAACAATGGTATTCATCATCCAGCCGCCCAAAATCATAATGGCAAGGAAAATGCCAATAAGCTTCGGAACAAATGTGAGCGTTTGTTCCTGTATGGATGTAACTGTCTGAAAAATACTGACTATAAGACCTATTGCCATGGATACAAGCAAAATAGGAAGAGCCGTTTCAAGTATGATATAGAGTGCCTGTCTTACCATATCCGTAACCGCCTCTGTAGTCATATTTAGCTCCTCCTTTCTTTTGTTTCGATATCCTTTTGATACAATATTTTTGATCCGATAACCTTTGGTTCAATATTTTTTTATCCGATATCCTTTAATCCGATATCTCTTGATTCAAATTATAAATAACTATTTAAATTCAAAATACAGATAAAAAAGTCTAATTAAACGCCTACTAGCCGGGGCTCGCTTTCGCAAATCCCGGCATCAATAAAAGGTTTGTACTACCTGTCCTATTATAAGGGCCCATCCGTCTGCAAGCACAAAGAGTAGTATCTTGAACGGCATTGAGATTGTGGTGGGCGGAAGCATCATCATACCCATACTCATAAGAGTTGACGCTACAACCATGTCAATTATTATGAAGGGTATATAAATCATAAATCCGATCCAAAACGCTGTCCTTAACTCCGATATCATAAAGCTCGGAACAAGTACTGAGGTCGGAATTGTTTCAAGAGAACCGTCCCATTCAAGGTCAGCTATCTGCATAAACAGTTGCACATCCTTGAGCTGGGTTTGTGGATACATAAATTCACGAAGAGGAACCATAGCCAGTTCAATGAATTCTGTTGTTTCAATCTCTCCCGCTTCATATGGTTTGACCGCGGTCTCATTAATCTTGGTGATAGTGGGTTGCATTATAAAAAATGTAAGTATAAGTGCAAGTCCCAAAAGAATCTGATTGGGTGGAGCGGTCTGCGTATTTAGTGCTGCTCTCGTAAAATGAAGAACGATGATTATCCTTGTAAAGGATGTCATCATTATTATGAGAGTAGGTGCAATGGCGATCAGCGTAAGAGTTATGAGAATACGAAGAGCACCGTTTAAAGAACCATTGTCACTCTCATACTCAAGAGTAACTCTGTTTAAAGTATTGAGTGTATTTAGGTCCTCGGGGTCATCGTAGGTACCCGCAGGATCGACTGTGGTCGATACTTCGTTTTCACCGGTCTGAAGATGATGTTCTTCGGTAGCATAAGAAAAAGATTTCCCATTAAACCACAATATGCCCACCGCAAGCAGCAGGCATAATAGCTTTATAATATTTTTTCCAGCTTTGCCGATTGGTTTCATAATTACCCGTCCTTAAGAATCATCACTGGAATTCTTATCTTTTTTTAATGCTTTTTCAAACATGCTTTTAAAGGCAGATTTAGAACCGTCAGTCTTAATTTCTTTAAGCTCTGACGGATCAATATCTCCCAAATAGGTAACGCTGTCTTTGGATACGGCAAGTACTTTGTATGTATTTCCCACACGTACTATCTGCATCCATTTGTTGTTAGCAATATTAGTGGTTTCAATAACCTCTATGTTGCGGCCTGCGTTTTGACTCTTTTGGTAATTGGCAAGCCACTTTGTTACAACTGCCGTTATGGCCAAAACGACCACAAAAATTACAAGCACAGTTATAAGCTGCGCATATGCATTTGCGGCAAGAAGTATCATATTATCCAACAACCTTTTTAACAGCCTCTAAAACTCTATCCTGCTGGAAAGGCTTAACGATAAAGTCCTTTGCGCCCGCCTGGATAGACTCAATAACCATTGCCTGCTGGCCCATTGCTGAGCACATGATAACCTTCGCTCCGGCATCTGCTGCTTTGATGGCCTTAAGAGCCTGGATTCCATCCATCTCGGGCATAGTGATGTCCATAAGTACGAGATCGGGTGTGAGCTCCTTGTACTTTTCTACTGCCTTTGCTCCGTTTTCTGCCTCGCCTGCAACATTGTATCCATTCTTAGAAAGAATGTCCTTAATCATCATTCTCATAAATGCTGCATCGTCAACAATCAGGATGTTTTTTGCCATTTTTCTTTCCTCCAACTATATCTTTATATTAGGGGTTACTACTTTATTATTTCTGTTACACGTACGCCGAAGCTTTCTTCGATAACTACTACTTCACCGCGTGCAACAAATTTACCGTTTACAAGTACATCAATTGGCTCACCGGCTATACGGTCAAGCTCTATGATAGTACCGGGTGCAAAATTAAGTATCTCGGAAATTGTCTTTGATGTTCTTCCGAGTTCTACCGTTACCTCCAAAGGAACATCCATAATAAGTCCGATGTTCTCTCCGCCGGCTATTCCTGAAGCATCTCCGTTAAAGTTCTGGAACTGAACAGGTTTTACATTTACAGCCTGCTGAGGCATTGCCATGCCGGGCATCATTCCCATTCCGGGCATCATTCCCATCTGAGGCATCATTCCCATCTGAGGCATCATTCCCATGCCCTGCATGCCCATCTGGCTCATATCTGCGCCGGGCATCTGCTGCATCTGTGGCATTCCCATTTGAGGAGCCGCTTGAGAAGGCGCTGCCATCTGCGGAGCGCTCTCCTGTGCCATAGCCTGTAAGCTGTCTGCCGGAGCAGGTTCAGGTTCCGAACTGCCGCCCATCTGATTGTTGATAAATGTATCAACAATCTTTTTTGCAAACTCTATGGGATAGAGTTGCATGATGTTGGAATCTACAAGTCCGTCGCCAATCTCCATCTTGAATGAAATCTTTACAAAAGTTCCTCCAAGGAAAGGAGCTATTTCTGAGCCGTTTTCATACTTGGATAAATCAAGAAGTGATGAATCCGGCGGTGAAATATCAATCATAGTGGAAAGCATAGTTGAGAGCGATGTTGCTGCCGAACCCATCATCTGGTTCATGGCTTCCGAGATCGCACTTAAATGTATCTCGGACAACTCTCCCTCTATATTTGTTCCGTCTCCACCCATCATGAGGTCTGTTATAACCTTTACATCCGATTCCTTTAAAACAAGGATGTTGGTTCCGTCAAGGCCCTTGGTGTATTTGATCTGTATGAAAACGCAAGGCTTTTCGTAATTGCCAAGCAATTCATTCCAAGTTGCAAGCGTAACTATCGGCGTTGTAATATTAACCTTACGGTTAACAAGGGAATAGAGTGTAGTTGCCGAAGACCCCATGCTTATATTGGCTACTTCGCCGATTGCATCTTTTTCTACATCGGATAGTTCAAAGCCTTCTGCCGAAGCCGCTCCGCTGCCTACAAGGAAATCTTCCTTGGGTGGTTCTTCGGCGGCAGGCGTACCGAGGTCAAGTCCGCTGAGATCAGGTGCTTCATCTCCCGACAGATCCATGCCGCTAAGCAGGGCATTAATCTCGTCCTGGGAAAGCATTCCTTCCATCTTCTATTCCTCCTCTCTTATCACTGAAGTAATCCGTACCGCATAACTGTCATCGTTAGCACCGGGCAATGCAGTGAATTTTTTAATATTTCCGACATAGATTTCCATGTCGCTATCAACCTTGGTGTCGAGTCTTAAACAGTCGCCGACCTGTAAATTCATGAAATCATTTACAGATATAACGCTCTTTCCGAGAACCGCTCTTATAGGAATATCTACCCTTCTTATCATGGATTCGATATAATCCTCGAAGTTCTCGTCCCTGTTCTCCTGCATGGTGGAGAACCAATACTTAGTATTCAGCTTGTCCATTACATCTTCCAAAGTGATGAATGGCAAGCAGATATTCATAAATCCTTCTACATCACCGATTTTAAGATTAAGCGTTATGATCGCAATCATTTCATTCGGTGCTATTATCTGTGCGAACTGCGGATTGGTCTCGACCCTTTGAAGTACCGGCGATACATCCACAACGTTCTTCCACGGTTCTCTTAGGAGGCTGACCATCATTATCAAAATTCTTTGAACTATGGTCATCTCAATTTCAGAGAAGTCTCTCGCTTTATCAAGAGCTTGTCCGGCCCCTCCAAGCATTCTGTCAATCATCGCATATGCAATGTTTGTGGCCAGATCCATTATTATATTACCGTTTAGCGGTTCAAAATTAATTATTCCGAGTATAACCGGGTTTGACAATGCATTCGAGAACTCGTTGAAGGTAACCGTCTCGGAGCTTGCCACCGTAACCTGTACATTTTTACGGAGATATACAGGAAGATTGGTAGATATCAGTCGTCCGTAATGCTCGAAGATAATCTCCAGCGTTCTTAAGTGCTCTTTTGAGAACTTTGTGGGACGACCAAAGTCGTAATTCCTGACCTGTTTTTCTTCTTCCCCCGATATCGAGTCTACATCAAGATCACCACTGGACAGAGCCGCAAGCAGGTTGTCTATTTCATTTTGCGAAAGGACCTCTCCCAAGTGGTCTCACCTCCTAGTGACGTTAGCCGCGTATTTCGCAGTAACGTGAAAATGCAAAGCTTTGTGCATTTTCATCATCCAAACTGAGTATCGCTGATAGCAATAGCGTAAATAAAGTCAGATCCGAACAAATCCTGAATCGCCTTTAAAATCTCAGCTTTAAGGCCTTCCTCATTGGTTCTGCACTCTTCCTCGGTCTTTGAAGAAATAATCGTTCTGATAGCATCCTTGATAAGAGTCTCATTGGTGGCAACCAAAGGCTGCATCGTCTTATAATCCGGGTGAGTTTTGTTTATCTGAAGCGATATATGGCAAACCATATAAGGAGTCTTTACTTTTCCGTCAGCGGTAGTAACCGACTGAAGAGCTATAGTCATCTGATCCGCAATAGCATAAACTTCGGTATCCGCAAGCGAAATCGGCTCAACAGCACTTTCTTCGGTGCCATCGGTTAATTCAAGATTCATAACCGTCATGATTGTGGTTACAAGAGCCGAAGTCTTGCTGTTTGTAGTTGTAACACTGATCATCATTATGATTGAAAGGACTATATTTACAAGTACAAGTGCCAAGACCACAATCGTAAGCAGGTTCTTTTTCATAATTTTTCCTCGTTGATAAATTATTTAAAACATAAATTCAAAATACATTATTTTGAGCTGTTATAAATTCTGATTTCAACTCGTCTGTTTTTAGCTCTGCCTTCCTCGGTTGAGTTGTCCGCGATCGGAACTCTCTCTCCCATTCCGGCATGCTTGATTTTGGTTGCATCGAGCGTACTGTGTTCAACCAAATAGTAGAATACCGAAAGAGCACGTGCGCTGGACAGCTCCTCATTATCAGCGTATTTAGCGCTCTTAATGGGGACCGTGTCGGTGTGTCCGTTGATTTCAACTTCTCCGCCGGCATATCTTTCAAGTATAACGGCAACCTTATCGAGTACATCCTCCGACTCAGCCTTGAGGCTGGCAGATCCCGAATCAAAAAGCAGTGCCCCTTTCATGGTAAGGAGAACATATTGTGCCGTAAATGAAACATCTATCTGATCGGACATATTGCTGTCTGCGACAGCTTCGGAAATAAGCTCTGCAAGTTGTTCGTTTTCAGCTATTTGCATTTCCTCAACCTGTTCGCTTAAATCTTCATAAGTCTGTTCGGGATTGGTTCCGTCATTCGGAACTGCCTGCTGTGATGCATCATATTCCTGAATATTGTCGGACTCGGTCTCCGCATCCTCCGCAGCACCCATGCTGTTAATGTATTCGGCCAGATCATTTAACTGACTGACTCCGTTGCTTATGAGTATACCTTCACCAATGGATGTGGCTCCCGCGGTGAAAATACTGAATGAGCTGTTCATTGATGCTATTATTTCATTGAGCTTTGCCTCGTCAATTGTCGACATTGAGAACAAAAGCACGAAGAAACAAAGGAGCAGGTTCATAAGGTCGGAGAAAGTCGCCATCCATGCCGGTGACCCGGCTGGTGGATCTTCCTGTTTTTTGCCCATTCTTACTCACCTCCCTCGTCGGACGAAGCGGTTTCACGATCCTTGGGAGCAAGGAATGCTTTGAGCTTCTCCTCAATGACACGAGGGTTTTCTCCTGCCTGTATAGACAAAAGTCCTTCAATCATAACTTCTTTCTGGACCATTTCTACCGCATTGTCAGCCTTGAGTTTATTGGAAGTCGGTGTACAGATCCAGTTAGCAAGAAGTGAACCGTACAGTGTTGTAATAAGTGCAACAGCCATGGAAGGTCCGATGGAGCTTGCATCAGACATGTTGTTAAGCATGTTAACAAGTCCTACAAGGGTACCGATCATACCCCAGGCAGGGCCCATGGCTGCCAAGGTTTCCCAGAAGCCGCACATAGTCTTGTGTCTGGCCTCGGAGTTGTCCATCTCGGCCTGCATGATATCCCTTACAAGATCGGGGTCGGTACCGTCGACTACAAGAAGGATTCCCTTTTTGAGGAAAGGCTCATCCATATCGGCAGCTGCCTCCTCAAGTGCAAGAAGTCCGTCTTTACGAGCAACGTTCGATAATTCAATTATTTTTTTGATAATATCGGTTGTATTAGTGCTGGGGGCCTTAAATATGAGGGTTATACTCTTAAGTCCCGAAATGAAGTCCGCCATCGAGACAGAACAAAGAGTAGCCGCAAGAGCACCTCCGAAAGTAATGATAGCGGAGGGTAAATCAAGGTAACTGGGGAATCCGGTGATTCCCGCCGCTGATATAATACCGAATATCAGCATGCCCAGACACAGAAAGAATCCGATTAAGGATGCTATGTCCACTTAAATAACCTCTTTTTCACGCAAAAATCAACATTATCCCCCTCTTTTTTGTTCAAAAAAAGGAAGAAAATGTTCACTCTATGCATAAATATCCTTTCTGTACGATTTTACTAAATTTTTGATGTCTTGTCTACTTTCTTTTACAATTATTTTTCGCCCCGTTGTGAGCGTTATAACCGTGTCGGGAGTTTCCTCCGCAAGCTCGATTAAATCAGGGTTTACAAGTATTTTTGTTCCGTTAATTTTAGTGACCTCTATCACCTGCTCACGCCCCTTTCTCTTCTCATACATGTAAATTCACTTCAAAAAATTATCTAAATTTTTCAAAAAATTTATTAAAATAATTTGATATTTTAAATGCCGAAAAGGAACGGGTAAAAAACCCGTTCCTTAGCTATTTGTTTTTAGGTTTCGGATGGTCCTTTAAGCCACCCTATCTAAGTATTATCTCTTGAGGTTTGTAAGTTCTTCAAGAAGTGTATCCGATACAGTGATTATACGGCTGTTAGCCTGAAAACCACGCTGTGTTGTGATCATTGTGGTGAACTCGCTCGAAAGGTCTACGTTTGACATCTCAAGTACTCCGGTTGTCATATATCCGCCGCTCGCGGTTATATCAACTCCTATTCCGTCAAACTCTCCGGAGTTCATTGTTGCGGAGTAGAGGTTGTCTCCTTCCTTGGATAAACCTGAATTGTTGGCAAATGCTGCGGTTGCGATCTGTCCGAGGCACTTAGTCATACCGTTGTCGTAGCTTGCGTAAATCTGTCCGTTCTGGGTGATTGATACACCGATCATATCACCGAGCATACGTCCCGATCCCACTCCCTTATCATCACCGCTTGTTGCTGACACCGTTGATGTTCCGTTATTGTTAAACATTGACATATCGGAGAAGTCAATGCTAATGTCATCAAAACTACTCGTTCCTTCAGATGTGATAATTTTACTGAGATTAAGTGACACACTCTTTCCACTGTCAATATTTTTAAATGCACCGGTAGAAGCATTAAAACTAAGAAGTGACCCGTTATATGATCTTCCGCTGGAATTTATAACCTTAGCATCAGTAGTACCATTTGCAGTGTCCGATTCTGTCATTGCGGAAACAAGACTGGGAGTGCTTCCCTTGGCCTGATTAAGGAGCAAGTCTCCAAAAGTATATACTTTGGTTGAGTCCGTTGGATCAGTATAATTTAATTTAAGAAAATCATCTGATGACCCTTGGTATCCAAAAGCTTTAGCAACCAAATCTATAACGCCCTGAACTGTAATTGTCTTATCTACTGAAGTGTCGGAAGAGTCGTAAAGATCTGTTCCGGCTTTAAATGCATCACCATTTACTATTTTGGAAAGATCGTAAGTAACTGCACTTGTTCCTGTTCCTACTGTAAAATTTTTTCCATCGATAGCGTAGGCGGCTGAGTTTAAGCTGATTTTCTGAGGATCGCTTACAGATGTTCCGTCAGTTCCGAAAAGTCCGGTCAAACCGCTTATATCCACCTCATTGTTTTCAGAATCCAAGATTTTATCAACTTCAACAGTATATTGACCATCGGTAGTTGTATCTTTGAGAATAAATCTAACGGTATAGCTGTATCCCAGCTTATCATAAATATTCAGATTAACACTCTTACCTGCATCAGATGTAACATCTGTATCGTTCTGATCGAGGATTCCGGCAACTTTTGCTCTGTAGGTAGCCTCAGGAGGATATGTCATGTTTGCATCACTCATGATTCTAAGAGGCTGAACAGTGTCCTGTTTAATCTCGTTTGTAGTTTCATCAAGGAGCCATCCCATTACATTGTAACCGGTAGAGGTCATCGCAAGGTTTCCTGCACCGTCAACGTAGAAAGAACCGTCACGGGTAAAGAAATTTGACTGTCCGTTATTTACAACGAAGAAGTTATCTCCGGTGATCATTATATCAAAGGGATTTCCTGTAGATTGAGCCGATCCCTGTCCATCAATATTCATTGTGATGGCTCCGGTTTTAACACCGAGACCAATCTGACGCGCGTTGGTACCACCGGTTCCGGTAGTAGCGTTGGGTCCGCTGGCCTGCTGTGTTGTCTGGCTCATAAGGTCTGAGAAATTTATTGTACTTGATTTGAAAGCGGTGGTGTTGACGTTGGCAATATTGTTACCGATAACGTCCATTCTTGTCTGGTGGGTCTTAAGACCTGCTACACCAGAATAAAGTGATCTCATCATAAGGCATTTCCTCCTAAGCATTTGTGGAACTATGAAACAGTTCCGATTTTTGCTTTGGAGTAGTCATCACTTGGCTTCTTCTGTCTCTCGGAAGCCACGACCCCCATCCAGGTCCGGTCTTTTACATGATAACTGCTCCGTTAATATGTGTAAAAACATTTTCAATTGTTTCTGTGGAATCCATTGCGGTAACTACCGTTTGATTCGGTATGTTTACGATAAAAGCCATATCATCCACAAGTACGAGCGAATCTTTGATTCCTTTCTCGGCAGCCTTTCTGGCTCCCTCGTTCAACCTGCTAACCTGACCTTGGGTCATCTCGATTCCTCTGTCATTCAATCTAAAGGATGCATGCTTTGAAAACTTAAGTCCGTTTTCTTCGATGCTCTTTTGCGAGAAAACCTGACCAAAGGTAAGTCCCTCGGCTGTGGTGGTAACCTTCGCTTTTTCATCCTTGGGTGCGTTAATTACCTGGTTTGCAAGCTGTTCGATAGAAAGGAAGCTGTTCTTTTGTATATCCATTTTGCCTCTCCTTTCTAAACCCGTGTTCCATCACAATTAATATATCGGCTTGGGGGTAAATTTCTTTACCCCGCAAACGGATTTTTTTTTATTTTTTCACTTAATCTTCCGTAAGTGCAGCTGCCCGAAGCTCTGTGAGTTTTGCCGCATACTGCTTATATTTGGACACGTTGTCGGCCGATACAAATCCTTTTGTATAATCATCCATAGCTTCATAGCTTTCGGTGAGTGCATCTATGGCAGATCCTTCTCCCGATATGGTGATATTGGCCACAGACGGAAGCTTTGAAAGTGCGGATACAAAGCTCTGTGCTGTCTCATATGCCGACTTATATTCGGTATCAACAACAGTATCTAAATCATCAAGTGAATAGAGTGATTCATTAATCGACAGATAAGGTTTTCCGTTTTCATAGACAACATAGTCAACCTTACCTTCTACGTAATCTGTCTCTCCGTCAGAACCGGTGGTTCTCATATATACCTGCTGTCCGACGAGGCTGCTTGCTCTGGACAAATCCATGGATGCAGCCATGCTTGTAATAGCCTCAACCTGTGAGAACTGTGCATATTGCGCGATATATTCGGTATTTGATGTAGGCTCCATAGGATCCTGATATTTCATCTGTGCGACAAGGAGCTGGAGGAAAGTATCCTTATCCATGTCCTGTCCGGTTGTTTTTGTGCTGTTTGTAAGGGAAGCCTGTGAAGCCGACTCCACAACCTTGCCATCCTGCACTGCTGCTACAAGTGCCATAGGAATTCTCCTTTCTTATGCACGGGCATCCATCGTCTGGCCGTTTGCAACCATCATCTCGGCTGTAAGCTTATCATCGTCCGACATTTCTTCCAGATCTTCCTCTGTAAAATCAGATCCGATGGTTATTCTTCTGGGCCTTTTATCTTCCCTTGAAGCTTCCTGTTCTTCCTGATGTCCCTGCTGCTCGAGGTTTTGTTCAAATCCGTGCGTCGCAACGGAAACCTCAATTGAATTTACTTTGATTCCCTGCTCCTCAAATCTTTCCTGGAGCTGAATCATCTGGTTCTCCAAAGCTGCTCTTACCTGTTCATCGGATGCAATAAAGTTTGCGGAAATATTTCCATCTTTATGAACAAGGTTTATCTGGATATTTCCGAGTGATGCGGGATGAAGCTGCATCTCAAGGCTCTGCATATCGGGCTTTACCTGCGAACGCATATAATCCATTATCTGATTCGCAATATCCTGAGTAGTAGTCGTCTGTCCGGCCTCTCTTATCTGAGATGCAAAATCCGCTGTGACATTATCGGCTACAGTATTTATAAACTGTCCTCCCATTGTCATTTGGGGTCCTGCGGATTCATTTCTCGAGCCGTCTTTACTTCCCTCAAACTGTCGTCTGCCGCTCTTTAAAAGAGCCTCAGCTCCTAAAGTAGAGCCTTCCCCGGTAGTCATGGTTTCTAAGTCTGAAGCGATATCCTTATCGCCCTTTGCAACAGCCTTTGATACCTCCGTTTTATTATCGCCTGAGATTCTCTCATCCGCGATATTCACATCGGTTATTAATCCGTTTTCAGAAACAACCTCTGTCTGCTTAGTAGATGCAGCCGCCAAGGCAGACTCATCTTTTACTCCAGCAAAATCCTGGTTGTTTTCTATGGTGCTTACTAACTCTTTAAGCTCTGCAACATTTAAATCAGCCACTCCGCTGCCACTTGCAAGTAAATCCTTTAATGCCTCACTGATATTCTGAAATTGCTCAAATTGGGTTTCGTTTGTAAGAAGTGAGAGGGAATCCTCTTCACCCATCGCACGAAGAGCAAAAGCAGAAAGTATTTCGGGATTAAGAAGGTCCGTCTCGCTGATTTCCATATCGGCTAAAATCTCACCGGCCTCCTCGGGAGTAATCTCTAAGATATCACTTACCTTTACAAGAAATGATGCCGCTACCTCGTTAAAAGTTTCCGTTGCTTCGTAAATCTTTTCCTCGGTTAAGGCTCCTTCTTTTTTAGAGAGTCCCTCTCCCTTAACTTTGTTACCGTTATCAGTTTTTTCTGCTTTAACGGTATTTGCATCCTGCTTATTTGTATCCGATGTCTTTCCGGCATCAGATCTGTCCTCTCCGGCAATTCGGTCCAAGGATTTTTCTTTGTACGCAGGATCTTTTTTCGCCATATTCTGATTTGAGATATCCGTCTCGGCTTTTTTTGTATCAAGCCCGGCAGAAAGATAACTGTCAAACCCCGGCGAAGCGCTTTTAGTGTTTGTGGAAATCTTACCCATCATCATGCTCTGAGAAAGTGCATCGAGCCCTCCGAGGAGACTTCCCACACCCTTAACAGATGTGTTTGCCATAAGCGTTCTCCTTTCGATATTTAGTTATTTTAGGACTTCATCTACTTTATCGGAGAAATTATAAAAAAAATTTAGGGCAAATTCAAAAAAATATATTTTTATGAACCCCGCCATTATTGGTCGGGGTCCATAATCTTTGTAAGTTTTGCAGCCACATCGGCCTTCATTACTCCCATGATTTTGCCTCTGTCTTCAGCACTCATGGCCTGGAGAATTTTAGCAGCAAGTTTAAGTCCATCGGCATCTGTCATACTCTCAAATATTCCCGCAGCCTGCTTGGGTTTCATCGAAGAATAAGCAAGAGCATATGCCTGTATTTCCTGATCGGCTTCAAGCTGAGCTACAACCTGTTTATACAGATATTCTGCCGTAGTAGGATCCATTTGCTCGTAGTATTTTTTGTATTCTTCGGCTCCCGGACCGTTTTCGGCATAGATAACCTCTTCATAGAATTCGTTTCTGATACGCTGGAATTCAACCTGCATCTTTTCGAATTCCTTAAGCCTCGCGACCTCCGCGGTAAGTGTAGCGATTTGTTCATCTTTTGCAGAATTTGAAGTCTGAAGTGAGTCGAGCTGCATCTCAAGCACAGCAATCTGATTTACCGCGTCCTCAAGTGAACTGTATCCGCCGTAACTGTCGGGATCGTTGGTAATGCTGTTTGCTCCTTTGGGAAGTATGGCATTTAAAACCGGGACGTCCTTCAAAATAGGCGTAAGAACGGTGCTTCCAAATCCGCCGACATCAAGCTTGATAACTACCACTACAACAGCCAGCCATAAAACGACAATAAAAACCGTGGCAAGAAAAGTAACAAATCCGTTACCGTCCTTGTCTTCTTCCAAAGCCTCCTCCTGCTTTGCAATCTCTTTTGCACGCTTTTTCGCTTCAGCTTTGGATTTGGCCTGTTCTTTCTTAAGTTGTTTCTTTTCGTTTTCGAGTTTTTTACGCTCTTCTGCCGCCGCTCTTTCTTCGGGCGTCATTTCCTTTGCCATCTTAAGATTCCTTATATGTTAAATCAATTGTTTTTTAACTTCTGTCCGTGGACATAACTGGTAAGTTCATCCACCATTTTGCCTTCGGCACGGTTTTCCTCGGCAACATACTCTGCAAAAGCTTTTTCCCTTAGCTTTTCGTAGGTCTTTCTCTCCATCACGGCCTCGGCCATTTTTTCTCTGGCCTTTTCAAGTTCAATCTCCGCCAGCCTTATGGCTTCCTTTTGATCCGTAATACGGTTGTCAGTCTGCATTCTTGCAAGGCTGTTGTCATCGATGTCCCTGAAATCAAGCATACCGGATAAAAGCTTTACAGCCTCATCTTCTAATGCATCCTTTTTTTTATAAAGCTCTTCGAGCTTTTTTTCTTCGTCATCAAGCCTGGCGGAAGCAGCGGAAAAATCCTGTTTTGCCTGTGTCTCAAGCTTTTGCTTTATATCTAGCACATTCTGCAAACTAAATTTGAATCTCGCCATTATTCTTCAAATAATTCCTCGAGCATTTTTACGCTTTCCTCAAAGGTATATTTCTCGTCGGTCTCCTGACATAAAAATTCATTTACCGCATCAATTTTTGAGATTGCGTAATCAATCTTCGGATTTGATCCGTTTTTATATGCACCTATATTGATAAGGTCTTCAGCCTCATTGTATGTGGCAAGAACGGTTTTTAATTTTCCGGCAAAGACCTTATGTTCTTTGTCCGCGATCATACTCATGCATCTTGAAATACTCTGCAAAACATCTATGGCAGGATAATGGTTTTTATGCCCCAACTTTCTGTCTAACATGATATGTCCGTCCAGAATACTTCTTGCCGTATCGGTTATCGGCTCATTAAAATCATCTCCGTCTACAAGGACGGTGTAGAGTCCGGTAATGGAGCCTTTATCATTTCGTCCTGCTCTTTCAAGGAGCTTAGGCATCTCGGAATAAACACTCGGCGGATATCCTCTTGTAACCGGTGGTTCGCCACTGGCAAGTCCTATTTCTCTTTGAGCCATTGAAAAACGCGTAAGCGAATCCATCATAAGCAGTACATCGCGTCCTCTGTCTCTGAAGTATTCAGCAATCGCAGTAGCTGTCATAGCGGCTTTTTTTCTCTCGAGAGCCGGTCTGTCAGATGTTGCAACAACCACAACACTCCTCTTCATGCCCTCTTCGCCAAGGTCTCTTTCTATAAACTCTCTGACCTCTCTGCCACGCTCTCCGATAAGAGCAATAACATTAATATCTGCCTTTGTATTTCTGGCAAACATACCCATAAGAGTAGATTTTCCGACACCAGATCCGGCAAATATTCCTATTCGCTGGCCCTTGCCAATGGTTATAAGTCCGTCAACTGCTTTGACTCCGAGAGGCAGAACCTCATCGATAATCTCTCTTTTAAGCGGATCCGGAGCAAGTGCATCCACCGGGTAATATATGCCTTCTTCAACAATACTTCCGTCCGAAGGAATTCCCAAACCGTTTAATGTTTTTCCGAGTAAAGAATCGGAAACGGCAACACGAAGCGGATATCCGGTATTTTCAACGATACTTCCGAGTCCTATACCGTCAGTCTGGTCGTAAGGCATGAGAAGAGTTTTTTTATCCCTGAATCCGACCACCTCAGCCATTATAGGCTTAAGCATGGTTCCGTCCTCATCCTCGGGCTTTATGATACATAAATCCCCAAGTTTGGCATCGGGTCCGGCCGACTCAATGGTAAGTCCAACCACATTGACAACTTTTCCTTTTTTCAGGAAATAGTTCATGTCTTTGGCTTTATTATATTTTTTTAAATCTAAGCCACTTGCCATTATGCACCGTAAACTATTCGATATTTTTCTCGTAAGAAAGAATCTTTAATTTATTTGATAATTCAGTAAGTTCCGTGTCAACACCACAATCAAAAATTCCGCCGTCGGTCTCTATAAAGCATTCATTTTTCCCAAGGCTCATATCCTCTATGACCTCAACTATAGAGTCCGGCAAAGTAGCTGCCTCTTCCAATATTTTTTTCTGCATATTTACGAATGCGGCATCATCAGAAGATACATGTATCAGATAACTTTTAGTACTCTCAATCTTTCTCATGGTGTTTTCTATCAAATGCAAGAGTATCTCTCTGTTATTTGAAAGGTCGATATTAAAAATATGCTGATAAACATCGGTTATTGTGTCGACAAGCTCCGATTCCATCTCTTCAAGCTTTTGTCCGTATAAGCTCTCAAGCTCTTTTGCTTTAGCGTCAAGCTCGGCTTTTTTTTGTTCATATTCAAGGCTTGCTTTTTCAAATCCTTCGTTATATCCGCGTTCATTGGCTTCCGCATATATGCCGTCGGCATCCCTGCCGGCCTTTTCGGTCGCTTCGTCGATTATCTGTTTGGCCTTTATCTGAGCATCTTCAATGATTGAAGCAGCTTCTCTGTTTGCTTTTTCAATAAACTCTGCAGATCCGTTTCTGACACCTGTATGAGCCGCGCTTTGATGCGCTCCCTCACCGGCATCGCCGTAAACGCCTTCAGGGTTTTCAGAATTCTCATTCCCATCAGGATCGTACAAGGGCTGTCCGTCATCCGCAAAAAGTCCCTCGGTAAAGGAATCGCCTTCCGCTCCTTCGCCAAGTACTTCACCGTCAGGGTCTATTACTTCAGCATTTAAGCCTGCGACAAAGTTTTCCTGAGCTTTTCTTTGCTCCTCTTCGCGCATCTTTTCGAGCTTTAACTCCATAAGCGCGTTCATATCGATGACGCGCTTATCCTTATTGCTGATATTCACATAAGATGTTTTCAAAAGATTAGGCAATTATCTCGTCGCCTCCGCCTCTGGAAATAATAATCTCGCCGGCATCCTCCAGCTTTCTTATGATGTTTACTATCTTCTGCTGCGCCTCTTCTACGTCCTTCATACGCACAGGCCCCATGAATTCCATATCCTCTCTGATCATGGTTGCAAGACGTTTTGAAAGGTTGTTGAAGATAGCCGTCTGAACCTGTTCATTGGCACCCTTAAGCGCAATACCCAAGTCGTTGTTGTCGACGTCTCGAAGCACACGCTGAATTGACTTGTCGTCGAGAAGAAGGATATCTTCGAATACAAACATCTTCTTTCTGATCTCGTCAGCAAGCTCGGGCTCTTCGATTTCGAGGGACTCCATGATATGCTTCTCTGTACCACGGTCAACAGAGTTGAGGATTTCAACAACAGAATCAACACCTCCGATAATGGTGTAATCCTGGTTAACAAGTGAAGCAAGCTTGGATTCGAGCACTTTCTCGACCTCCTTTATGATATCGGGGCTGGTTCTGTCCATAACCGCAATACGCTTTGCAACATCTGCCTGTCTGTCAGGGGCAAGAGCGGCAATAATCTGTCCGGCCTGCTGAGCTGACAGGTACGAAAGGATAAGAGCGATAGTCTGTGGATGCTCATCCTGAATAAAGTTAATAAGCTGTGATGCATCGGTCTTACGAACAAACTCAAAGGGCTTAACCTGCAAGGATGCGGTAAGTCTTCCGATAACCTCCATAGCCTTGTCGCTTCCGAGTGCATTTTCGAGGAGTTCCTTTGCGTAGTTAATACCACCTTCGGCAATATACTGCTGAGCAAGGCAGACCTCGTAAAATTCATTTATAACATCCTCTTTTACCTGGGGCGTAACGCTTCTGGTGTTGGCGATCTCAAGAGTAAGCTCTTCAATCTCCTCTTCTTTTAAATGCTTGAATATTCCCGCACTTCGCTCCGGTCCAAGAACTATGAGCAGTATAGCCGCTTTTTGTAATCCTGAAATTGATGAATCAGACCCTCTAGCCATGATTTCTCCTTTTTATTACCATTCGTCGGTAAGCCAGTTTCTAAGTAGTATCGCCGCAGCCTCGGGATTGTCATCCACGAATTTTTCAACCATCTTTCTGGTCTCGGACTTAGTCTCAACATCGATATCCTCGATGGTCTCTTCAGGAGTAGACTGCAAAATACTCTCCACAGAAAGCTCTGCCTCCTGGGGCTCTTCTTTCTTTACCGCCATGCTCCTCAAAACAACTACCACAAGGAGGATAAGTATAAGCAGGAAAAGGGCAACGCTAAGAACTGTTGTCCAGCTAACCGCAAGACTTTCCTTGTCGTAGAAAAGAGGCGACTCATAGGCAACAATGGTTATATTTTCCTTAGGAACTCCCGTAGCGGTCGAAACCATACGGTAAAATTCTTCATCCACTTCAAGTTTTGTATCTTTGGCATTGGCGAGTTTATACTCATCCCATGAAATTCCATCCAGAAGTCCCATAGTCTTTGCGTCGGCCTCAGTAAGTTCCTTAAAGGAAATAGCCGCTATGGAAAGAGATGATTTGCCGTAGTCAATTGCTCCCGCAGGAATAACTGCATATCTTGAGTGCTCATTGGGGAGATAATCGCTTACAGTCTCCGCACTCGATGATTCACTGTTGGACGCATCCTGATATACATAGGTCTGACCTTCGCCGTTAGAATCCGTTCCGGGTACTCCTGCCACGCCGTTTGAGGATTCGGATTCATAAGTCTCCTGATGCGAGAGATAACCTTCGGTTCTGTCTCCGGTAACAGAATACTCCTTTACTGTGTCCTCATAATTTGAATAGTCCATATCAAGGTGGCTTGTAACTTCGATATTGTTATACTGATTGGTACCGTATAATACCTTTTTAACCTGATTTGAAATATAAGACTCTGCGGTGTTTTGAAGTTCCTGCATGGAATTTGCAATTCCCGCGGTGGTATAATCATCACCGCCGACAAAAAGCATAGTTCCGTCACCGTCAAGAATCGTTATATTCGAGGTAGTCTCATTTCCAAGGCATGTCGCAACAGCTTTTGCTATTCCCTGGGCGCTTGAGGAATTAAAACTGCTATCCGTATCAAGCTGAATGTAAGCTGAAGACTCCTGCTGTTGTGAGAGGAGTGTTCCGACATCATTTGGAACGTGGATCTTTACCTTTACGCCTTTGACACCGTCTATGGTCTTTATCATATTGACTATTCCGGTCTCGTCATAATACTGGTAGCTTCTCTGTCTGTCCAATGTAGTCGTTGAAAGTGATGAGCTCTGTGCATCGGAGAGTGAGAATGTCTCGGGAACATATCCACTGCTTGCAATCGCAAGCTCTGCAGAGGAAAGATCCTCATTCTTTACGCTGATAACGAGGGCGTTGGAAGAAATCTGATACTCAATTCCGGCATCCTCCAAAATCTTAGTTACTTCAGAGGATTCCTTTGTAGTTTCAGAGATACGTATAGTGGTATATTTCGGCTTTGTAACCACTGTTAAAATGACAACAAAGACAACTATCGCCACAACCGCAAGGAAGATAATAATTGCCCTTTGTCTGTTGGTGAATTTAAGCCACCACTCTTTTATTCTGTTTAATATATTCCGTAACCACTCCGGCATTGGAATAATCCTCCTTAAACGACTTTACTTGATAAAAGACTAAGTTTTAATCTGTATTGTTTATAGCTCTATATAGATATCTATATATTTATTACGGCTTTATGGTACTTTAAATCTGTATCTGCATAAGTTCCTTGTATGCATCGAGCACTCTGTCCCTGATGGCCACGGTATACTGTAATGCCGTCGAAGCCTTTTCAAGTGCGATCGTAAGATCGTGGGTGGAATCGCTCTCTCCCAATGCAAAAAGGATCTCCTGGTTTTCGGCATCCGAAAGATAGCTGTTTGTACGGGTAATATTATTGATAGCACTGTTTAGTGCCGCCTCAAACATGGTCCCGTCTGCAGCCTGTCCGGTCTGCTGTCCCAATCCCTTTACATTTGTGAGTTTTGTAACATCATTTGTAGCGCCCGTCATGGCGCGAACCATTGCTGCGTTCATAATTTACCTCGCTAACATTACTGACCGAGCTCTAATCCCTGCTGTGCCATGGATTTGCTTGCGTTAAAAGCGGTGGCATTTGCCTCATACGAGCGTGATGCATCAATGAGGTTTGTCATCTCTGTAATGATATTGACATTGGGATAAGTAACATAACCGTTCTCATCTGCGTCGGGATTTGAAGGATCGTATACCATATTCATCTCGGTAACATTGTCCTCCATAACCTTAGCAACTTTAACACCCTTCCCGGCATAGTTTTTGGAGATGCTGCCCAAAACATGGCTGAATGAATCGCTGTTTCTTACGCCCTTCTCCTCAAAAACAACTACCTTTCTCCTGTAGGGATCACCGTTTTCGGTGCGTGTAGTATTGGCATTGGCTACATTCTCCGCAATGATATCCATGCGGTATCTTTGTGCGGTAAGTCCCGATGCACTTGTATCAAATGAAGTAAACATACTCATGATTATTTCCTCCGTCCGTTTAAAGACAATCAAAGCATTTCAAAGTAATAAACTACTTTCTCATTGCTGTCTGAAGGTTCTGGAACTCCATAGTGATGCTCTTTATAAGTCCCTGATATTTTAACTGGTTTTGAGCCAGATATACGTTTTCGTTTTCAATATCCACATTATTGCCGTCAAGCCTGTAGGAAAAATTGGATGCATCGGTGTATGTACCCACTCTTAGGTGAGATAAATTGGCGCGGGCCACCTTCGTGTCAGTGTCCACCAAAACATTGTTTCCAAGCTCCCTTGCGAGTACAGACTCAAAGTCCACATCCTGACGCTTATAATTGGGTGTGTCAACATTGGCGATATTATTGGCTATAGCTTCATTGCGGAGCCATGAGGCATCGGCTGCCTTCTCCAAAACGTTAATATAATCAAATGCGTTAGTACCGATCATAGTTCCCTTTCCGTGTATAAAACACTCATTTTTGCCCACTGAACCCAATATATGTGTTATACAGTAACACTATAACACAACATTTTGTAAAACACAACATATGGTATAAGAACAAAAAAGGTTTCCACATAATGCACAAAATCCATTCGTGCTTAAGGGAAACCTTTAAATCCTTTTAGTATAAAATTAATAATCAGGATAGAAAAAATTGCGCTTTAAAATCGTTTTTTAATTATCCTGTCAGCTCATAGTCCTTCTGAGCTGTTCTATCTCGTCAAATACAACATCATTTAAGACTTTAATGTATGTGCCCTTCATTCCCGAAGACCTTGATTCTATAACTCCGGCACTCTCAAATTTACGAAGTGCATTTACGATTACAGATCTTGTGATTCCGACCTTGTCGGCAATCTTGCTGGCTACAAGGACACCTTCGGTTCCGCCAAGCTCATCAAAAATATGAACTATAGCTTCAACCTCCGAATAGGAAAGCGTACTTATTGCAGATTTAACAACGGCAATCTTTCTCGACTCTTCGGCGTTTTCCTCGTTTACAGAGCGAAGCATCTCAAGTCCCACAACAGTGGTACCGTACTCGCAAAGAATGATATCATCAATATCGTACTGTTTCTCATTCTTGTAAATAAACAGTGTTCCAAGACGCTCTCCCGCGATCTCTATCGGTGTGATAATAGCCTGAAACTTTGCGGTATCAACCTTTTCGAATCCGAGTGTTGCGAGATTGACATTTTCCTTGGTCGAAAGGATACCCAGGAATCTCTCATTTAACATAGGGTCTATAAACTCGCCCACCTTGCCGGGTAAGAGCTCGTTAATAACTTCGATTCCGTCGCAAAATCCCACACCTAAAACTTTACCTTTACGGCTTATAACCAATATATCGGATGCAAGTATCTCTTTCATTACATCACATATATCATTAAAAACAACTTTACTTGTATTGTTGTTATGAAGAAGCTTTCCAATCTTTCTGGTTTTATCAAGCAATGATACACTACCCATTTGTACCTCCAACTATCAATAACAAATCGGTCTATAGTCTACAAGTTGTGTATAGTATATCACGTTTTCTCGCAACATTCAATTGAATTATCTGAAAATTTAATACAAGTGCCTGAATTATTATTCAAATTCTATATAATATACAAGATTTCAAACTGTTTATATCTCATATTACCGACATTATTATCGAATACGCTCGAGCTTGATTAAAAAGGCTCTTAATCCTCTTTGCTTGCAGTCTTGTATCCGCATTCTTTATTACTGCAGAGTTTATATTTGCCCTTTTCAACCATATAGCTTCCGCATTTAGGGCATTTTTCTTCAACAGGCTTGTCCCATGAAACGAAATCGCACTCGGGATATCCGATACATCCATAGTATCTGCGTCCCTTTTTGGACATTCTCATTACAATATCCTTACCGCACTTAGGGCAGGAAACGCCTATTTTTTCAAAGAAAGGCTTTGTAAAGCGGCACTCCGGAAAACCGGGGCATGCCAAAAACTTTCCGTGGGGGCCGTATTTAATTACCATACGTCTGCCGCACTCTTCGCATATCTCGTCGGAAAGTTCATCTTCTATCTTAACCTTCTCAAGCTCCTTTTCGGCAGCTTTTACGGCATCGTCCAAATCCGGATAGAAATTCTGAACAATGGTCTTCCACTTAACCTCACCGTTCTCAACTCCGTCGAGAAGTGTCTCCAAATTTGCGGTGAAGTTTTCATCAACGATTGTAGGGAATGCGTCAACCATAATATCGTTTACGGCATTTCCAAGCTCGGTTGCAAACAGGTTCTTGCCCTCCTTAGCTACATATCGTCTTGCAATAATTGTGGTTATTGTAGGTGCATATGTGCTGGGACGTCCGATTCCTTTTTCCTCAAGAGCACGTACCAAAGAAGCCTCTGTATAATGTGCAGGGGGCTGAGTAAAATGCTGCTTGGGATCGAGCTCCTTTAATTTAAGCTTACTGTCTTTACTGATAGCACCGGTAAGAGCATTTTCGAGTTCCTTATCCTCTTCACTGGTGTATACACTCATAAAACCGTCAAAAATGCATCTGCCGGCTGCAACGGTAAAAATATGCTCTCCCGCAGATATTTTGACATTGGTGGTTTCATATTTGGCAGGTGCCATACGGCTTGCCAAAAATCTCTTCCAAATAAGAGTATACAGTCTCAAAAGGTCTCTTGAGAGCTGGTCCTTAAGCTCTGAAGGTGCTCTGTTAATATCGGTAGGGCGGATAGCTTCGTGTGCATCCTGAATCTTCTTTGCAGATGATGCCGCAGGCTGCTTGCTGCCCTGGTATTTGTCGGAATAATGCTCAGCTATAAAATCGTGAGCCATCCTTTCAGCCTCGTCGGAAACTCTGGTGGAATCCGTACGAAGGTATGAGATAAGGCCAACGGTTCCTTCGCCCTTTATCTCAACTCCTTCATATAGCTGCTGTGCAAGGCGCATGGTCTTGGAGGTCGAAAAGTTAAGCACTTTACTTGCTTCCTGCTGTAAAGTGGATGTTGTGAAAGGAAGGGGTGCTTTGCGCACGCGCTCACCAACGGTGATATCCTTTACACTGTATTTTGTCTTTTTAACGGCATCAATTATCTCGTTAACCTGCTTTTCGCTCTTTAACTCAGCCTTTCCTTTTTCGGTACCGTAATACTTTGCGGTGATAGGCTTTTTTTCTCCGTCAACATTAAAGAGAGCCTCAAGTGACCAGTATTCTTCCGGAATAAACTCGCCAATCTCCTTTTCTCTGTCACAAATAATGCGGAGAGCGATTGACTGAACTCTTCCGGCTGAAAGTCCGCGCTTAACCTTTGCCCAAAGCACGGGAGATATACGATATCCGACCATACGGTCAAGGATACGTCTGGTCTGCTGTGCATCGACAAGGTCCATATCTATTTCTCTGGGATTTTTCAGAGATTCTTTTACTGCGTTTTTGGTGATTTCGTTAAAGGTGATACGATAAGTAGGCTTGTTTTCAAGCTTTAAGATGTGATAAAGATGCCATGAAATGGCTTCTCCCTCACGGTCAGGGTCGGTTGCAAGATATACTTTATCAGCTTTTTTAACAAGCTTTCTTAAATCGGCAACAAGGTCTCCCTTACCGCGAATGGTAATATATTTGGGTTCGTAATCGTTCTCGATATCGATTCCGAGTGAACTTTTGGGCAAGTCGCGTACATGTCCCTGACTGGCAGCAACTTCGTAATTGCTTCCCAGGAACTTCTTAATTGTTTTAACCTTTGCAGGTGACTCAACGATCACAAGATTCTTAGACATTACAAACGCTCCTTTTAGTTTACCCTCTAATGAAAAAATCTTGAGGTGCATCCTCAAGACTTCTTTGGGTTGGGCTGTTCAATTTTTTATTCATTGAATTTAGCGCAGCTGGTAGGGGAATCGAACCCCTGATTCCGCCGTGAGAGGGCGGCGTCTTAACCCCTTGACCAACCAGCCACAGCGCGCTTTATTCACGCGACTTGCTTATATTACTATAAACATAAAAATAATGCAAGCACTTTTTTAATTTTTTTTTTACTTTTTATTTTTTACATAAAATCAAACAGCGAGATCTGATTTGTTTCAGGCAGGTCTTTAAGTATGCCGAGCCGCACAAGACAATCTGTAATGGTACCCGATGCGTGTGATCTTTCTCTGAAATCCTGTTTCGATAAGAAAGGACCGCCCTTTGCCGCTTCAACAATAGAATCCGCAACCGTTTCACCGAGGCCGTCTATACTGGTAAGCGAAGGCATTATCCTACCTTCATCGGTTACCTGGAACAGTCTGGCTTTTACCTTAAATATATCTATAGGTTCAAATTCATATCCCCTCGCACACATCTCTTCTACTACCCGGAGGTCGGAAAGCTGACCTTCCTCCTTGGGTGATAGCTTTTCTACATCGGGGACTTTTGCGTCGGAATCAGCTTTACGCTTTCTGAATTCCGCAAGATATCTCTCCCTCGTTGCTTTACCCATACACATGATCTCATAAGAAAATGCCTTTGCACGTATTGAAAAATACGCAGAGTAATACGCCTGAGGTCTGTGAATCTTGCAATATGCGATTCTCCACGCCATCATAACATACGCCGCAGCATGAGCTTTGGGGAACATGTACTCGATCTTCTGGCATGACTCAATATACCAGTCAGGTACATTGTGTGCCTTCATATCTTCCTTCCACTCAGGCCATTTGTCGGACTTTCCCTTAGCTACGATTCCTTTTCGAACCGCCTCCATTATCTTAAATGATTTTTCGGACTCAATTCCCATACTTATAAGGTATGTCATAATATCGTCACGCGTACAGATAGCCGTTGAAATGGTGGCTTTTCCCTCTCTTATAAGGTCCTGGGCATTTCCGAGCCATACGGCGGTACCATGCGAGAGTCCGGATATACGAACGAGGTCAGAGAAAGCCTGTGGCTTTGTCTCCATAAGCATCCCCATAGCAAAGTCGGTACCAAACTCAGGAATTCCGAGAGCTCCCAGCTGAGTTCCGCCAAGGTCAGCGGGAGTAACTCCGAGCGCATCGGTATTTTGGAAAAGACTCATTACATCTTTTCCGTCAAGCGGAATATCCTTTACGGGGTCAAGTCCAGTAAGGTCCTGAAGCATCCTTATCATGGTAGGATCATCGTGTCCTAATATATCAAGCTTTAACAGGTTGTGATCGATACTATGGTAATCGAAATGTGTAGTAATAGTAGGAATAGGTTTATTTGCAGGGTGCTGAACCGGGGTAAAGGAACATATATCCTCTCCCACGGGCAGAACGACTATTCCGCCGGGATGCTGTCCGGTACTGGTTCGTACGCCCATGCATCCCTGGACAATACGGTTTATCTCGGCGCCTCTTTTTGCGATGCCTCTCTCCTCAAAATATTTTTTAACATATCCGTATGCGGTTTTATCAGCGAGACCTGAAATGGTCCCCGCACGGAATGTCTGGCCGGAGCCGAATATAACCTCTGTATACTTGTGAGCCTTAGCCTGGTACTCACCCGAAAAGTTGAGGTCTATATCAGGCTCCTTATCGCCCTTAAATCCAAGGAATGTCTCGAAAGGAATATCAAATCCTTCCTTTATTAAAGGCTCTCCGCATACGGGACAATTTCTGTCCGGCATATCAATACCGGCTTTACCGCCGTACTTTTTAACCTCTTCACTGTCAAAATCCACGAAATGGCACTTGGGGCAGATATAATGAGGGCTTAAAGGATTTACTTCTGTTATTCCTGACATTGTAGCAACAAAAGAGCTTCCAACGGATCCTCTGCTACCAACGAGATATCCGTCTTCGACGGATTTCCAAACCAGCTTCTGAGCGATGATATACATAACCGCGAAACCATTGGATATAATAGAGTGCAGCTCTCTTTTAAGTCTTTCTTCTACTATCTCAGGCAATACAGGGCCATATATCTCGTGGGCTCTGTTGTAGCAAATGTCTGTGAGAGTCTTGTCAGAGTCCGGAATTACGGGCGGACATTTGTCGGGTCTGACCGGCGAAATGGTCTCACACATATCCGCAATCATATTTGTATTTGTAACGACAACCTCTTTTGCTTTTTCGGGTCCCAAATACTGGAACTCCTCAAGCATTTCTTCGGTAGTATGAAGATATAAAGGAGGCTGTCTGTCTGCATCATCAAAGCCTTTTCCGGCCATGATTATCCTTCTGTATATCTCATCGGAAGGATCCAAGAAATGCACATCACAAGTAGCCACAACGGGCTTGTGGAATATCTCTCCGAGTTCTACTACTCTTTTGTTTATATCTCTTATATCATCCAGCGAGTTGATGTTTTTGAATCTTTTTTCCATCAAAACTTCGCCGTTATCAAGTTTTTTTCTGTCTGTGGCATCAACCATATAAGCATTGTTGCCGACAGGCTGTATTTCCAGATAGTCATAGAAATCAACAAGCCTTGCTATCTGCTGCTCCGTTTTTCCTTCTACCAGAGCCCTGTATAATTCACCTGCCTCGCAAGCACTTCCCACTATAAGTCCGTCGCGATATTTTTGAACGCGGCTTTTGGGAACGATTGGAAATCTTCCGCTAAAATAATCCAAATGCGATTCACTTATTAAATGATAGAGATGGACTCTGCCCAAATCATTTTTAGCAAGTATAATGCAGTGATGTGAGCGCATTTTAGATATGGCAGATTTACTTGAACCGGCCTTTTCGTTAATCTCAGAAAGCTTTGTATAACCTTCGGAAGAAAGCTGATTCATAAGCTTAATAAATATAAGCGCAGTACACTCCGCATCATCAACAGCTCTGTGATGGTGACCAAGGACAATGTTAAGAAGCTTTGCAACCGCATCAAGCGTATATTTCGCATGTCCGGGGAGCTGAACTCTTGATAAAAGAAGGGTATCCATATATGTGAACTTTTGAGGGTATCCGAGTCTTTCGCAGTTTGCTTTAATGTAGTTAACATCAAATTCAGCATTGTGAGCTACAAGGACGCATCCCTCACAAAATTCCAAAAACTTCGGTAAAACAACATCGATGGTCTCCGCTCCCGAAACATCGGAATCGGAAATGGATGTAAGCTTTTCTATTTCATAGGGAATAGGCCTCTCGGGATTTACAAACACCGAGAAGCGGTCTATTATCTCTCCGTTTTTGACCTTTACCGCACCTATTTCTATTATGCGGTCGTTGACGGGTGAAAAGCCCGTTGTCTCTATATCAAAAACTACAAATTCAGAATCAAATCCGCAGTCTTCATCATCCATTACAACCTTCAAAAGGTCGTCTGCCAGATAGCATTCCACACCGTATAAAACCTTGAAAAAGTCTTGTCTGTCAGGGTTTTTGTCGCCCGCTTCAGCGCGTTTTCCTTTTTCGGCTTTCCATAAATCATCCCAGGCATGTCCCGCATCGGTAAAGCCCTGAACTACACCATGGTCGGTAATCGCAATAGCCCTGTGTCCCCAATTGTATGCGCGTTTTACAATATCCTTTGGTTCGGAAACGGCATCCATATCACTCATTTTTGTATGACAATGAAGCTCTACCCTTTTGTGCAGAGCGAGGTCCTCACGAGTCGTTAAAAAGCTTGGAATTTTGGTGATTGAAGTAATGTTGCCAATGGTTATTTCATGGGAAAATCTGTCATAGGAAGCCATTCCTTTTACTTTGACAAATTCTTTCTCATAAAGGTCTTTTTCAAGCTCACCGATCTTTTCTGACGGTATAAAAAGCTTTACCGAAATAGAGTCTGTAAAATCGGTTATTTCAAATGTATAAATACAGGTATCAGGTCGATTTTTAAGTATAAGCTGCTCCCTGGACATCACTTGTCCTCTGGCTACAACTTCGCCTATCTCGCCTACGATATCCTCAATTTTTGTACATTCAATTCCCTCTTCGATTTCTCTGCCGTATATAACGTCGGGATTATCGCACCATTTAAGCTCTCCATAGGTTCTGCCCCTGGAATATCCGCTTTTAAACCCGCCGTTTTTAAATCCGCCGCTCTTAAACGATGAATCGTCTTTGCCGCTTTTCTGGAATTTAGATACTTTATCGTTGTTATTAGAGCCTGACTTTGAGTCGGCTTTTTCTTCGCTTTTTCCGGAAGGAGAAGTGCTTTCAGGGCCGGATACAGCCGCATTATTCGACTCGGCTTTACCTGTCTGAGAGCTGCCTGCTTTATCGTTAACCGCAGCCCCGCTTCCAATACCTGCGGCATTTTTAGCGCTACCCGCGCCGCTTTCTCCCGCAGCTTCACCGCTCTCTTGTTTTTCCTTTCGCACATCACCGATATAGATAGGATTTTTCTCAGCGCCGAATCCGAGCTTCTTTTCGATTTCTTTTACCCTTAAGTTTAATTTGAATTCTGTTTCCTTTTGATAGTCGTTTTCCGGAGCTTCGTAATAATCTATGTTTACCACTGCATGCAGCATAAATCTGTTGTTTAAAACATTTATAAGATAGTCGGAAAGCTCCCTTTCCTTTTCCCTGTACAAAAAAACATCCTGAACGTGCAGCTTAAGGCTATTCTCATCCGCCACATCAATTTTTGCGCTGTGAAAAGCATTGTACAAAGTGAGCGAATGGCTCATAAGCTCAGCTTCAAAGCTGTCTTTATATATCTCAAGTACATGCTTTAGATTATAACTGTCGGACAGATCAAACTGCTCTATGATCTTTACGGAAAAATCATCGGGATCCTGGCCGCAAGCCTCGGAAAACTGGATTCTGATGTCTTCTTCCACTTCAAGAACGGTAGTTTTGGGGATAACATGTGTACTGAGTACGTAAATACGCAGTACATGCCTGTCTTTTGTGGCAGCTACTTTTTTAACTGTCGTATCGGCAAAATAATCCTTCGCCTTATTTTTTAATTGTAAAGTAGGAAATACCTCAAAAAAACTCTTGTCTACCACAACAAAACCACCTTATTGTTATATCAATTTAATTCGTTCCAATGATCAAGCTCATATTTTAATGTGTTTAAAAGTTCGGATTCCGGCACTTTTTTGATAATCTCACCTTTTTTGATAAGAATGCCCTCACCGATTCCGCCGGCAACGCCAAGATCGGCCTCTTTCGCTTCTCCGGGGCCGTTTACAACGCAGCCCATTACTGCAACCTTTATATCAAGAGGATAATCCTCAACCAGCTTTTCAACCTTTCCCGCAAGGTTTATAAGGTCAATCTGCGTTCTACCGCATGTAGGGCAGGAAACAACCTCTATGCCGCCTTTTCTGAGTCCCAGCGTTCTGAGGATAAGTTTAGCCGCTTTTATCTCCTCCACCGGGTCTCCTGTAAGTGACACTCTTATAGTGTCTCCAATTCCCTGATTTAGTATAAGTCCGAGTCCTATAGATGATTTAATGCTTCCGCTCATTACGGTTCCGGCTTCGGTAATTCCCACATGAAGGGGATACGGTGTTTTTCCCGCAAGCAATTCGTGCGCTTTTACGCACATCATTACATCGGATGATTTTATACTGATTACAAGATTGTCGTAGTCGAAATCCTCTATTATATGCACCTTATCAAGGGCACTTTCAACTATACCTTCAGCCGTTACTCCGCCATATTTCTCAATTAGCGGCTTTTCGAGCGAACCGGAGTTAACACCGACTCTGATCGGTATATTTCTCTCCTTTGCCACATCTATCACTGCCTTTATTTTTTCTCTCCCGCCTATATTTCCGGGATTAATTCTGATTTTGTCCGCTCCGTTTTCCATTGCGGCAATGGCCATGTGATAGTCAAAATGTATGTCCGCAACAAGGGGAATATGAATCTGCTTTTTTATCTCCTTTATAGCCTCGGCAGCCGCAAGCGTGGGAACAGTGCATCTTATAATCTCACATCCGGCATTTTCAAGGCGCAAAATCTGATCTACAGTAGATTTTACATCCTCTGTCTTTGTATTTGTCATAGACTGAATCGCAATGGGCTCACCTCCGCCTATCACCCTTCCGCCTATATTGATTTTCTTGGTGTTTTCTCTATATAAAGGCATCTTCTTCTCCTTGATATTTCCTTGGTAATACCCCGACAAAAAAATAAAGCACATAAACAATGCTCTAACAGGATTAATTTTACCATATCTAATTTATAAAAAACTCACCAAATATATAGTTTTATTTTCTACAATAATTGGTGAAAAAAAAGCAATGATACAATTAATGATTAATTAGTATCATTGCTTATAAGCAAAATAAAAACTCCGCGCTAACGGAGTTTTTATAAAAAGGAGAGAGATTTATGAGAACCCACTTTCGTGGGTGGTGTAGGTTTTATTACCTCAACCGTTGTATAGATATTAACACCTAATTGTGGATACTTTGTGTCCAAATTCAAAAACAAAAATAAAAATTATTAAAAAGAAATAAAGTAAACGTTTAATATGTATTAAAACTCTGCGTTACACATTATTAAAACCAAAAAAGACCCGGTGCTATGATATATACCCAGAATTCCGGATACATATCAGTCTGCCCCTAGGTCTCTTTGATTATTTACCTTGATATCACGCGATTATTATGCGTTAACGATCTTTCCGAAGTCAGCCTTAAGAGATGCGCCTCCGATAAGTCCGCCGTCAATGTTGGGCTTTGAAAGAAGCTCAGCAGCGTTAGCGGCATTCATTGATCCGCCGTACTGGATGCGAACAGCTTCTGCGGTAGCCTGGTCATAAAGCTTGCAGATAAGCTCACGGATAAATGCACAAACTTCCTCAGCCTGATCAGCGGTAGCAGTCTCTCCGGTTCCGATAGCCCAGATAGGCTCGTAAGCGATAACAAGATTCTTAACCTGATCTGCACTTACTCCCAAAAGGTCCCAGGTAATCTGTCTCTCGATCCACTCTTTGTAAGTTCCTGCCTTACGAAGTGCAAGAGACTCACCACAGCAAAGGATGGGAGTAAGTCCGGCTGCAAATGCCTTCTTTACCTTTGCATTGATAAGGATATCATTCTCTCCGAAGATATCTCTTCTCTCAGAATGTCCCATGATAACATATTTAACGCCTGCGTCAACAAGCATGGGTGCTGAGATTTCTCCGGTGAATGCACCCTTGTCCTCGATATAGAAGTTCTCGGCACCGACATTAACATTGGTTCCTTTTACAGCTTCTACAACGGGTACGATATCGATAGCAGGTACGCAGTAAACTACATCAACTGCATCATTCTTTACTAAATCTTTAAGCTCTGCACAGAGTGCAACTGCCTCGCTGGGAGTCTTGTTCATCTTCCAGTTGCCGGCAATAATTCTTCTTCTTGCCATGATATTCTCCTTAATTAACTTTCCTAGTGACGGTTTCAAGCATCGATAGTTTCACCGCTCACGCGCCTCTCGGCTCATATCGCTCCAGTAGCGGAACTAAACTCATGCAGCGTTTACACTTGCATTCGTTAAGTACCGACGTCGCTACATGGTTCGCTTTGGAAACCATCGATGCTCTCACCTGTAAATAATAAGCGAATATAATAATCAATCACTTATCATGTCAAAAATAATGATTACTTGTCATCTGCAGCTACTACACCGGGAAGTTCCTTGCCCTCAAGGAATTCAAGGGAAGCGCCGCCGCCGGTGGAGATGTGGCTCATCTTGTCGCCAAGACCCATCTGGTTAACAGCTGCTGCGGAATCACCGCCACCGATGATGGTGGTAGCTGAAGAATCTGCAAGAGCCTTAGCTACAGCGAGGGTACCTGCTGCAAGAGTAGGGTTCTCGAATACGCCCATAGGTCCGTTCCAAACAACGGTCTTTGCATTAGCTACAGCCTCAGCAAAAAGAGCCTGTGACTTAGGTCCGATGTCGCATCCCTCACGGTCAGCGGGCATCTTGTCTGAATCTACAATAACTGTATCAACGGGAGCATCGATGGGATTAGGGAACTCAGCGATGGTAACAGCATCAACGGGAAGAAGAAGCTTCTTTCCAAGCTTTTCAGCCTTAGCCATCATTTCCTTACAATAATCGATCTTCTCGTTGTCAACAAGTGACTTACCGATCTCATAGCCCTGAGCCTTAAGGAAAGTGTAAGCCATACCACCGCCGATGATGAGGGTATCGCACTTCTCAAGCAGGTTATTGATAACGTTAAGTTTATCAGCAACCTTAGCGCCGCCGAGGATTGCAACGAAAGGACGAACGGGATTTTCAACGGCATTGCCGAGGAAATCAATCTCCTTCTGCATAAGGTAACCAACAACGTTCTCTCCACCCTTCTCGGTGATGAACTTGGTAACGCCTGCAACTGAAGCATGTGCTCTGTGTGAAGAACCGAATGCATCGCAAACATAAAGATCTGCAAGATCAGCGAGTTCCTTGGAGAACTGCTCTCCGTTCTTGGTCTCTTCTGCGCCACGGAAACGGGTATTCTGAAGAAGAACTACATCGCCTTCCTTCATAGCCTCTACAGCCTTGGTAGCAGCCTCGCCGGTAACATTGTAATCGGAAACGAATACAACTTCCTTACCAAGCTTCTCAGAAAGTCTTTTTGCAACGGGTGCAAGTGACTCCTTCTCATTGGGGCCTTCCTTAACCTTACCGAGGTGTGAGCAAAGGATAACCTTTCCTCCGTCATTAATAAGCTTTTTGATAGTAGGAAGAGCAGCTACGATTCTGGTCTCGTCAGTAATCTCACCGTTCTTAAGAGGAACGTTAAAATCGCAACGAACAAGTACTCTCTTTCCCTTAGCATTGATATCATCAACTGATTTTTTGTTAAGTCCCATATGGATTCTCCTTATTGAAAATATATTTGCTGTAAAGAATCAGCAATCATAGAGTTAGATTTCTTTCGAAATACTAAAGATGAAAAAAGGGCCCGACCCTAAGCGGCCGGGCCCGAAATATCATACTTTCGTAATAAGCCTAAAATATATTATTTAAGAAGGCTTCCGAAATGCTTGATGGTACGAACCATCTGGCTGGTGTATGAATTCTCGTTGTCATACCATGAAACAACCTGTACCTGAGTGGTTCCATTGTCAAGAGGAAGAACCATGGTCTGAGTTGAATCAAAGAGTGAACCGTATTTCATACCAACGATATCAGAAGAAACGATCTCGTCTACATTGTATCCGAAGCTCTCGTTTGAAGCTGCCTTCATAGCTGCGTTGATCTGATCCTTGGTAACGTTTCCTTCTACAACTGCAGTAAGGATAGTGGTTGATCCGGTAGGGGTAGGTACACGCTGTGCAGCGCCGATAAGCTTTCCGTTAAGCTCAGGGATAACAAGTCCGATAGCCTTTGCAGCTCCGGTAGAGTTGGGAACGATGTTGCAAGCTGCAGCACGTGAACGTCTCTTATCACCCTTTCTCTGAGGTCCGTCAAGAGTCATCTGGTCGCCGGTGTAAGCGTGGATAGTGCACATGATACCGGACTTGATGGTAGCGCAGTCATTAAGAGCCTTTGCCATAGGAGCAAGGCAGTTAGTGGTGCAGCTAGCAGCTGAGATGATCTTGTCATCAGCGGTAAGAGTCTGATGGTTAACATTGTAAACGATAGTAGGAAGATCATTTCCTGCAGGTGCGGAAATGATTACATGCTTAGCGCCGGCATCGATATGAGCCTGTGCCTTGTCCTTGCTGGTGTAGAAACCGGTGCACTCAAGTACAACGTCTACTCCGAGCTGACCCCAAGGAAGGTTCTTAGCATCTGCTTCCTTGTAGATGGTGATCTTCTTACCATCAACTGAGATAGAATCCTCACCAAATGTAACCTTGTCGCAAAGCTCGTAACGACCCTGTGTTGAGTCATACTTAAGAAGATGAGCGAGCATCTCGGGAGAAGTAAGATCGTTGATTGCTACGATCTCGAATCCCTCTGCGCCAAACATCTGTCTGAAAGCAAGACGACCGATACGACCAAATCCGTTAATTGCTACTTTTACTGCCATTTTCATTTCCTCCTGAAAATATGAGATTTATTATATTTCGACTGCCCCCGATCGCCTCGGATTATGTAAACCACGCGGTTTTCGAGCCTTGTCAAAATTTTATCAGCGACACTATTCTACTAGAATCCACTTCAAATTACAAGATGAAAATACCACAAAATACCTTATTTTTTTGAAATCATTATAAAAATAGCCGTTTCTTACGTATCAGCCCTCCGAATGCCCTTAAGCCCGGAGCGAACCGTATGAGACTATAACGATGCTTCCGCGGCATCGATGGAATCATAGCCATAGAGCTTTGCTGTATTGGAGATTATATTGTAGGCCAGGTTCTCACCCTTTTTCGCAAGCTCTGCTATGAACATACCATATAATGACAAAGTTACTTCCGAATATGTCCCGAGCTCACCGCGCAGATATGTCTCATAAGATGTATCCCAGGGCTTGTCGTCTGCTGTGCGCAGAGTCCTGGCATTATCCGCAAGCTTCGGATACCTGGTCACAACATCCTCCATCATAGCTACCTGTATGGCCACGATCTGTTCGATGATAGCATCCTGTTCTTCAGTATGAATCGGAAGCTTATCTTCTATCTGCGCATATTCCTCAGGCGATGTCGTCTTCTCCATGCGCGCATATTTCTCCGTTATGAGATTCCATCCGCGCGAATTCGCCGCCTCAAAGTCCGCTATAAAGCTTTCAAGAAGAGGCTCATTCCACTCAAGATACTGACTTTTGCGCATTATCTCAAACGTTGTCCAGTCATCCTGACAGAAAGCCCTGCCTCCCTCATTATCGACCTTATCAAAGGCTTCCCATTCTAGTTTTATTATCTTATCTATCAGTTCATTCTTATCCATATGAGTCTCTTCCGGGTTAAGCACCCTGTTTATGATACTGTCACGACAGACCTCTCCCGTGTCGTTTTGTTTATTGCCGCTACTTAAGCTGCCATTCAGTATCTTCTTACCCAGATACTCTAAATACCAGTTATCCTCTGTATCCTCTATGACACCGATCTCTTTAAGTGCCTGCAACATGATCTGTGATGTGATCTCGATGGTACCTGTTATCCTTGCATACGCATCATTATCCGAACCTGCTTCTGAATGAGTATCTTCAAGAGGCTCAGCCGATGCCTTGTACATATCCTCAATGTATATATCCGTCAGTGCCCTCATTATATCCGATATCTCCGGATGTATCTTAAGCTCTCCTGCCGCTCTTATGAGCCACTTGTCATAAGGCGCATATTTACGGTTAATGATAAAGAGCGTATGCAGCAGGTTTTTGATATGATCCGAAAGATATGTAAGAGAAGTTGCGCGATCCCCCCTTTTAAGTTCTCTTATGAGGTTATACTGCCCGCATTGTCCTGTAAGGATCAGACTCACTCCGAGTTTATGTCTCCACACATCATCGCTGTAATACTCACCTATCTTTTCTCTTATTTTAGTTATGACACCTGTGTCATCTCTCCATATCTCTCCGTTTACAAACTGCGCCAACACGGTCTCCGGAACATACACAAGTCTCTCTTTAACGATAACTCCCGCAAGTTCCTTATCCGTCGCAACACCCAAAGCCGAAGCCATGTCATCCTTATCACTGAGGCCGAAAATCTCTGCGAGATATCTGCACAGCAATTCCTCTATACATATGACTCCCACTCTGCCTTCTCCTTCGGGTGTAGTCATTCTCCCGTATCCCATATATTCATTCGGCAGATCGTCATATGCTTTCTTCAGATCATCTCCGATCTTATCGAAAATATTCTTTCTTACGAGCAGCATGAATCCCGGGCCCCAGTCATGGTCTCTGGATACAATGTCATCATAGCCGAAGCAATCCGAACCTTCTCCGAACAGCCCGACGGCAATCTGCGATTCATATTCAGGGAACTGTTCATGTATCACAGGAGCACCGAACCGCTCATAGTACGATCTGCAGATATCAAGTCCCTTAACATCTGCCGTCGTATCATCTTTATCAGTATCAACCGTATCTTCTCTTAACGGTTCTCCGTTCCTTAACTGTTCGCCCGATGCCTCATTATCCTTTGGCGTATCACCCGTTTGATCGCTCTGTCTTTTTATCATCGCACGTGCATCTGCGGCCGCCGATTCAAGCAGGCGCACATTATCATTCTCACCCATTACCCGGCGTACTATATCCGCAGCCTTAACATACCACTCTGAAGCCTTATCATACTCTCCTTTTGCATAAGCTATCGCCCCGCAGACTGCACAGGCCCCGCTGTAGTGATAGTCTGAGTTGCCGCCTTTTTCAAATATCGAAAGTGCCTCTGCTATATTCTTCTTAGCTTCCTCGATCTGCCCTAGCGATGCAAAGGACTGAGCGATATTGACATAGGTGGTGGCCACCTCGATCTCACGTCCCGGGATCTCCTTCACGATATATAAAGCATCCTGCAGTGCACCGATGGCTGCAAGGTTGTCTCCCATCTCCTGGTATAGAAGTGACTTGTTGTTATAGAGTCCGGCCCAGAGATAGTCTCCGTCTGGCAACAATCCGTGATAGATCTCCTCGCACCTGCCATATTCCTTAAGGGAATCATCATATGCACCTGCTGCCCTGTCGAAGTTGGCGATATTGAGCAGGGATGTGGCATAGTTCATGGTACCATGCTGCCCGTAGTGCTCCAGCGCACCGATAAGCTCGTCCTTGATATCACGCCCCTTATCAAACTGCGTGCTGTCGCGAAAGAACCCTATAAGCTCATTAAGGAGAGGGATATATACATCGAATATATCCTTCTCCTTAGCTTCTGCGATCTTATCTCTTAAGTAGCCTTCTATCTCGGGATACTTAAGGGCATCTAGTTCCTCATATATCTTGTTTATGTCCATCTCACACCCCGCATGCGCGATCCGTTCATGGCAGCACTTCTATTCCTCTATGTATGCCTCTTCCGACTGTTCTCTTACTATCCTTATGTTCGTTATGGCACACTGATCACCCGTCAGGGATACATATACATCCTCTTCATTCTGGAGGATGTTGATCGTGCTCTTAATGCTGATCCCCATGTTCTCGGTAGCCACGGTTATGACATCATCCTTCCTTGTAAATGAAACGGTACAGTCATAGCCCTTCTTGTTGGCTTCCTTCCATGATTCCCAGCCGTCGAAGTCATCGGTCTTGTTGACGATGAGCTTGTTCCTGGCAGTCTCTATGGCTTCCCAGTTCTCGCCGTCAAGCCTTATCAGCGCATATTCCTTGTATTCCGGTCCACCGGGCATCCTGTTCTTCGAATAGAATACATCCACAAACGAGCAATGCCATACAAGTCTTGCCGTAGGAAGGCTCATGGTATGGAAGACGATCTTCATACCGTCCTCGATCGAGATTCCTTCCGTTGATGCGGTCCTGTATCCGTCCACCTGTATACTCGGGATATCTCCCACGGGATATCCCTTGATATAGCTGACTTCCTCAGCTATCCTCGGAATGAACTGTTCGTCTATCATCTCTTCCGATTCGATTATGTCCACATCATAGAGGTGACAGTTTTCGCCCGTAAGTCCGATATAAGCATATCTCGCACTGTCAGGCAGAGCCACGATCATCTTGATTGATTCCTTTGCACTGTCTATCCTTATGAGAGCATGATCCTTGAATCTTACAGCCAGGATCATATACTCATTCTCAGCCAGACCCTCCGCTGCGGCAACGGGTGCCGACTTCTCGACCTCTATCTTTCTCGCTCCCTCGATCTCATATGTTCCGTCAAATGAAAGCTTGGCATATTCAAAATAGTTAAGATCCTTTATCTCATTGGGCGTATCGTGATACCTGGCATCCAGTGAATCGAACATGATGAGTGCCGGTCTGTAGTCACCGCCCTTGCGTCCTGCTGCTTCACACTTGACCTTGATCGTCCTGTACTTGGGAGTTAAGTATATACCGTCGGAGATCACATCACCGATCTTCTTGCTCACGAACTCATCCTTGCCCGCCAGAGCCTTGACGCCTTCCTTCTCCTTCATCTTGTATTCACTGTCAAGATCTATGAGGTGCTGCATAACCTTGGCAAACTTGGGATCGAACTGAGTACCTGCTCCCTTGACTATCTCTTCTCTGACCGTCTGCTGAGGTATGGGATCACGATAACTTCTCTTGGATGTCATCGCATCATATGCATCCGCCACCGATATGATCCTTGCTATCTCAGGTATATCCTCGCCCTTGAGTCCGTCGGGATAGCCCTTGCCGTCATATCGTTCATGATGATAGCGGGCGCCTATGACCAGA
>JAIKXH010000015.1 GCA_024684215.1 Lachnospiraceae bacterium
AAGCTCTGCAAATGCAGCATCAACTTTTGCATCGGTATCAAATTTAGCAATCATTGCCTCAGCGGGCTTTTTGTTGATAACCTGATGTGACTCCCACTTCTGATCTTCGGGATTTTCTACATATCCTAATAAGAAGATGTAGTTTTTGCTCTCGCCGGGCGCAAGCTTTACGTCAAGCTGGTGTGAAGCGATGGGGCTCCAACCGCTTGCCATAGAGTTTGTGCACTTTCCGTTTTTAACAGCATCCGGCTTATCGGGTCCGTTGTATGCACCGAGGAAATCATCGCGGCTTGTGTCGAAGCCGGCGATGGGTGCATTTACGGAATAGATAGCGTAGTGATTACGTCTCTCACGATACTCAGTCTTGTGATAAATAGTGGATCCCTTTACTTCTACTTCACCGGTTGAAAGGTTTCTCTGGAAATTCTTCATATCATCGTCTGCATTCCAAAGGCACCATTCTACATATGAAAATACAGAAAAGCTTTTTTCTGAAGAGCTGTTGTTGGTGAGGGTGAGTCTGCTGATCTCACAATTATTATTAATAGGAACAAAAGAAAGAATATCTGCTTTAAGTCCGTTTTTGGTACCGGAAAATTTACTGTATCCGATGCCGTGGCGGCACTCATATGCATCAAGCTCGGTCTTTGTAGGCTGCCAGCCGGGGTTCCAAACGGTATCGCCGTCTTTAATATAGAAGTATTTACCGTTTGTATCGGTGGGACAGTCGTTGTAACGATAACGAGTCAGACGCAAAAGTTTTGCATCCTTATAGAAGGTATAACCTCCGCAAGTATTGGAAATGAGTGAAAAGAACTCGTTGCAACCGAGATAGTTAATCCAGGGAAGAGGAGTCTTCGGGGTGGTAATAACATACTCTTTGTTCGAATCGTCAAAATAACCGAACTTCATAATTGGTCTCCTTTAAATAGAATAAAATGGTTGAAGGGTGAAGGTAATCGTGTGTTTTTACGGATTGCTTCGCTGCTACGCGACTCTCGCAATCCGATGCTCATTCGCAATCCGTTTACTTGCTCTGCAAATCGCTACTTGCTCATGATCATGCGCGTCCTGAAAACATTATGGCTCGCACTTTCAAGCAAGCTCGCCATAACGTTTTAGTACGCTGTAAAACCACTTAAACGTTTTCGTGAAAAATTATACTTAATTAGGAAGAAAAAATCAATCTCAATTTATAGTGCAAAATGGCGAAAAATCGCAAGATATGTGGGTTATATTTAGAGCAAACGGTTGCGCGGGAAATTAATGTAAACTCTTACAGTGAAGAGCGAAAGTTTCGATATTTGTTGAAAAATAGGCTTTTTTTAAGCGGAAACAAAAATAAACAAAAAGAACATGACGGTTAATATGTACAAAATGACCTTAGTAATGTCGTCAAATCGCACAAATTTATAAATTTTGTACATTTTTTTGAAAAATAAGTTTGCAAAATGTAGGAATTAGGTTTATATTTGAATTACGAAAACGATTAAGTGAGTAGAGGTTAATTACTATGGCGTCATTAAAGGACATCTCCAGACAGTGCGGAGTGTCGGTAGCTACGGTAAGCAAAGCTCTCAATAATCATACAGACATCAGCGAAGAGACCAGAGACAGAGTCAGAAAAGTAGCGAAAGAGCTTGGGTATTCACCGAATTTTTCGGCGAGAGCGCTAAAGACAAACAGGACACATGGTATAGGAGTGCTGTTTGTGGATGAGGCGAGAAGCGGACTCACTCATGACTATTTCGCAGGAGTACTCGATAGCTTCAAGAGTACTGTTGAGGAAAAAGGATATGATATAACCTTTATCAACTGCAGTACGAAGCAGCCAAATCGAATGACTTTTCTTGAACATGTTAAATATCATGGGTTCGACGGCGTGGTCATTGCCTGTATCGATTTTGAAGCTCCCGAGGTAGCGGAGCTGGTACAGAGCGATGTTCCGGTAGTGACTATCGATCATGTTTTTAACAATAAAATAGCGATTATGTCCGACAACATAACGGGTATGACGGAGCTCACCGATTATTGCATATCTAAGGGGCACAAAAAGATAGCATACCTTCACGGAGAACCTTCCACAGTTACCACGGCGAGACTTACAGGCTTTTATAGGGCAACCGATAAAAAGGGAATCACGATTCCGGATGAATACGTTGTGGCGACAAAATACAGAGATACGGTTGGTACTTATAAGGAGACAATGAAACTCCTTAAAATGAAGAACAGACCGACATGTATTCTCTATCCCGACGATTTTTCGGCGCTGGGCGGAATGAATGCCATCAGAGAGATGGGATTTAGGATACCCGAAGACATCTCGGTTGCCGGTTATGACGGGATCAAAGCCATAACGGACAGAGAGCCGCAGCTTACAACTATTATTCAGGCTACAGATCAAATTGGAGAGAGAGCGGCAAAGAAGCTTATAAGCCTTATTGAAAAGCCGAAGACGACAATCATTGAGCAGGTTGTAATTCCCGGATCGCTTCAAGAGGGAAAAACAATAGCCCGGATTGTTTAGAAATTACTAATGAAATTAGAAGCGCATTCGGCGCGGATAAGATATTTTACTTGGAGGAAGAAGATGAACAAAGCACAGTATTTTTTCAAAAATACTTGGAAACACAGAGCTCATGTAGTTATGGCTCTACCTGTTTTCATAATCCTTCTGCTTTTTAACTATGTTCCCATGGCGGGACTTGTTATGGCATTCAAGCGTTATGATTACACATTGGGCATTTGGGGAAGCCCTTTTAACGGAATTGAGAACTTTAAATTCCTTATTGCATCCAAGGATATTTTCATTAACATGACAAAGAATACTGTATTGTATTACTTGGTATTTACAATCCTTGGAACAGTGTTAAATGTAGCACTGGCTATCGCAATCGATCAGTTCCTTATTAAACAGGCAGCCAAGGTTATGCAGACCTTGATGATCATCCCCGTATTTATTTCATACGCTGCGGTTCAGTTCATCGTATTTGCATTCATCAGTACCGATACAGGTATTATCAACAACTTGTTCGGAACTCACTTCAGGTTTTACTCGACGGCCTCGTATTGGCCGGTCATCCTGACGGTGGTTAAGATATGGAACAGCGTAGGTTACGGCTCGGTACTTTATATGTCGGTACTCGCCGGAATCGATCAGGAGCTTTACGAAGCAGCAGAGATCGACGGTGCAAACAAGTGGCAGCAGATTTTCCATATTACAATCCCTTCACTTGTACCCATGATCACGGTTATGCTCCTTCTTTCGGTTGGTAACATCATGAGATCAGACACCGGTCTTTTCTATCAGGTTACCAGAAATAACGGTCAGCTGTATTCGACTACACAGGTTATCGACTCCTACGTTCTGAATGCGATATTCAAGAACTCCAACTTCGGATTCGTCGCGGCGACGACACTATTCCAGTCGATTGTCGGTTTGCTGCTGATGTTGCTTGCTAACGGTGTGGTTCGAAAGATTGAACCCAACGATGCGTTATTCTAATAAGGAGGAGAGAAAAGAATGGCTAAGAAAAATCTTGATCTTGCTCCTTCAGGAAAGAAGCAAAAATTTGGTTTCGGACAGGCACTTTTAGGATTTATACTATTACTTTATACATTGTTTTGCTTTATCCCCGTACTGCTGGTTGTAGTAGCGGCTTTCACGGATGAGATGGCAATCAATAAAAACGGATTCAGCCTCATACCCGAGAAATGGTCAATGGTAGGTATGAATGCGGTACTCAGATACGGAAAGCAGCTTGCAGTATCATACGGAGTAACCATTGGTATTACAGTTGCCGGCGTATTTATCGGACTTTTCTGCATGAGCATGTTCGCTTATGCGATAAGCCGCAGAGATTTCCAGCTTAGAAAGTTTTTGAACGTATTCCTTATTATCCCGATGCTTTTCTCGGGAGGACAGCTTTCAAGCTACATTATCTTTACTTCCTTCTACGGACTTAAAGATACTTATTGGATATTGATACTTCCGCTTTGTGTTAACACAATGAACGTTATCATTTTGAGAACATATATAGCGAACAGTATACCTGAGGAGCTGATGGAAGCGGCCAAGATTGACGGAGCCGGTGAGTACAGAACATTCTTCCAGATCACACTTCCTCTGCTTAAACCCTCACTTGCAGCCGTAGGCTTCATGATGGCGACAGCTTATTGGAACGATTGGCAGAACGCACTTCTTTATATTACAAGTGACAACAAGAAACCCTTGCAGTTACTTCTTGTAAACATTCAGAAGAGCATTGAGTTCCTGCTCAACAACAACAACGTACCTGCAACCGTTAAGGCTGCGATGGGAGGTTCCATTCCTCAGTATTCATCGACCATGGCAACAGTGCTTGTCGTTGTAGGACCTATCGTTATAGTATATCCTTTCTTCCAGAAGTACTTTGTAAAAGGACTTACAGTCGGATCTGTCAAAGGATAATAATTATTTGATATCACGGCTACATAGTGTAGCCTGTAGATATAGAAACCAAAGGGAGGTTTTATTAATGAAAAGAAAGATTTTATCTACATTGCTCGCAGCAGCAATGGCTGCAACCCTTCTTGCAGGTTGCGGCAACACCACTTCAACCGGTGATAGCGGAAGCGGATCAACTACTACCACTACCACTACTCCTACCGCTACCACAGCTGACGGACTTACAAAGGTAAGACTTACCAGAGCTTGCTTTAACGTAGTTCCGGATTCAAACAAGACCAAGGAAGTTCAGGATGCTATCAACGCATACATCGCTGACAAGATTGGTGTTGAGATTGAGCTTACAGATATCTCTTCCGGTGAGTACACCGACAAGGCAAATCTTGCTCTTTCCAACAACGAGATTGACCTTCTTTGGACCGCTTCATGGGAGTCAACCATCGGAACAAAGGATCTCTATGCAAACAACGCTGCAAAGGATATCACCGATCTCCTTGCAGGAACCGATCTTTACAATTCAATGGATGCTAACACCTGGGAAGCAACCAAGTACGGCGGAAAGAACTACTACATCCCTGTATACAAGGACAACGTAGAAGGATACAATGTAATGGTTCGCCATCAGCTTGTTGAGGATTACGGACTTGACCTTTCAGGAATCAAGACCTATCAGGACATCGAGCCCCTTCTTGCTCAGATTGCTGATGCAGGTCTCAAGTATCCTTACCTCACTCAGAAGACTGCAATGTTCTATCGTTACTATATCGATAGCTTTGATTTCTTCACCGGCGACGCTACTTCAAACTGGGTAGCAGTTGACAGAGACACTAACGAAGTTGTTGACACTGTTCTTACTCCCGAATACAAGGAGTTCTGCACTAAGATGGCAGAGTGGGCAGAGGCCGGATACATCTCAGAGGATGATGTAACCAAGACTACCACTGATACCACAACTCAGTCACAGGATTGGGGATTCTCTTGGTGGACAGACGTTCCTAACAACGGTGAAGCAGACGGACGTTATGGTCAGGATGTTGATATCGTAAAGGTTACCAACAACTACCTTCACACTGACTCAGCTCTTGGTTCTTGCTACGCTATCGCAGCATCTGCTAGCGATGAGACAGCTGCAGCAGCTATCAAGTTCATGGGACTTCTTTACACTGACAAGACTCTTGCTGACCTTTATACCTATGGTATCGAAGGAACTGACTTCAGCTATGATGGAGACGGATATGTAGTAAAGGCTGACGGCGCTGTATACAATCACTCAATGTGGGAGTCTGCAAACGCTACCGTAGTTACTGCAGAAGCTTCTTCACCTTACACTCCTCAGATGTACATCGACTTCAACTCAAGCGCTCAGATTTCTTGCGCTAACGGATTCCAGTTCGATAAGACTCCCGTAGAGCAGAAGTACACTGCTTGCCAGGATGTATTCAACACCTACGGATTTGCTCTTGAGAACGGCGGATACGCTGTAGATCAGATCGATGCTACTATCGAAGAGTATCAGAAGGCTCTTGACGCAGCAGGATACCAGGATGTACTTGCTGAGTTCCAGAAGCAGTACAATGAGTGGAAGTAATTCACAGCTTAGCTGAGAATTATAACCGGTCATAAAACCAAATAAAATATTCCCGCAGTCATAAGTTGTGGCTGCGGGAATTTTTTTATCTTGGTAAGAAAATTTATTCTGTCAAAAGTATATTCATTTAAAAAAATTCATTCTAAAAATATAAGAAAGATTATAGATAAACGTAATGTTAGTATCAGAGAACTGCGGGAAGGGCGTTTTCTCTTCTGTACTCCAAAGGAGTGGAGCCTGTAGCCGCTCTGAAACATTCACCAAAATAACTGGGGCTTGAAAAGCCGGTCTCATAACTGATATCGGTTATTGACAAATCGCTTGTTTTAAGAAGGTCCATACTTTGCTCAATACGATAGTCGCGCAAAAATTCAAAAGGTGTACGATTTACATATGTTGAGAAAAGCTTAGTACACATTGTTTTGCCGACGCATCCGGCATTGCTGATATCCTCAAGGGAAATCTTTTCCTGATAATGCTGTTGAATATAAGCGATCATTTCCTTTAATGTGTTAAGGTGATGGTTGGATTTAATATGTTCGATAACAGTGCTCTTGCCCTGACGATAGATGTTTACCCATACAGAGAAAAAGAGCATCTGAATCTTAAGCTCCGATTCGCCTTCTTCGGTGGCATAGTACATTTTTTCTATATCATCCAAAATCTCTTTCTGCCATTCAACCTTTTCGTCAAGAAGCATGTATTTGAGCGAAGAGTTTCTGATAATAGGCTCTATATATTGCCTGTCAACGTGCTTTGACGCGCAAAGGAGCATGGGGTGCAGGATCACGCAATAGAATACACACGAATTATCTCCGTCGGCGCTTCCTACGTGAAGCTTGCGCGAGTTGATAAACAGGCCCTGTCCTGCCGAAAGCTTTACAGGCGTACCCTCAACAGTATAGATGAGGCTTCCGCTCTTGCAATACAAAAACTCAACTTCATCATGCCAATGATCGGTAACGCAGAAAGGGTTCATTTCCGGGTATGAATTCTTTTTTATATCTGAAAAAAATCCCGGGGTCTTGTACAGAAAAATCTGGGAACCGTCTTCACCTACGCTGCAATGTCTGGGCTGGGAGGAATTGTTTTTGTTATAATCCATAATTATACCTCTTTGAGTTTTGCTTGTTTTTTGTACCAAATTCCTGAAAAATACCTTAAGTTACAGATGAGAGCAGTAACAAGCCAGGTAAGTCCTGTTGCGTACCATATACCCATTTCACTGATAAAGGCTATGCGTGTAAGAGCATATGAAAATACCACTCTGCATACAACTTCCGTAAGACCGTTGATAAGCGAGAAATTGGCATCACCAACTCCGTTTAACGTACCTCTGGGAACATATATAAGTCCCAGGGCAAGGTACATAATACTTGTAATGTGAATAGCTTTTATACTAAGCTCGATTACTTCGGGCTCATTAACGAAAAATCCTGCAATCTGTCTGCTGAGGAAAAACACGATGGGAATGATCGCTAGGTTGTATACAGTGATCAAAACCATTCCCAACTTATATCCGCCCTTAACTCTGTCATAGTTTTTTGCGCCGAAGTTTTGTCCGCAATATGTCGTGAGCGCACTGCTTATGGCGTTATAGAACATCGAAACAACGATATCTACCTTCGAAGTAATAGTAAAGGCACTCATTGCGGTATTTCCGAAACTGTTTACAACACCCTGCAATACTATAAGAGAAATGGCGATCATGGAACTCTGCAGAGCGAGCGGAATACCGAGCCTGAAAGAGTGCATGATAATATGAGTATTGGGTTTTAAATCAGCCTTGGTAAGTCTGAAATAAGGAACCTTTATAAAAGCGTAAGCGAGGCTTATAAAAGCTGATATGGCCTGGGCAATTACGGTCGCGAGCGCTACACCGAAAACTCCCATCTCAAATCTTATTACCAAAAGAAGGTCCATTCCAACGTTTAAAAAGCTGGAGATTATAAGGAAAATGAGCGGTGTTTTTGAGTCGCCCAAAGCGCGTAGCACGGATGAAACACCATTGTAAAGAGCAATGAAAAATATTCCGCAAACGGTAGTGCGCAGATAAATAACAGCATCTTCGAGAATGGGACCCTCGGGGGTGTTTAAAAGTACAAGTATGGGCCTTGCCAGGAAAAATCCGAGCGCGGTAACTATCAGAGCTGAAAATGTCAGCACATAAAATGAACTGGAAATAGTTTCTCTTATCTTGTCGTCATCGCCGGCACCGAAATATTGTGCTACAATTATTCCTATACCGATAGCCAAACCTGCGCTCAATGAAAAGAACAAAAAGCTCAGCGATCCGCAACTGCCTGTTGCGGCCAAGGCATCGGCATTTATAAATTTTCCGACGATAACCGAGTCCACCATGTTGTAAAACTGCTGGAAGAGGTTTCCCACAAACAAAGGAAGAGAGAACCACAAAATGTGTTTTGCGGGACTTCCAACGGTCATGTCGGTAGTATTTCTGGTATTTCTTACTGCTTTTATATCACTCATAGCGTATCCTCAAAAAAATATATATACGGTAAATTAACTGCCATTAATGATATATCCCACAATATAACTTAATAATATATATTTATAACAGAAAAATATCAAAATCTTTCAAAAAATTAAAATGTATTGCTTGTAGTATACTACGAAGACGATTAAAGTAAATATTTATAACAAAAAGTTTATAAAAATTTATGAAAATGCAATCTTTATGTTATAATAGAAATAACTTTCCTTAACGATGTGATGCATAGCGTTTTTTGGGGTATTTCGGAGGTATTTATGCGAGCAGTTGATAGGAAAAGAAAAATTATAGGGCTGCTTGTCAGTGGTATCACCGATACTTTTTCAATACAGCTGATAAGAGGAGTTGTTCGCGCGGCAAAGGTGCGAGGTCTTGATGTGGTCATTTTCCCCGGGAAATACCTTGACAGAGACCTCTCGGATCGTACTGAGATTATGTACGAATACCAGTTTGCCACGCTTTTTTCATATGCAAATAAGTACACCGTAGACGGCCTTGTGATTTCCGCAAACAGTATAGGCTGCCATACAAATGAGGCCAGAATGCACCAGTTCGTAAACGAGTATTCTGATATCCCCTCTGTCCTGGTAGCTACAAGGTTTGAGGGACATACCTGCATTTGTTATGACAATATGAATGCCGTTATAGAGGGAGTTGACTATCTCATTAAGCAGGAGGGCTGCAGAAAAGTATGTGAACTAGCGGGTCCCGAGTGCAACACGGATGCAATAGAAAGGCACGATGCCTATGCGCAGACGCTTGAGAAAAATGGATTGAAATTTGATCCGCGCATGAGTGAGAACGGGGACTTCATGGATTCGGATGAGACCCGAGAAGCTATGGAAAAACTGATTTTCCAAAATCCTGACATGGATGCCGTTTTTTGCCATAACGATAATATGGCTATGGTGGCATATGATGTTATTAGAAAACATGATTTGGAGCCTGGAATCGATATAAAGGTTTTGGGATATGACAATATAAGGGAAAGCGCGTCACTCGATCCGCCGCTTGCAACCATAAGCGCAGACCCGATACTCTTGGGTGAAAAGGCAATAGAATGCCTCATCGATAAGATGAACGGCCGAAAAATAGGAGATACCACGCTGCCTGCAAAGCTGATCGGAAGAGAGTCTTTGGGACCCAAATACGCCGAGGAAAGAAGGCATCTTATTACCGATGAAATGACTTTGAGAGAGGATTTTGCGGAGATATATTATAGGTATATAAACGAAAAAAGCCCGGAGGAAACAGAGGAAATCTACCAGAAGTTTGAGGTGGTGATGAGAGCTGTGCTGAGATCTTTGGGTAAAATGCTTGATTTGTCTGTTACCTCCGAAGAGATTTTAAGAAAATTTGATGACCTTATCAAGTCGGATGCGCTTTCGTATATGGATACCGAAGCGATGCTCAGATTTATAGACAGACAGGGAACAAGGTCTGCCGAGGTCAGAAGCCTTGACCTTGAGTCTGCCATGAAGAGCAGGGCGATAGTTGCGGAAATTTATAAAAGACTTATTCAGGCAACCGAAAAACGCATGAATGCCATGGCACACCACAAAGTCCGGATAGACAGTGAGACCAAAAACTTCGTAAAGGAGTCCATGGGCTTCAGACATGGTATAGACCAAAGCTATCAAGTGCTTTTGGAGCATCTTGAGTGGGCGGGAATAAACAGCGGATGCCTGTATATATTTGATAATCCTATCATTCATCTTGAGGGAGAGCGCTTTTTCCCTCCGGAGAGCAGTAATATAAAAGCTTACGTTAGAGACGGAAAAGTAAATATACCCATAACCGGAAGACAAAAGAGAAAGTTAAAAGACGGACTGATTCCCGATGAACTTGGCGATAAGCCCAACTATATGCTTATAGCGCCACTATTTTTCACGGAAGAATTGTACGGACTTTTTATGTGCAATATGAGCGAAAGTATTTTTTCGGAGGGCGAGTTCATAATAAATCAGCTTGGTGCAGCAACGCGTATGCTTGATATATTGAGAGAAAATGAGGAAAACAGGCAGCGCCTTGAGGACAATCTTATGGTTGTCAGCAAGATGAATGTTGAACTCGATACAATGTCAAGATCGGATCCGCTAACAGGACTTTTGAACAGGAGAGGGTTCACGGATGCCGCAACAGATTTCCTTAATCGCTCAATTCAGTCCGCAAATCCATGCATAGTAGGATATGTTGATATGAATAACCTTAAGGTCGTAAACGACAGATTTGGCCACGAGGAAGGAGATTTTTCATTAAAGAGTATCGCGACGATAATGTGCAGTGTGATGAGCGGAGGCAGGTCCGTTGTGGGCCGAATCGGCGGAGACGAATTTGCATTTATTACCGTTGGATATACTAAAGAAGCCGATGAACTTGAGGAAAAGATAAAAACGGGCTTTACTTCTTTTAACCAATCAACGGATAAGCCATATAATGTCACAGCTTCTATAGGTATGTACCCGGTAAAAGGCGGAGATCATATAAGCCTTGAAGACGCGCTCTCGTACGCGGATGAAGCATTGTATGTGGCTAAACAAACCAAAGACAGAAACATCCTTAAAAACGTTAAGGGATAAGGCACCCTACAGGAAATGTTAAGAAATTTGACAAACAAAAAAGGACTCTGCATAAGCAGAGTCCTTTGAGATTTTAAACCAGTTTGTTGTAATACTCGACAACCTTATTGAAAATCTTTTCGTCGCAATCCTTGAGAGCGTCAACCAAAGCAAAGAGCTCTGGGTCCTCCTTTTTGATAACTACGATTCTGTCGGGAGCTGAGGTTTTCTTTGCTCCGGTAAGATATTCATATGATACTCCGAACTTTTCGGCAATAAACTGTACTGTCTGATAAGAAGGGGTGCGTTCGCCACGCTCATATCTTCCATATCCCATGGCGGACATATTGAGGAGCTTTGCGGCTTCTGCTTTGTTAATACCGAGTTTCTTTCTTGCGGCTGCAAGTCTTTCTGGCATAAATTCCATTGTAATACCTCCTTTGTAATATAAATTTTTTAAAATTATTTATAATAAGAAGAGAAAAGCTACAGACTAAAAAAGCTGTAACCAATGGATAGAATAACACGAAATGATTATTTTTTCAATACTTTTGGGTAATATCGGCCGGAAACTGTTAAAATTATTATAGATTAAAAAAAGTCAATAAAACGCGTTTAAATGCGCATATCAAGGGATTATCTTAGGAAACTGTAATATTTTATAAACATTTTATGCGTTAGAAATTGATTTATTTTATCATACGTGCTAAAATTAACACGCTTGTAATTTAAATCACCGGTATAATTGTATACAACTATCCGGAGCGGTTTAAAAAAGGCACTATTTTGCAATCGATTCGCTATGAAAGTGGATGAATAGATTGAATAACTCATAGGAGGAAAGAATTATGAAAAAGTGGAACAAAGCACTTGCGTCCGTTCTTGCTCTTACCATGGTTGCATCTATGATGGCCGGCTGTGGAAAGAAGACCGGAGAGCCCGTAGCTGTCGATGGCACTGCGGACGATCAGACTGTTGCAGAACAGCCTGCTGAAACCACCGAGACTCCCGAAGCTACCGAAGCTGAGGAGTATTGGTTTGACGAGTTTGATGTTATGACTCTTGGCGGAAAAGAGTATGGCACAGACTACGAGTCACTTTACGATCATGTTGGAAAGGACATCACCATCGCTGATGTAACTGAGGATCCCGATACCGGATTCGCTTACATCACCGTTGACGGAGAGCAGAAGCTCCTCGGACTTGATTTCCTTTCATTTGCAATGGTTTACAACACAACTCCCGCAGGAGATTATGAGACCGAGGATGATGTTTACGCCGCATGGTGGAGATATTACATCACTCGTTGGAATGCTCTCCTTCCTGAGATTCCCCTTTACTCAAACGAGTACTACGATCTTTACAATGCACAGATCGGACAGGTTCAGGAGAATCCCACCAACCCTTACTGGAGCCCCGCAGATGCTCTTATCGACTGGACTTCAGACAAGGCTGACAAGGATATCATCATCGGTAACACTACCGAGCTTTCAGGACAGTTCCGTTATTCTACATACGGAAAGTCAAGCCCCGGAGCTGCTGACCAGGATATCGAGACTCTTACCACCGGACTTGAGACTGTTTCAAGAAACAAGGAAGGCGGATATGAGTGGAACAACACCGTTGTTGCTTCTCACGAGGACGTTGTAAATGAGGATGGTACCAAGACCTTCACCATCACCATTAATGATGACCTCAAGTATTCTGACGGAACCGCTATCACCGCTAAGGATTATCTTGTATTCCCCATGGCATTCTATACTCAGGTTGCTACTCAGGCATCAGGACGTCAGGTAAACGGTGAGTCTGTAGTTGGCTTTGCTGATTATAATGCATATACCGGAGTTGATTCTGCAGAAGGATCAAAGGTACTTACCGGTCTTCGTCTTATCGATGAGTATACCTTCTCTGTAACCATCTCTGCTGATTTCATTCCTTATTTCTATGACATCACTTATGCAGCATTTTCACCTGCTTACCCTGCTATGTGGCTTGGTGATGCTGACATCCTTGATGACGGCGAGGGATGCTATCTTACCGATAACTTCTATGAGAAGGACGGAGACAACTATAAGGTAGCTGCTATTATCAATGCTTCTGCAACCGATACTTCTGCTGAAAGCTATGCAAAGTATCCTTACAGCGGCCCTTACTGTGTACAGTCTTATGACACTACAGACAGCTCTGCTGTACTTGTTAAGAACCCTAACTTCAAGGGTAACTATGAGGGAACTGTTCCTTCAATCGAAAAAATCGTTTACAAGAAGGTTGTATCAGCTACTCAGCTTGAGGACTTCAAGGCAGGCGGACTTGACGTTATCTCCGGTATTACCGGTGGCGCTGCTACTGATGAAGCACTTGCACTTGCAGATGGTTCCGACGGAGCATACGCATACATTCACTACAGCCGTGCAGGATATGGTAAGCTCGGATTCCGTGCTGACTACGGCCCTGCTCAGTTTGCAGAAGTACGTCAGGCAATCGCTTACTGCATGAACCGTGGTCAGTTCGCTAAGGACTTCACCGGCGGTTACGGCGGAGTTGTTGACGGACCTTACTACACCGGATCTTGGATGTATCAGGCTGCTGTTAAGCAGGGAATGATCCTTGATGCATACGCTACCAGCGCAGACAGCGCTATCAAAGTTCTCGAAGAGGGCGGATGGGTATATGCAGCAGACGGATCTGAGTACACCGACGGTGTTCGTTACAAGAAGATTCCCGGCGATGTAATTACCGAGAACGACAAGAATTATCAGTCTGTAGACGGTACCTACAAGACAACCGAGGTTAACGGAGATTACTATATGCCTCTCGTAATCAACTGGTACGGTACTGTTGACAACGAGTTCACCGATCTTCTTCAGACCGGATTCAAGGAGAATGAGAACATTACCGCTGCTGGTATGGTTGTTTACAACACTACCGGTGATTTCGCTCCTATGCTTGACGAACTCTATCAGGCTTCCGTATACGGTTACTATGCAGGATCTCCTATGTATTGCGCATTTAACTTCGCAACAGGATTTAACTCTGCAGTATATGACTATAGCTATAACCTCACCATTAATCCTTCAATGTATGATGACTATTCACAGTACTACATTAAGGACTATGCTGATATTTTCTGGCTTAACAAGTAATTGTTGAAAAAGATATATAGTAAATAGTGCTAACCAAATACAATCAGTGTCCGGCGGCGTTACCGCTGCCGGATGCTTTTTGCTTTCCTTTATAGAAGGCTGAGGGCTTCCTATAAAGGAAAACAAAAAATTTTTTTCTAAAAAATCTCAAGGAGTTGTTTTTTCATGGGAAGATATATTGTTAAAAGAATACTTTACATTCTGCTGGTTTTTGCAATACTGACATTTCTCCTCTTTTCGCTATACAGGCTTATGCCCGCCAACAGAGCATATACTGACGCTAAGACAGAAATGCAGGGACTTAAGAACAGCATAGCGGCAAGTGAGCGCGAAACTAAATTTGATGAGCTTTATCTTAAATATCAGCGTTTGTACGGTACAGATACCGACAATACACTTATTCTGTATTTGAGATGGCTTGGATTATATCCTTATTATGACGGAAATTTTAACGGAATATTCCAGGGCAATTTTGGTCATTCATATGAGTACAATGCACCTGTTGTAACTGTAATAGGACCGCACATCAGAAACTCTATGATAATAGGAATAGTATCTGAGATATTTATTTTGGCTATAACCATACCATTGGGAATTAAGTGTGCGGTTAAGAGAAATACCCATTTTGACAGGGGTGTCCAAGCATTTTCACTGGTAGGATTCTCGACGCCGAGCTTTATTATTTATATTTTGTTTATTTTGCTTTTTAGCTCTATACTCGGATGGTTCCCTGTGTCGGGTATGAAGACACCGGGAAGTAATTATACCGGACTTAAAATGGTAGGTGATACTCTTTGGCATATTGCGCTTCCTACAATTTGTCTTATATTCAGTGGACTCGCATACAATATCCGTATCACCAGAGCTTCTATGCTTGATGCACTCAGCCTTGACTGTATCAGAACAGCAAGAGCAAAAGGACTTAGCCAGAAAGCGGTTATTTATTCTCACGCATGGAGAAATGCTCTTATTCCTCTTGTTTCGGTTTTTGTAGGTGGATTTTTCAGTATTATCGGCGGTGCAATCTTCATGGAAAGCATGTTCGGATTTAAGGGAATGGGATTACTTCTCTTCAATTCTACCAAGACAGCGGACTATGATTTAATAATGTTTATTCAGGTTATTTTTGTGTTTATCGGACTTGTTGCCAACCTTGTAACAGACCTTTGCTACGGTTTGGTTGACCCGAGAGTTAGAATCAGCAAGTAAGGAGCTAGTTGTATGGAAAAGAAAAATAGAAAATCAGAAAATATTTTTCGCAAGCTGGCTCGCTGGTTTGTACGCTTTTTCATGGGTATAAAGTACGAGGAAAAGTGGTTTAAGACCGGTTCGACTGCATCTGATGCGGAAAACAAGACTCCGGATGATTCGGAGTTCATCGTAAGCCCTGCAAAGCAGGCATTTAAGGCATATGTTGAGAGAAAATTTGCGGTTGTTGCGTTTATCGTAGTAATCCTCATGTTCCTCATAGTATTTATAGTTCCTAATTTTATGACAAAATACTCTGATTCATATACAGAGGTTACATTAAAGAACCTCCCTCCGAACCTCACAATGATGAGTGTTCCCTCAGAGCTTAAGAATGATATCAAGACAATCGACAGCTACGGACCTTTCTCTGTGGGCCTTTCTAATGCGGGTAAGGTTTACGTATGGGGATGTAAAAAGCTTGGAGCATCAGGAATGGATGTAAATATTCCCGATGAAATTAAAGATATTAAAATGGCTTACGTTGCAGCCGGTGTAGACCATATAATCGCCATCGGAGAAGACGGTAAGATTTACGGTTGGGGTAGCGATAGATTCGGCCAGTACGGAAGAAACCAGAATTCTATCGACAGCTCAGCCATTGAAGCTATGCCCGAAGAGCTTTATGAAAATGGCGTAGATGTAGCACATGTCAAAAAGCTCACATGCGGGTACCAGGCTACCGCAATCCTTATGGATGACGGTACGGTTTATGTATGGGGTAACAAGCAGACCTATCCCAATATGGACAATTTCCTCGGAAGAGATGACATTGTAGACATTGATTTTACCCTTAATTATATCGTTGGTATAGACAGCAAACAAAATGGCGTATTTACCGGCACCCGTGGTCTTTACGATATGGCAAAGACCAAAATCGGTGCTAAATCCGAGAAGATGTTTGACTTCCTTAACGGAAGAAAAATCACCGAAATCAATGCTACCACTTCAAGCATCTGCTTGCTTCTTGACGATGGTACCATTGCGCTTACCGGTGACTTTGTTGCTGACTGCATTGAGGTTCCTACGCTTGCTGAAGGTGAGTATTTTGCAGATATTAAAGCCGGAAACTACCACTATACCGCACTTACCAATACCGGTAAGGTATATTCCTTCGGCGGAGATCATTATTATCAGGCAGAGGCTCCCGCAAATATAAAGAATGCTGCTAAGATATTTACAGGTGCATTCCAGAGCTATGCGGTTGATACAAACGGAGATTATATAGACGCATGGGGATTCAAGGGATTTCCTCTTGGTTCCGATGATGTCGGAGCAAATATTTTAGAGCGTATTATATGCGGCGGACGTATCACCATGACAGTCGGTGCTGTTGCGGTTATTATTGAAATTCTTATCGGAGTTTCACTCGGTCTTATTGCCGGATATTACGGAGGATGGGTAGATATTCTCATCATGCGTATAGCGGAGGTATTCAGTTCACTTCCCACTATACCTATTATGCTTATACTTACCTCACTTATTGCGCAGATGTCACTTACAACCAACCAAAGACTGCTTATGATCATGGTAGTGCTTGGTGTACTCGGATGGCCGGGATTTGCAAATATTACCCGTGCTCAGATCCTTGTTGCGCGTGAGAGTGAATATGTTACTGCAGCGCAGGCTATGGGCGTAAGAGAAAGCAGAATTGCCTTTAAACATATTCTTCCCAACATTATTTCAGTTATCCTTGTAAGCATGACTCTTAGCTTTGCGGCAGCCATGCAGACTGAGACGGGACTTTCATTCCTTGGATTCGGCGTTAACTATCCTCAGCCCAGCTGGGGTAATATGCTTACCAAGGCAAGCAATGCTACAGCAGCTAAAAACTTCTGGTGGCAATGGGTATTTACTTCCGGAATTCTTATTTTCGTCGGAGTATGTATCAATACCATCGGTGATACTATTCGTGATGTCATGGACCCCAAGTCCAGCAGTGACAGGTAAGGGGAGGTGTAGAAATGGCATTACTGGAAGTTAAAAATTTACATACATTTTTTAAAACTAAAAAAGGAATTGTCAAAGCGGTTAACGGAGTGTCCTATTCGCTCGAAGCCGGCAAGACAATAGGAATTGTTGGTGAGTCCGGTTCGGGTAAGTCAATAAGTGCAATGAGCATTTTGAAGCTTCTTGACAGCAATGGATACATCGAAAGCGGTGAGATCCTTTTTGACGGCAGGAGCATTGTGAACCTATCCGAAAAGGAAATGTGCAAAATCAGAGGAAATGACATATCTGTCATTTTCCAGGAGCCGATGACCAGCTTAAACCCTGTATTTTCAATTGATAAGCAGCTCTCAGAGCCCTTTATCATTCACCAGGGAATGAGTAAGGCAGAGGCACATAAGCAGGCAATTAAAATGCTCGAGGATGTACAGATTCCCAACCCTCAGGTTGTTATAAAGCAATATCCTCACCAGCTTTCCGGTGGTATGCGCCAGCGCGTTATGATTGCCATGGCCCTTGCTTGTAAGCCCAAGATATTGATTGCCGATGAGCCTACAACAGCTCTTGACGTTACCATTCAGGCACAGATCCTCAAGCTTATGAACGAACTTAAAAAGACCACCAATGCAGCAATCGTTTTCATCACCCATGACCTTGGAGTTATCAACGAGATGGCTGACGATGTAGCTGTTATGTACTGCGGACAGGTTGTAGAACATGCCCCTGCCTCAGTTATATTCCATAAGCAAAAAATGAGCCACCCTTACACTGAGGGACTCATGAATTCTATACCCAGACTCGATGCGAACAGTGACAGACTTGAGCCGATACCCGGCGTTGTACCTCACCCCCTTGCTCTTCCCAAAGGATGCAAATTTGCACCGAGATGTAAGTATTGCACGGAGAAGTGTCTGTGTGAAGAACCACAGCTTGTACAGGTTGGGGAAAATCAGAAGGTAAGATGCTTCTATCCCGAGAAGGAGGTTAGGAACAGTGCAGAGCACCAAAAAATTGTTATCAATCACTAATTTAAAGAAATACTTTCCTGTTGCTAAAACCTCAATTTTTCAGAAACAGCAGCTTTATGTCAGAGCTAATGAAGATATTTCAATAGATATTTACGAGGGAGAGACCCTTGGTGTCGTAGGTGAGTCCGGATGCGGAAAATCAACCTTCGGAAGAGTTGTATTGCAGCTCTATCCTCAGACAGCGGGATGTACTCTTTATTACGGATCTACTTTAGAGGAGACCACACCTTCATATGTTAAAAAGACAATTATGAAGGCTGAGTGGTACAAGAAAAAATATGAGAAAGCCGTAGCAAAGGCTAATGCTCTTGAAAAGAGAGTACAGGAAGCCGGCGGAGAAGACGGAGCAGATTTTTACCTTCTTCAGGACCTTACCATCGCTAAGTGCGATGTCCAGACCCAGGAGAGCAATATTGTAAAGATCCTCGGCGGATTTTTCGTAAAGGATGACAGTGAAGGCAAAAAGCTTTTACTTGAAATATATGAGGCGAATAAGAGCAAAAACAGGCTCAATGAAAAGAAAAAGAATTACAATGTCGAGATCGAGCACTTTAATCATGAGATTAAAGTAAACGGATCAAAGTCATCAAGCGAAGCTAAAATCAAGAACGCTACCAAAAAGGTCGCTGAACTCGATAAGGAAATCGAAAAAATTGATGCCCGTATCGTAAAATATATGGCTAAGCTTGACGAAGTTAAGGCAAAATATGCTTCAGATGAGGAATTCAACAAATATGAGGCGATGGTAGATAACGGAATTGACCTTGCGAGACTTACATACAAAGAGATGAGAAGCCTTAGAAAGGATTTGCAGATTATTTTCCAGGATCCTTACTCAAGCCTTAACCCCAGATTTACCGTAGGACAGATTATCGAAGAGGGACTTGTTACTCATAAGTTCTTTAGACACGGATCCGCAAAAATGCGCGAATATATTGTGGATACCATGAAAAAGAGCGGACTTCAGGAGTATATGCTCCACAGATATCCTCATCAGTTCTCCGGTGGACAGAGACAGCGTATATGTATTGCAAGAGCACTTGCGGTACAGCCTAAGTTTGTAGTCTGCGACGAGTGTGTATCAGCGCTTGACGTATCTATTCAGTCACAGATTATAAACCTTCTCCAGGAGCTCAAGGAGAAGCAGAATCTCACATATATGTTTATTTCCCATGACCTTTCTGTCGTTAAATTTATTTCGGACAGAATCATGGTAATGTACCTTGGCAATGTAGTAGAGCTTGCCGATAAGAATACTATTTTTGACGATCCCCGTCATCCATACACAGTAGCACTTCTTTCATCAATTCCTACTACAGATCCCGGATCTGCCGATAAGGAAAAGATTATCCTTGAAGGAAATATTCCCAGCCCTGTAAATCCTCCTGCAGGATGTAAGTTCTGCACCAGATGTTACATGGCTACCGAGAAGTGTAAACGAGTAGCGCCTCCACTTACAGAGATTGAACCCGGACACTTCTGTGCTTGTCATTATCCTGATAAAAAGATAGACGAGAATCATAATTTCCTTTTCGAAGCTAAGACAACAAAGAGCGTATAATGTCACTTTTTGGAAATTTTACAGAACTTTATAAAAACAAAGATCATATAAAATATATAGACGATTATGAGACTGACCTTGTAAAAGATGAAAAAGGTAAGCTGCATAAGAAGGTAAGATATATCGGCCCATATATTCCGCTTAAATCTGACATAGGTATCAGTAGAGCGAGGTTTATAATTGTGGATATATTAAGCCTTATTATAACGGGACTGACAGTGGCCTCATGCTTAATGAGACACACTACCGGCGGATGGCTGCTTACGATGTTGCCTATTCTGATTTCACTGTTTCCATGCCTATATCTTATCAGCGGATGTACGTTATTGCCTATGAGTGGCAAACCGATGAAGCGTGACAGATATATGCACAGCATAATTAGGATATTCAGATCTTGCGGTGGACTGGTTGTGTTGATGATTGCCGTGCTGGTTTCGGAAGTAATATACAGACTCATTCAAAAAGACTGGATTTTTCTCAAGGGAGATTATATGTTTCTTGGATTTGTGCTTGCAATAGTGATAGGAGCCGTAGCAACAATCTTTGTCCTTAGAGGGGTCGAAGTCGACGAGAGACAATTATAACAATAAAGGATAGTCGACGAGAGACAATAATAAAAATAAAATATTTAACGATCATTGATACACATGTAAATTTTTGATTTACATGTGTATTTTTTTGACTTTTGAATTAAATAATTAAACAAATTAAAAGGTAAATTTATATTACAAAAGTTACCAATAAGACCATATTTATACAGATTGTAGCCGAAATTTTGTAAGCTAATGAAAAATAAACGTGAATATGCACAAAAAGATTTACATAAATAAGGTTTATATAGTCAAATGGTAAAAATTATGCGTATTCAGGTAAAAGATTTCTATTCAATTAGATTTACAGATATTTTATATTATTTTTAGAAAATGAGGGAGAAAGAGGCTAATTTATGAAAAATAAATTTTTTTATTTAACCATTGCCTTAACTACATCATTTTTGTTGCTCACCGGTTGCGGAAAAAAAGGTGAGAGTTGGGCTTATGATTATGACCCGCAAACGGAAGTGATGGCCCTGTACGAAAATGGAAGTGCAGAATTTAAGGGCGAGAAATATAAATATACCAAAGACGATTCATTCATTCACTTAATAAAAGGTGATGAGAAGCTTGATCTGAGATATATGACCGGCGACGGTAATATTACAATATACGAAAAGTCGATTTACAAGCAGGACGGAACAAAAAATGAGGGAATAAAAGGTTCCTGGGCTGCCGATAACGGATGGACATTTGTATTTACTGCCGATGGTAAGTTCAGCGAGGAGAATATCTTTTTCGGAAACTATTCTGTTGATGAAGAAAATGCATGCATCAAGCTTATGTATGACGATCCTATTCCGGACGCTTATTTGTACTATGAAATAAACGGGGATGAACTCACAATAGAGTATCCTTGGCCGTTAGTGAAGACTGAGGCTGCATCATAAATTGATATCAAAAGCTGCTAGCGCTTTAGATATATAAACGTAACTGTATTTTTATAAACAAAGGAGAGGCTAAAATTATGAAAATGAAGCGTTTACTTGGATCTGTTTTGGCCGGTGTAATGGCAATCGCCATGGTTGGATGTAGTTCAGCACCCGCTGCAAGCGACAATACAGCTGATACCACCGAGCCCGCTGCTGCAGTATCTACCACCGATACCGGATCAACAGATACCGCAACAACAGATGACGCAAGCGGAGAGAAGATTTCTCTGAACATGTGGTGTATCGCAACCGAGGCTGACTCAAACCGTCACTCATACGAGCAGGCAATTGCTGATATGCAGGAAAAGTATCCTGATATCACCTTTACTTGGGAAGCATTTGAGAACCAGTCATACAAGACAAAAATCAAGGCTGCAGTATCTGCAAATGAAATGCCTGACATCTTCTTCACATGGTCATGTGCATTCCTTGGCGATTTCGTAGATGCAGGAAAGGTTTATTGCCTTGACGAAGCATATGAGAAGTATAAGGAAGAGCTTCCTGAAGTAATGCTTGGAAACTCAACATATGACGGAAAGCACTACGGTGTTCCTCTTACCATGAATATCGTTGGACTTTTTGCTAACATGGAGCTTCTTGGACAGGTTGGCTACACCGAGATCCCCGGAACTTATGATGAGTTCATCGAGTGCTGCGACAAGCTTAAGGAAGCAGGAATCATTCCTTTCGGATGCGCAGGAAAAGAGACCTGGTGTGTAACCGAGTATCTTGAGTCTGTAATCGAAAAGAGCGCAGGCGCTGACACTCTTAACGATATTTTCCTTGGCAGAGCAACCTGGGCAAACCAGGACGTTGCTGATGCTGTAGATACCTTCCAGGGACTTGTAAACAATGGTTACTTCGACCCTTCAGGAATCGGACTTACCAATGACGAAGTTAAGAACAACTTCATCGCAGGAAAGTATGCATTCTATATGAATGGTACTTGGAACTGCGCTGACTTCGCTAACAACGAAGAGTTCTTCCCCAAGGTAAAGGTTGGAGAGTTCCCCGTAATCAACGCTGACAAGGCTAAGCTTGGACAGCTTATCGGTGGACCTTCAGATACTCTTGCAGTAGCAGCATCTTCACCTAACGCAGCAGCAGCTGCTGACTACGCTTTCGAGCTTGGCAAACTTATCTGCCACTATGGATATCTTGATGGATGCGGACTTCCCGCATGGACTCCTTACGGAGATACCAGCTCTGTAAATGCTCTTACTCAGGAAGTAGCTAAGATTTGTGAGAACGCTGACACATATGTTCTCTTTGGCGATACCGCAATGAATGCAGACTCTGCAAACACCTACCTTTCATACGTAGATCAGGTTTACGGATGTCTCCTTGACGGACAGCAGTTCATCGATGGTCTTGCAAAAGACATTAAGTAAGATGTTTTTAGAGATTTAAATAATAAAACCACCTTTAGGGTCCTTCCCATCTCCTTTGGGGAGAGGAAGGGCCCATTTTCTGTTAAGTAAGGCAAAATCTCCTTTTTCTAGAGAGGCTCATCCTATGAAAAAATTTAAAAAAGGCTTTGCAATTTTTATATTTTTGCTGCCCGGATTGTTTCTTTTTATAAGTATTCTAATAGCACCTATTGCTGTGTCGGTTTATAGAAGTCTGTTTGACTGGAACGGATTCTCCGAAGGAACCTTTATAGGCTTTCAGAACTATGTGGAGTTATTCACCAATGGTTCGATTAAATTCATGACAGCTCTGAAAAACTCACTTATCCTTGCTGCCTTTTCCGTATTTGTGCAGTTGCCCCTGGCACTGCTTTTGGCACTGCTGCTCGGAAGAAAGGTGAAAGGAGAAAAAGTTTTTCTTTCAATATATTTTATGCCTGTGCTTATTTCAACAGTTGTAATTGGTCAGCTTTGGCTTAAAATCTACAATCCTGACTATGGACTTTTGAACAGATTCCTTGATGCAATTCATCTTGGAAAACTAAAGCACGTATGGGTAGGAGATGTAAAGACTGCACTTGCAAGTATCATTGTTCCTACTATATGGCAATACATCGGTTATCATATGCTTCTTATGTACGCGGGGGTCAAAGGAGTATCTACAGATTTGCGCGAGGCAGCAGTCCTCGACGGAGCGACCAAATGGCAGGTTGACAGGTATATAGTAATACCGGTGATCAAACCTATAATCAAGGTAAGTGTAATTTTCGCAGTAACAGGTTCACTTAAAACATACGACCTTGTGAGAATACTTACTGAGGGAGGACCGTTCCAAAGCACGGAGGTTCCCAGCACGTTACTTGAGAACATGCTGTTCCTAAGAAACAGATATGGAATGGGAAGCACGATTTCGGTTATGCTTATTATTCTTTGCTTTGCATTCGCGTTGCTTATAAGTGCGGCATTTAAGGAAAGGGAATATTAATAATGGAAAGTATTACAGAAAAAGGACCCAAACCTGTTGCGAAAGTATTCACATATATACTATTGGGAATATGGGCGCTTATTAATTTATTTCCCATATATTTCATGTTTACCTTTTCGCTCAAGAATAACGATGAGATTTTCGGAGAAAATATAATAGGATTACCGCGAAACTGGCAGTGGTCAAACTACGCTGCAGCTATGAAAACCGGTAATATGGGACTTTACTTTTTAAACAGTGTCATTGTGACGGTAGCTGCAATATTTATTTCAACAATGGCCGCAATGATGGCTACATATGCCATTACAAGAATCAAGTGGAAACTTAGTAAGCTTACAAATGCGTTCTTTATGCTGGGACTTACAATTCCTCTTCAGGCGTCTATCGTACCCGTATATGTTGTATTGTCAAATATACACGGATTAAACAAGTATTCAACACTTATTATTCCGTATGCCGCATTTGCGTTATCAATGGCGATACTGATAAGCAGCGGATTTATGACCGATATACCGGCAGCTCTTGATGAGGCGGCAAAAATTGACGGTTGCGGATATTTTGGCACGTTCTTTAAGATTATTATGCCCCTTATGAAACCGGCGGTCTCGACAGTGGGAATATATTCATTCCTACAATGCTGGAATGAATTCATGTTTGCAAATGTGTTCATTTCGGACTCAATGCATAGAACATTGCCGGTAGGCATAAAGGCTTTGTCGGGACAGCATACAACAGATTGGGGCCCCATTGGAGCGGCTCTTGTAATAGCTACGTTCCCTACTTTGATTGTGTATCTTTTCCTCAGCCGTAAGATTCAGGCAAGTTTTATCGCCGGAGCTGTAAAAGGATGATCTTGATATAATTTGAGAAATTGATATACAAATTTGAGTAGTCAGTTAATAGCCACAGAAATATAATAAAATTATCATAAGTATAATTTGCTTATTCTGTGGGGTAAAAATGTTTTTCAGTAAACATGGTTTTATTTTCAACAGAAAATCGAAGGACTCACTCTCTTCGGGATTGAAGAGAGTGATCCTTGGCATGATCCTTGTGGTTATCGTTTCATTTATAATCTCGACTTATGTGGTTACGGAAACGGAGCGCAGGGATTTTAGCGTGCGCGAATCTGAAAGTGTCATCAAAACGCTTTCAAACAACATAATTTCAGACATTGATAAATATAAATCTTTATCCAGACTTATAATGACTGACGATAAAACACTTATCTTTTTAAGGTCGGATGTACATGATATCGATATTGGTATGGTAAATGATGCCAGATATTCGATAATGGAAATCTTGAATGTTACAGAGGGTGTTGACTCGGTCATAATATTTCGAGAAGACATGAAAATGGTTGCCACAAACAGGTTTTCATACAATTATGATTATGATTTGATGAATACAGATACGTGGAAAACCGATATTTATACCGGCCTTGGTAAGGCAGTAGTTTCCTTAAACAGTAATAAAATAGCAACAAAGCAGGATGGTTCGCCTGTTGTCACAATAGGCAGAGCTATATTTGATATAGATTCACAGGAAAGAACCGGAATCCTGCTTATGAACATCTCTCCAAAGATTTTTAATAATCTTTTATTGGAACTTCGCTATGATGATATATGCATAATGGGGTCAGACGGAACATTTTTGTCGGGAAATGAAGATTATGCAAAATATTATAAAAAAGAGTTCAGCGAAAAAGGATTAACACATAAGAATATTAAAATAGCCGGAAAGAACATGCTCCTTTCAAGCGGAAGGATAGAAGGCCTGCCACTGGTGATTCTAAGGGTTTCGGCATATCAGACAAAGGGAATACCTACAAAAATGGTAGTTATCCTTTTGTTTCTGCTGTTGATATTTATCGCACTTGCAATATACATAGCAATGTTTATCCGTAAAAACATTTCCGAACCGATAATGGAAATGTCATCTTCAATGGATGAAAACAGACAGTCGGGTGAATTACATAAAATAAGCGTCCCGGTTCCGAATGATGAGCTCAGAATACTTGAAAATGATTACAACAGTATGATCGATCATGTAAATGAACTGATCGATAAACTGATGGAAAAAGAAAAAAATCTCCAAAAAGCGGAAATGCGAGTGCTTCAGGAGCAGATAAAGCCGCACTTTTTGTATAACTCAATAGACACCATTGGTTATATGGCGCTTGATGCCGGGGCAAGGGATGTGCACGGGGCTCTGGAGACTTTGGGAAGCTTCTATAGAAATTTCCTTAGTAAGGGAGAAAAGGAAATTCCGCTTTCAAGAGAGGTCTGGATCGTAAAAGATTATCTATCCATACAAAAGCTCAGATACGGCGACATACTTGATGATGTATATGATATAGCGGAGGATACAAAGGATTTAATCGTTCCAAAGCTGATATTACAGCCTCTTGTGGAAAATTGTATTTATCATGGTATAAGGCCAAAAGGAGAGAGAGGAACAATAAAAATATCTTCACGGTTGTCTGACGGAAACCTACACATTATCGTCAGGGATACCGGAGTTGGAATGAGTACGGACGCTATAGAAAAAGTATTGTCGGCTAAAAAGAATGAGGCGGAGGATTTGGACTCTGAAAGTTTCGGATTGTGGGGGACAATCGAAAGAGTCAGATATTATTCAGGAAAAGAAGATATAGTAAGAATCAGAAGTGAGATCGGAGAATATACGGAGATAGAATTCATAATCTAATCGTATGTTAGGAATTTCAAAAGGGGATTTTATATGGACGAAAAGTACAGGGTAATGGTAATAGACGACGAGGAGTCAGCCAGAAAGCTGATGAAGGCCGCCATAGATTGGGACAGCCTTGGCATGGAAGTAGTCGGAGAGGCTGCAAGCGGGATTGAGGCTATAAATACCATAGATGATATTAAGCCCGACATTGCATTTGTAGATATATCTATGCCTTTTATGGATGGTATAGAATTTACAAAACTTGCTACCGAGAGATATCCCAATCTAATTATTATAATAATGACAGCCATAGATCAATTCGAGTATGCGAGAAAATGTGTAAGTCTTCCTGTCTTTGAATACATGTTAAAACCGTTGGTTAGATCAGAGGTAACCGATGTGCTTATAAAAGCAAAAGAAAAACTGGCTGATATAAAAAGCAGCTGGGGTGATGACGACGGTAAATCAATCCCTGAGGAGAGCAACAGCACTGAAATGATTAAAAAGTATGTCAGGGATAATTTTTCGGACTCCAAGCTTAATCTTGCATTTGTTGCACAGCAATTTGGATTCAGTTCCAGTTATCTTTCAAGAAAATTCAAAGCAGATACCGGAAAAAATTTTGTTGAATATCTCACGGAAATCAGAATGAAAAAAGCCGTAAAGTACGCTGAAAAAGGGTATAAAATGTATCAGACGGCAGCTGAAGTAGGTATCCCCGATCCCAATTATTTCGGAAGATGTTTTAAAAAATATACAGGCAAGAATTACTCGGATATGTAGATCCGTTATATAAATTTTTGGTTTAGCAGAAAAATGACAATGTAAATAAGGGAGACACAATGAATTTAAAAACAGCTTATGAGCCCTATTTCAAAATCGGTGCGGCAATTTCGAGATGGAATCTTCATACCCCTGCGCATATGAAACTTCTTAAAGAGCAGTTTAATTCTTTCACATGCGAAAATGATATGAAGCCGATGTTCTATCTTGACAAGGATGAGAACAAAAAACATCCGGATAAGTACAATTTGTCTCCCGCACTAAAGTTTGACAGTGCAAGCCCTTATTTGGATTTTGCAAAAAACAGCGGTATAGCTATGCGCGGACATACCCTTGTATGGCACAACCAGACTCCTAAGTGGTTTTTTTGCGAAAGATATAATGAGAATTTCCCGTATGCCGACAGAGAGACAATGCTTTCAAGGCTTGAGAATTATATTAAAGGAGTCCTGGGGTTTGTACAGGAAAAATATCCGAATATCATCTACGCTTGGGATGTTGTGAATGAAATAGTGGACGAGGGAGCCTTCAGAAAATCCCTCTGGACTAAAACCGTTGGTGAAGATTTCTTTATAAAGGCATTTGAATATGCGAAAAAATATGTCGCTCCCGGAGTAGACCTGTTTTATAACGACTATGAGACAAGTGAGCCTTGGAAACGTGATTTTATAATTGAGCATGTACTAAAACCTCTTATTGATAAAAATATAGTTGACGGAGTGGGACTTCAGTCACATCTTTTGATGGACCATCCCAATCTTGATATTTACAAGACGGCTTTGGAAATGTATGGCGAGCTTGGGCTAAAGATAAATATTACGGAGCTTGATATGCATAATAACGACCCGAGCGATGAGTCGATGCACCTTCTGGCACTAAGATATAAAGAATTTTTCAAAATCTATTTGGACGCAAAGATATCCGGAAAAGCAAACATCACTGCAGTGACATTTTGGAATCTGCTCGATGAAAACAGCTGGCTTACCGGATTTAGAAGAGAGACAAGCTTCCCTCTTTTGTTTAAAGGAAAGTGCGAAGCCAAAGAGGCTTACTACGAAGTTATTAAGGCAGCATTATCAGTAGGAGAATCCGGTAATTCCGATAAGACTGGCGAGGGTGAAGGCACTGCGGATAATAAACTTAATAAGAATATTGCAGTAGATAAATGGAGTCCCAATTATCCCGATTCTGATTACGAAATTTCCGATATGCCGGCGCGCGATATGAAAAATTTCGGGACTGAAATTTGGGAAGAAGGCGAATACAAGTACGAAGCGGCATATGGATTTACTCCAAATGTTTTTGCGTATCTGCATAACGATGATGAGAAAAGAGACTGTATGCTGGTAGTACCGGGCGGTGGATATTGCATGGTCGTTCCCCACGAGGGAGAGCTTGTTGCAAGAGAGTTCTACAACCGCGGTATGAATGTATTTGTGCTCACATACACCACAGATATAACTATGTCGGTTCCTTTAAAAATGCAGCCGCTTAAAGATATTTCAAGGGCAGTAAGATTTATCAGGAAAGATGCCGCAAAGTACAATATAGACGGAAAGAAATTGTGCATCTGCGGTTTCTCTGCGGGGGGACATGTATGCGGAAGTCTCGCTGTACATTATATGGATGTCGAGGATGATAATCCGAAATATTCAGATATATCCAACAGACCTGACGGAGTTATACTTTCATATCCTGTAATAACCACCGGTGAGTATACTCATGCTGATTCAATAAAAGCACTGCTTGGAAATTAACCGGATAAAAAGGAACTGGACTATTTCTCTTTGGAAAACCATGTGACGGAAAAAACTCCTTCATGCTTTGTATGGCAGACGCAGGAGGATGGACTCGTACCTGTGGAGAACAGCTATTTGTTTGCAACAGCTTTAAGAGAAAAACATGTTCCTTTTGCGCATTATGTATTTCCGTCCGGATTTCATGGCTTATCTATCGCAAATGAAGAATTCTTTAACGGATTTTCCGGCGGCGAGTACACAATGGAACAGACGATGCGGGCAGTATATTCTGTTAAAGACGGAAAGGGTGTAAGGGTTTCCGAACAGAGAAAAAAGGAACTTGAAGAACAATTCTTTAGCGGAAACGATCAAGCAGGTTCCGGAATTGATATGAGTCTGAAAGAAGATGTTGGACTATGGTGCGATCTTGCCATGGCATGGTGGAAGAGACTATGCGCCCCTCCGATGATATAACTTTTTATGCAAGATATTTTTCAAAGAATTCCTGCAACTTATCAAATGGAATATAATCCTTATCACCACCATCATAAAGGTCCGTGTGCACTGCGTCCGGAATGATCATAAGTTCTTTGTTATCC
>JAIKXH010000023.1 GCA_024684215.1 Lachnospiraceae bacterium
GATGTTGAAGTAAACGGAATTGCCGTAAGAGCCGGCAGTCATGAAAATACCGAAGAATAAAAATAAGCCCGGACGCGTATACGTCCGGGCTTTAATATTATTGTTTTGATATTTTTGTTTTACCCCAGTAATCCCTTTAACAATATTTCAATTCCTATTCCTATAAGGATTGCTCCGCCCAGAAATCCGGAATACTTTCCAAGTCCGTTTCCTATCGTCTTTCCAAGCTTAAGTCCAAACATGCATATCACAAATGTCACTATTGCAATAAGTAAAGCGGAAAGCAGCGCCGCAACAGTATGATATTCGGAAAGTGTAAATCCAACCGAAAGTGCATCGATTGATGTTGCTATTCCCTGAACAATAAGAGTGTAAGCAGTAATTTTTCTGAATTTGAAATCGGTGACGGTCTCCTCTCTGAATGTAGGATTGTCCTCCGTAACAACTTTTTTAAGTTTAATCTCTTTTACAGTATCAATGATCATCTTACTGCCGATGTAGATAAGAAGAACAAATCCAACCCAGGGTACTATAATCTTAAGTTCATCGAAAATGCCTACCAGAGTTCGTACAAGCACCCATCCTATAACAGGCATCGCAAACTGAAAGCACGCATAACAGCCGGCAATGATACACATCCTTGCCGGCTTCATTTTAGATTCCCTTAACCCGTTGGCTATGGAGACCGAGAATGCATCCATTGCGAGACCGACTCCTAAAAGTAAACTGTTGAGTATGAGAATAATATTAATTTCCTTAAACATATGAGTAAATCACCACAGCGGTTCTAGGCTGATATTCATGTCAACACTACCGCCGATTCCGTTGACCTTTCCTGAATCCTTGTACTGCCAGATGTCGTATTTGTAAGGGAAATACAAAGAATCTGAATACCAAGCGTACCATTTGGGTATCTCTTCGAGACGCTCATTCTCGATATACAAAGCTCCCATTTCGGTATTGAAATATAACATGGGTTTATATCCGGCCTCAGAAACTCTGTTGCAGAATGCAAGAATAACATCGGTGCGCTCCGTGGGTGAAAGTGCATCCATTCGGGGATTCTTGCCTGCAACGCGCTCCACATCCATTACGATGGGGACACCGGTCACATATCCGGAAAGCTTTTCTATAGCGGCATCGGCTTCCTCTATTGCCTCAGCCTCGGTTATTGCCTGGCTGAATACATAGGTTCCGACCTTTACGCCGGCCGCCAATGCTCCGCTTATATTTTTATCAATCATTGAGTCTTCAACAAGTCTTCCTGTGCCATAGCCTCTGTAGTGTGAGCGAAGAATAGCAAATTCCACTCCATCCGCCTTAACCTTGACCCAGTCAATGTTTCCCTGATACTCGGATACGTCGATCCCCTTGTGGGATGTAACATTTCCGGCTTCATCGGTATACTGAAGCTCTCCGGACTCAAGAACTTTTATTCTGTCCTGAACCAGATCGCTAAGCTTAAGAGACTTGTTTATCTCAATAAAATGATAAGCACCGTTACTTACAACAACAATATTGCCGGGATAGAGAAGCCTAAAGGTCTCTATAGATGAGTTGGTTGAAAGAAGAGTATTTTTGATATAATCAAGCAAATCGTTTCTTCCGATGGCATATCCCTGAGCCTTTGCCTGAACTCCCGCAGCTTCAACCTCATCCGCACGAAGCTTGTCAGACTTTTCATTTGCCTCGGAAATCATCTCCTCGACTTCCGTTTTTGTATATTCGGGGATCTCGCCATTGGCATTTTCCTTAACAACAGCATATTTTCCCGAAAAATAAACAAGGCAAAGAGCTCCTACAAAAAGTAAGAGTACAACCACAATACTGATGAGCAAAACCATAGCGGCAGCAGTCCCTTTTCCGGACTTCTTTCTGCCTGATCTGCGGCCCGTTTCTTCAGTTATATCATCTTCTAAATCGTAGTCCTGAATTTCCATAAAACCCTCTTTATTCGCCTATCAGTCTGCGGTTATTTCAGCGATATACTGCTCGCTTCGCCTTGCTCTCTCCGTATCGGGGAAAGTAAGTATCACCTGTTCGTAAATTGAACGCGCTTCATCGAAATTACCCATAAGTCTGTATGCATTGCCAAGTGTAAACAACGCATCGGCATTTGTCTTGTCATAATATGAGGCCTTAGTCAGCTTATCTATTGCCGTCTCATAGTTTTCGGCATGATAAGCCGCCATACCTTCGTCGTAATAATTGCCGGCTACAGACGGTCCTATAGCGGCAAGGATAGCCTGATAGAGCTGCTGATATTCCGCTGACATTGTAGACTCATCAACGTTTTCGCGAAGTTCATCGAGCGCCGCCGCAGTTTTATCATTGTCCTTTTCTACAATGTATTCCCCGGCAACCTTCATAAGAGCATCATACTCACTGATAGTTCCGCCGGTACCGGTATAACCCTCTATAACATTTTCAAGGGTTGTCTTTTCCTTTGTAAGTGAATCTATCTTGTTCTCGAGATCCTGAATCGTAGAATTTTTGGTATCTATCTGGCTTCCGATCTCTTTAATACTTGCCTGGGCTTCATCGTTAACCTGAGCAACTCTGGCCGGTACCACCAAAAAGTATACCGCAGCAGCTCCCAGCACGAGTCCTATAAGAATATTTACAAGCGTTCCTATTCCGGTATTTTTAGGTTCTTTAACATTGGCGGGCTGTATAATAAGCTCGTCATCACGCTTAAATCTTATAACATCTCCGGAATTTTTGTGTGAGGTTTTTTTCTCGCCCTCTTCGGGTTCGAGCATCTTCTCGATCTCTAATTGATAGCGCTGTGCCACGGTGTTGCCTTTGTCGATTTTAAGGCATGAACGCACCTCGTTTTCAGCTCTCTCCCAATCCTCATTTTCCATATAAAGAAGCGCAAGCAAAAGATGTGCCTTTGAAAACTGTCTGTTTTTGGAAAGGGCACCCTTTATCTGTATGCTTGCAAGGTCTTTGCTGCCCTGCAGGCAATAATTGTACGCTATATTGTATTTTTCTACAGCAGTTGCCATCTCGGTAAATCTTGCATTTGATGACTGAAGAAGCTTTATATATTCGTTTGCAACATTCTTTTCAGAACGTTTTGACTGACTGATAAGCCACTCGGAAAGTGCCACGCCCACTTCACCCATCTCAAAATAAACAAGTCCGAGAAGGTTTCTTGCATCTATATTATTTTTATCAAATTTCAGACTCTGCCTTAAAGAGACTACAGCCCCTGAAAGGTCTCTGACCTTAGCCTTTTCGAGTCCCTCGTTGTAAAACCTGTTCGAAGTATAAATAATCTTTTTATACATTCTTACGTCAGCGCCGCAGGAGGTACAGAAATCATACTCCGAAAGAAGGTTCCCGCAATTATAACAAAACATATCGGATCCTCTTACTGATACTGTGAACTCTCTGTTTGCTGTTGTTCGGTTTCTTTCATCATTCCCACAAGCATATCAGCCGCATCGGTCAGATCCATAGAGTAAACGGTATCCTCAAGGGAGCCGACTTCTATACTGGGATGGAAATTTTTAAGTTCTTCCTCAAAATTAATCATGTCTGTTCACTTCCGGTTTAATAAATGGCAGAATGCTTTTAATCTCTCCGACTAAATAAAGACTGCCGGCTATATACAGACGAAAAGTGTCCTCTGCCGAGTTTGAATATTTTTCAAAAAGCATGGTTTCAAGTGCTTGCTTCGCGCTATTTGCAGCTCTAACATTTAACGCTCCGGCTTTTACAAAACCATCCGCTATACTGCCCGCATCCGCACTCCTGTAGGAATTTATCGGAGCGATCGTAATGCTTTCAAAAAGCTTTGAATCGGATAACTCCCTGATCATTTCGGTGTAATCCTTATCCGATACCACTCCGAATATCAGTCGTCTTTTTCGTGAGATTCCGTCATCCGCAACGGTTTTTATAAAAGCCTCTATTCCATCGGGATTATGAGCTCCGTCCACAAAAACATCCGGAAGAATCTCCTCCATTCGGCCGGCCCAGTGACATTTATAAAGTCCATCACAAAGGCACTGCTCGGACACTCTTTCGGAAAGCCCAACCGCCTCTATGGTTTTAACGGCCAAAGAAGCATTCTGCACTTGATATTCCGCTATTGTATCTAAACATAGAGATACATATTTATAATATCCGTCCATAAGCGAAAAAGCAACTTTTTCGGGCAATTTTTGTAAAAGTTTAACATTTTTCTCATTAACAGGTATAAGTCTCCCGGCTCCGATACGTTTGGCCTCGCTTGCTATCGCATTTGAGCTTTCCTCTTCGGCATCAAGATATACGACCGGTTTCCCTTCTTTTATTATACCTGCTTTTTGCACCGCAATAAGTGCCTTTGTATCTCCCAAATACTCCGTATGGTCCAAACCTATTTTTGTGATAACCGCGACTTCCTTTGTGACCACACTGTTGGTGGCATCTAAAAGCCCGCCCAGTCCGGTCTCCAAAATGCACCATTCTATCCCGGCATTTTTAAAGATTATCATTGCCATAAAAAACAAGTACTCAAAAAATGTGGGATGATATGCATTCTCGCCCCCGGCTATAGCCTCATGATCTATACGGTTATATATATCCATGAAAGCTGAATAAAACTCATCATGTGAGATATCTTTACCGTCAATCTTAATTCTCTCGCAAATATCCACAAGATGTGGCGAGGTGAAAAGCCCGGTCTTGATTCCGGCCGTGCGAAGGACGCTGTCCAAATATGCGCAAGTAGATCCTTTGCCGTTGGTGCCTGCCACATGTATGATTTTAAAGGACAGATCGGGGTTCCCGATTTCCTTTAAGAATTCTCTTGTTTCTTTAATCGAATGTTTAGAGGTAAAGCGGGGCATATCATAAAGATACTGCTCCGCCTCCCCGAAACACGTTATGTTTTTACAAACCATGATTTTGCCTTAATTTATATGCTTTTTATTTGTTAAAAGCTTATGCAAAACTTACAGGGAAGCAAGACGCTCCGTAACCTGCTCAAGCATCTGAGTGTACTTTTCAAGCTTTGCTTTCTCCTCAGCTACCTTTTCCGCGGGAGCCTTTGAGATAAATCTCTCATTGGAGAGCATACCGTTTGAACGCTTGATCTCACCCTCAAGACGGGCCTTTTCTTTTGCAAGACGCTCCTTCTCCTTTTCGATATCGACAAGTTCTGCAAAAGGAATGTATAAGGTAGCTCCGGGGATCACGATTGAAACGGCATCGTCCGCAATTCCTTTCTTATCCTTTTGAGTATTTACTTCGTTTGAATATGCAAGCGTTGCAAAGAAGAGCTTACCTTCCTCGAATGTACGGATAACATCGTCGTCCTCGCTTACAACAAAAACTGCTGCCTTGCGGCTGGGCGGAACATTCATCTCTGTGCGGATGTTTCTTACGCCACGTACCGCCTCCTTTATAAGCTCGATGTCGTGCTCTTCTTTCGCAAAGTTTCTCTCATCGCTGTACACAGGCCATGAGCTGATCATAATGGACTCTTCCTCATCCTGGATATTGCAGAAAATCTCCTCTGTGATGAAAGGCATATAAGGATGAAGGAGTTTAAGTGCATCTATAAGAACGGTCTTTAAGGTCCAAAGAGCGGCGTTCTGGCTGGCGGTATCGTCCGTGGTGTAAAGGCGGGGCTTAACCATCTCGATATACCAGTCGCAGAATTCATCCCAGATAAAGTCATATACTTTCTGTACAGCAATTCCGAGTTCGAAATTGTCCATGTTCTCGGTGACATCCTTAACCAAAGTATTGAGCTTTGAAAGGATCCACTTATCTACGGGAGCAAGTTCTCCTGCAGCGGGTTCATGAACGCTAAGTCCTGACTTTTCAGCTGCCTGATCGATATTCATCATGATAAATCTGGTAGCGTTCCAAACCTTGTTTGCAAAGTTGCGGCTGTTCTCAACTCTCTCATAATAGAAACGCATATCGTTTCCGGGAGCGTTACCGGTAATAAGAGTAAGTCTGAGCGCATCTGCTCCGTATTTGTCAATGATTTCAAGAGGATCGATTCCGTTTCCGAGGGATTTACTCATTTTTCTTCCCTGACTGTCACGTACAAGTCCATGGAATAAAACAGTCTTAAAGGGTTTTTCACCCATCTGCTCATAGCCTGAGAAAATCATTCTGATTACCCAGAAAAAGATTATATCGTATCCGGTAACAAGTACATCTGTAGGATAGAAATACTTAAGGTCCTCAGTCTGATCGGGCCATCCCAAAGTCTCAAAAGGCCAAAGAGCCGATGAAAACCAGGTATCAAGTGTATCGGGATCCTGTTCAAAATGCTTTCCGCCACACTTAGGGCATACGGTGGGCGCTTCCTTTGCAACAACGGTTTCTCCGCAGTCCTGACAATAATAAGCAGGGATTCTGTGGCCCCACCAGAGCTGACGGCTGATACACCAGTCGCGGATATTGTCGGTCCAGTTGAAGTAGTTTTTCTCCATGCGCTCGGGAATAAGACGAATCTCCCCGTTTTTAACAGCCTCGCGTGCGGGCTTGATAAGCTCGCTCATCTTGACAAACCACTGTTCTTTTACAAGCGGCTCAATGGTAGTCTTGCAGCGATCGTGTGTACCAACGTTATGTACATGCTCCTCGATTTTTACAAGAAGTCCCGCCTCATCAAGTTCCTTGACAATGGCATCTCTTGCCGCATAGCGGTCCATACCCTCGAACTTTCCGCCGTTTTTATTGATTGTGGCATCGTCGTTCATAACATTGATGATAGGAAGGTTGTGGCGCTTTCCTACCTCAAAGTCGTTGGGGTCATGGGCAGGTGTGATCTTAACTACACCGGTACCAAACTCTCTGTCTACATAGGTATCTTCTACGATAGGGATAATGCGGTTCATAATGGGGAGCATTACCCTGCGTCCGTGAAGATGTGTATATCTCTCATCGTCGGGATGAATAGCTACAGCGGTATCGCCGAGCATAGTCTCGGGACGGGTAGTTGCAAAGGTAAGGAACTCAGTCTTTGAAGCCTCTCCGGTAGCCTCATCGATAAGAGGGTACTTGATATGCCAAAAATGGCCGGTCTGCTCCTCGTACTCAACTTCAGCATCGGAAATGGAAGTATTACAAACAGGGCACCAGTTGATGATTCTGGAACCCTTGTAGATATAGCCTTTTTCATGCATCTTCACGAACACTTCGGTAACTGCCTTGTTGCAGCCCTCGTCCATAGTAAAGCGCTCTCTGTCCCAGTCACAGGATGAACCCATCTTTTTAAGCTGGGAAACGATTCTTCCGCCATATTCCTTTTTCCAATCCCATGCTCTCTCAAGGAACTTCTCTCTTCCAAGATCAGTCTTGTCGATTCCCTCTTTCTTTAAGGTCTCGATGATCTTTACCTCGGTAGCGATGGAAGCATGGTCGGTTCCGGGCTGCCAGAGGGCATTATATCCCTGCATACGCTTCCAGCGGATAAGGATATCCTGCATAGTGTTATCAAGGGCATGTCCCATATGGAGCTGTCCTGTAATATTCGGCGGGGGAATCACGATCGTAAAAGGTGTCTTTGAGTGATCAACCTCCGCATGAAAATATTTTTTGTCGAGCCATTTTTGGTAAATTCTGTCCTCTATGCCGCTGGGGTCATAGGTTTTAGCGAGTTCCTTTGCCATAATCTTTCCTTTCTTTGCATACATTGCTTTAAAAATTACCGAGCAATTCATCTAAAATAAAAAGCCCTTCACATTCCGTAGGGAATGCAAAGGGCGTTGTATACGCGGTACCACCTTTGTTCACAGAAAAGCAATCGGCTAATATCTATAATAATAGACCGAAAACTGTCTGCCTCATTACACCGTTTCGTGGATGGACGGGAGAGCTAATCAGTACGAGTTCATTGAATAACGCGTGTTTTTTTCGGTATAAATACAGCTTGTTACACTTTTTTACTATGTCGTACTCTTTTTTACTCTCCGGCTCGGAAGCTACCTTCTGTAATCCTGCGGGAGGAAGCTCTCAGCATATTTTGCTTCCATCTCTGTCGGGCGGTATTTACATACTCCTCTTCTTCATCGCCTTGTTTATCGGGTTATGCATATATTAGGCGAAGTAAAGGGATTTGTCAAGAATCACCCTGCATAACTTTTATAGAATTTTCATCTTCACTTTTAAGTAGTTATGTTATAATTTTGGGGTAAGTCTAAACTTAATTTCGGGGGAATAGTTTTAAGCCACGGGGTGTGTTTTATGCATATTGCAATTTGTGATGACAATATAGCCGAGCGAAAGCAGTCGGAAAGACTTTTAAAACGTGAGGCGGATAAGCTTATTTCTTCCGGAGAACCCATGTATATAGACTCTTACGGAAATGCCGAAGCGCTTTTAAGAACGCCGATGCAGTATGATGCTTTTATAATAGATATCAGAAACACAGAAGGTTTAAACAGTGCCATGGTGTTATCTTCCCTTCGCAAAAAGGGCGTTACCTCGCCGATTTGCGTTATATACCCCAGAGAGGACAAAAACTTTTTTGATAAAAGCGATACTGTTTATCCGCCTGAAACCTTATTTCTGGGAAAGCCTTTAAGGCCGGAAGAGCTTCATGAGTCCATACTGAAATTCAAACGCATATCGCTTGATACCGTACCAAGCATCGAGCTTAGGGGCGAATATGAAACCAATTATGTATCGGAGAGCGAAATAATATTTGCCCGCACCGAGGGGCCAAAGGCAAGAGTTACTCTGGCAGATGGAAGAGAGCTTATCATCAACAGTGACGCATACACGCTTTTTGAAGAGATCACCAAAGAGCACAATATGTTTGTCATGCCCACGATAAATATCCTGATAAATATAGATTACATAGACCATATCCGTTTAGGCAGGATTCATCTTACAAACGGCAAGAGTTTCAGGTGTGACAGAAGTGTTTTAAGGTACATAAACGCATATAAAAAAGGCGAGCTGTAAGGCCCGCCTTTTTGTTTGATCATTAATTTCTTAATTGATTTATACCGTATTTTGTCGATATCGTATTAAGCTTTTTCCATGTATATCCTATACCGTTACGATGATTCCGCCGTCATTTGCATAGGTGGAATTAAGTCCCTGGGTATCCATTATGATAACCTCGTGGAATTTATCCTTTGCAAGTATGAGGTCCCTTACGAGCTCTGCTTTTTCGGGGGCATTGCAATGGGATATCATAAGGCTCTTGCATTCCTTGTCCTCGATTTCGGTATGAACAGCCTCGGCCAGCTTTCCGAGAGCTTTTTTAACACCGATTGCCTGCGCCTTTTGAGCTATACTTCCGTGGTCGCTCTTCATAAGCGGCTTAATGTTTAATGTAGATGCTATAATGGCCTTGATCCCGGTCAGACGTCCGTTTTTGCGCAGCGTCTCAAGATTGTCGAGTACAAAGAGTGTCTGCATGCCGTCTCTGAAAGACTCAACTATCTCTACGATATCTTCAAATGGATATCCCTTTTCCTCAAGTCTTACGATCAATGAAAACAGCTGGGTCTCTCCTACGCTCGTAGATTCCGAATCAAAAACGTGGATCTTTTTATCTCCGTATTTCTCATGATACAGATGCATTCCCAGATTGGCGCTGTTATAGCTTCCTGAAAGCTTTGAAGATATGGTAAGGCAATAAACTCTTTCAGCATCGGTGCGATATGCTTCACGATAGCTTTCGGGTGAAGGGCAAGCTGATTTAGGGCACTCAGGGCACTCCGCTACCTTTTTCAAAAAAGACTTCTGGTCAAAGCTTTCATCATCTATTATAGTCTCGTCTCCGACGTACAAAATCATTGGAATATTCTGAAATCTGGAATCCCCTCTGAAACTTACGGGAAATTCACAACAGCTGTCGGCAACTATCTTGTAATTTCTGTTTTTGTAGTTTTCCGGACTGTCCATTTTCATTCCGGTCTGTGCCAATTCTTTTAAAACTTTAATGATATCCATGCTGTCCTCCGATGTAGTATTGAAAACTACTTGTGATTTAAGTATTTTAACACAGCCCGCAAAGTCACGTAAATATTCTGTAACAAAACGTTATAGTTTTTTAATAATTTAATGTATAAAAGGCTCGCTTAATATGATAGACTTACCTTTGAGAAATATGAGGGGAAATAAAGGAGCAACCGATGATAGCATTAAAAGTTAATGAAGTAAAAAGCTTTATGAACGGATTTGTGGCAGGTACACTGTTTGACCCGTTTTTAACCGTAGAAGGCCTTGTGGTCACCTCAATCACATACAACTTTGACGGAGCGCTTAATCAAGAGTTTTATGACGAAGAGAAAAACGATCCCGCGCCTCCGTACAAATACCAGCCCTGGAGTGATACCAAAGCTGCCGTTTTTTCTCTTATAAAAGGCACAAAGACTCCCATTTGCCTGCGTTTTATGCTTGCACTTAAGCCGGAAAAGGCCACGGAGATGCTTTCAAGACAGATACAGGATGAAGATTTTTCTTATGTAAAAAATCTCCTGCTCACCGTAAAATATGAAAACGGCGCCATAACCCTCACAACCGGAACTTCTTACAATTCCTTTGTAATGAGTCATGACGCCGACAATATCTGGGATAAAAACATTCAAAAATATCTTGCCGGAAAAGGCATTGATTTCGAGATCATATCCTAAATATGTATTATACCGCGGGCTCCGGCCCTGCGTTTATACTTCAGCGATAATCTCGATTTCGCAAAGTACTCCCTTGGGAATATCTTTTACAGCTACACAGCTTCTTGCGGGGCAGCTTACGAAATAATCCGCATATACCGCATTAAACTCAGCAAAATCGCTTATATTTGCAAGAAAACAGGTGGTTTTTACAACCTTTGAGTAGTCGCTTCCTGCGGCCTTTAAAAGCTCGCCTATATTCTCACATACCTGCTTGGTCTGTTCCTTGATGGTAGTTGCCTCCACATTTCCTGTGGCAGGATTAATAGGAATCTGGCCTGATGCAAAAAGCATATTTCCGGAAATAATTCCCTGTGAATAAGGTCCGATTGCTGCAGGTGCTTTTTCAGTAGAAATGATCTTCATTTTGGTTCCTCCTCGTCGAAATCGGCTATGACATAATAACCTCTTTCGTTTTGTATTATATCTTTTACAACGCCTTTTGTAGACGTAAGTCTTTGAATAAGCGGAATGTTGGGAGACATCGCCAAAAATGGATCCTCCTCTATTCCGATCGAATAAAAATAGTTGCTGGGAAGAGTTCCTTCCGTAACAATGACTTCCTGACCCACTTCAAGCTTTCCGGGTCTTTCCATTTTAAAAGTAATAGTTCTCATATTTCACCTGACTTTATAATTAAATTACAGTAGTGATAAAATAAGTGTCTCAACTCCGAGAGTATCCGATATACGGCCATTTTTAATGTCTTCGTCCGTCTGGATTGCTCTTTCAAATATACCCCTGAGTTCCTTTGCGGTGTACTTGGATGCTCTGTTCATGTATGAACTCATAAAGTATGGATTAAGTCCCACCTTTGTTGCTATAGTATCCTTTAACTCTCCCGCGTCGCGAAGAAGTCTGATCTGCAAAAGCTGGTTAAACTGCTTTTCCATAAGTACCAAAAGCTTTATGGGCGGTTCTTTCAAGGCCAGCATATCGTAGTAAAGATCCATTGCCTTTTTGGCGTTTTTCTCAGAGATTGCATCAAGGAGCTCAAATATTTTGTCCTCGATATTTTGGGAGCATATTATTTCAACGTCCTGCGTCTCAATTACATCCTTGTCCATACAGTAGGTGACTAGCTTTTCTAATTCGCTCCTGAGCATTGCCATGTCGTTTCCGGTTTTATCGAGGATCCTGCCGGCTGTCTCAACACTGATTCTTTTGCCCTCTTTTTTTAGGAAAACTCCGATGACGCTTTGAAGAGTCTCTCTGGTCTGCTCGTCTATCTGGCTCACTGCGCCGTTTTCTTTTACAAGCTTATATAATCTGCATCTTTCGTCGACTTCGCTCTCGCAAAAGATGAATACCGTGGATTCGCAGGGGGAATTAAGATAATCGGCAAGCTGGTCCCCTCCTGATTTAAAAAGTCCGGTATCCTGAAATACCATAACTCTTGAATCTGCCAAAAAAGGAAGCGTCTCGGCCTGATCTATGACCGCTCCCACGTTGATTCCTTTACCCTCATACATATCGGTGTTCATGTCACCTTTTTGAGCGCCAAAATACTCCATGGTTTTATTTAGGTATTGGAGCTTCAGATACCTTTCTTCACCATACAAAAGCACCATCTTGGGCAAAGTCTTGTTTCTGATATGCTGTTTTAACTGATCGAAAGAATTCTTTGCCTCTCTGGCTTTCATAAAAACCGGTACCTCTTTTTCGCGGTATAAAGCGGAATAGTCTCCTACTCCTCAGTTTTATTAAGTGTAGTTATTATATCATCGTTTCTCTCAAAAGTAGAGGATGAAAAAATTGAAGGTACGCTTCCGTTTACAAGGATCTGAACCTTATCCACCGAAGGCAGCTCCGTAAGAGCGTTAACGAGCGAATAAGCAGCCACCTCCGTGGGAACATTACCGACGGTGGTAGTGAATCCGGAATCCAAATTTACATAGCATATTCCGTCACTGGTGGAAACGCTGATAACATTGGTCTCAGGGTTTATGGTGGGATAAAGTCCCTCTATCTGCCCGCTTGGACCGGCTATGGTCTCCTCAACCACAAAAAGCTCGAGCGGGACGTTTGTAGAGTAGAATTTATCTCTGTACGCGCTAATTAACCCGTTTCCGTCACTGTTGGCAAAATACAGCTTGACCACAACCTCATCATATGTGTTTATCTGGTTTCCGTCGTTGTATATAAAGGTTTTGGAGCTCATACGCCCAACACCTTTTCCGACAGCATCCACAAGAGGATTTCCGTCCACAGTGAAAAATACATATCGTATATTCTCAACCTGTAAAAGAGTCTGGACGATAGCGGCTCTTATCAGTACCTCCGTAGATGTGGGCAGGTTATAGTATGAGCCTGCAAAATCAAGTGTTATTTTTTTATCCTCGAGTTTGTACCCCGTCAGTTCTATAGGATATCCCAGCGGAGCTTTATACTGAAGTGAATTTGGATTGTCTGCAAGCATTTCAAGCAGGATTTCAACGTCCTCTTCCCTTGAGTTTCCAATGCTGATATCAACCTTATGCGTCTCCAGCTTAGTCTCTTCGTTGTTTAGATAATAGACCGTCGTTCCTATTCCGGGCTCTCCGGCGGCACATCCTGTAAACACGAGTGAATTGGCACACAGCAAAACAGAGCCAAGCAGTGCGGTAAAAGACTTACATATGAATTTGTTCTTTTTAAAAACGCGTGTAATCATATTAATTTCCCACATAAGTCAAAGGTATCTTTACTGTAAATGTTGAGCCTGCTCCTTCTTCGCTGGTTACCGAAATGGAGCCTCTGTGGAGCAATACGGCGCTCCTGGTGATAGCCAGTCCCAGTCCGGTTCCCCCTATTTCTCTTGAGTGCGATTTATCCACCCTGTAGAATCTCTCATAAATAAGAGGCAGACTTTCTTCGGGAATACCGCATCCTGTGTCTTCCACAATAAAAGTAAAATACTGAATATCACTGTCTAGAGACACCTTTACAGTACCGTGTTCTTTATTATATTTAATTGCGTTTTCCACGAGATTAGTCATAATAAGCGACATTTTAACCTCGTCAACATCAGCCACAACTTCTCTTTGCTCTTCCAGCGTAAGCTCTATATCCTTTTTTCTCGCTATAGGCCTTAGCCTCTTTAATATAATCTCTGCAAGATCTCCGATGTTAACTGAGGATATATTGACTTCCTGGGTATTTAAATCCATTTTTGTCAGCGCCAAAAGATCGGTAATAATACTGTTTTCCCGGTCAATTTCAGAGGCAATATCCCCCATAAACTCTCTGTAGAGCTCTGCGGGTGCATCGGGCTGTGCTATAAGCGAATCCGCGAGCACCTTCATCGATGTGAGCGGTGTCTTTAGCTCGTGAGAGACATTTGATACAAATTCCTTTCTGGAGTCGTCAAGCGTCTTCATTCGGCTCTGCAGCTGGTTAAAAGCGTCGGATATATGTACCGTCTCGGTATATGATTTAACAGAAATAGGTTCATTGCTGTATCCGGCTTTAAGCTCGGCAATAGCCTTTGTTATCCTTTCAAAAGGCCTTGTAAGCATTCCGGAAACTATAAATGAAAAGGTAACAACCAACACGATCGTAATGATTTCTACCGCTATGGCATTTCTGTTAAGGGATTTCATCGTTGAACTGATGGTGGAGTCGGATATACTTGTGAGCATTACGCCCTGAACCGTACCGTCTCCGTCATCTGTCGTGTTCACTATAGGAGTGGTCATCTCTATATAGCCGTGTTCCGCATCATAATTGGATATATTTTCCCCTCTGAAACACTTGACCACCTCTTCGGAAATCATAGTACGTCCCTCGGAAATGTTATAGGTATCGAGCAGAACTCTGTGGCTTTTACCTATAATCATGACTCGGCCTTCGTACAGGTTTGAGAGCATATCAAGTTCAGCCTCTATAATCTCGTGAGATTCGAGCTTATAAGGGCTGTTTGGATTGTAATTTTCCAGGAATTCATTGGCAATAAGGTGATTGGCCAAAATCTTGAGCTGATTCTGTACCGTTTCGCTTCGTTGCTCCACCGCCTTTATCTCATAGGTTTTGACTATAACCATCTCCATGAGGATATTGGGGAGTATTCCGACTAATATTAAGATAATAAAAATTCTGGCCCGCAAGCTTCGCAAGCGGACCACATCCAAAAATTTTTGCAGACCGGGTTTCACTTTAGTTTTCCTTGTTCAAGAAATAATAGCCAACTCCCCACTTGGTGTGCACGTACATCGGATTTCCTGAATCCTTTTCTATCTTTTCACGCAATCTTCTGATATGGACATCCACCGTGCGGACATCTCCGGGATAATCCGTTCCCCACACAAGATTCATAAGATTGTCCCTGGTATAAACTCTGTCAGGATTTCTCATGAGGATTTCAAGTACTTCGAATTCTTTACTTGTAAGCGATATCTCCTCATTGCCGATAAAGGTTCTCTTGCCTTCCAAATCGAGCCGTATGCGTCCGCTGACGAGTTCATTGCTCTGTGCTTCAACAGCTGGCTTTTTCTGATCTACGCGCCTTAATATAGCCTTAATTCTTGCTTTTACTTCCAAAATATTGAAGGGTTTTGTAACATAATCGTCAGCACCGTACTCAAGGCCCAATATTTTATCCATATCATCGCCCTTTGCGGTAAGCATGATTACAGGTACCTGAGAAAACTCTCTAAGCTGCTGACATACCTCATAGCCACCGATTTTGGGAAGCATAAGGTCCAAAAGGACAATATCGTATTCATTTTCCTTTAAAAGTTTAAGCGCTTCTTCACCGTCATAAGCACAATCAACCTCCATCTCATCCTGCTCAAGGCTGAACTTTATTCCTTTTACAATAAGCTTCTCGTCGTCAACAACAAGTACCTTTTTAGACATTACAGTTACACTCCTAATTCTACTTTACACATATATGTGCTGAAATCTTGTCGTACACTCCCTGCCCTATTCCGGAAACGTTCATGATATCTTCCGCATTTTCAAAACGCCCGTTATTTTCCCTATAATTCACGATTGCTTCAGCTTTCGCTTCACCTATACCGGGTATCGAACACAAAAGACCGATGTCCGCAGAGTTGATATTAACTCTTCCATCACCGCTTTTTACCGGGTCACTCGTTTTTTCACCCTCATAGGGAAAATAAAGCTGCTCACCGTCATAAACAGGTGCAGCCAGATTGACTCCCGACTCATCTGCGTTTTCGGCAAATCCTCCGGCGCTTTGTAATGCAGCTTCCGCTCTGCTTCCTTCCGGCAAAGCCACCACGCCGGGATTTACAACCGCCCCGCATACATGAACATAGAGAAGTTCCGGTTCTTTTTCCGAACCCGGTACATCTATACTGTCGGATGAACCCTTGCCTGAGGTTGCATCCTTGCCTGAAGCTGCGTCTTTGTCCGAGGCTGCATCTTTGCCCGAGGCTAAATCTTTGCCGCCGGGTACAGCTTTATCCTCAGCTGCATCTTCCGCCGATATGACCTCACCGGCTCCGGTATCCAGTCCGAAAGTATAAACCTTGTCGGCTTTTCCGCATCCGCATAAAAGCATTGCAAGCGCAACCGACAGCGCTGTTTTCATTTTTATATTAAGCATATTCCCTCCGTTTGGCGGGAACTGCCGCTAAGCCATAATTATCTTGTAAAGAACAGTCTCACCGTATCATCCAGTCCCTGCAGCTGAGTCGCCACATCCTCGCCGTTCCATACTCTTGCAAATAGCGCCTCGAGCTCCATCCAGAAGTTCTCAAGCTCGATTATTTTAGGAAGAGGCACCGAATCGGCGTACTCGGTATCAAACACATCAAGGTTCTCGTATCCCTCGTTAGCGTGAATATTACATGCCGCCTTTCCGGTTCTGGCATAAAGCTCACCCGCAAACTCGCAGGTAAGATATCTGGCAAATGCGTTTGCGATGTCTTTTTTCTCGGAATATCCGTTTACAACCACTACTTCGGTCATGGACATGGACCTGCTGAGTGTGTTTTCATCAACCTCAGGTATACTTGCAAAGCCGTATTCATGCTGTAGAGTGCCGTTATCCTTGGCCTCTTTTAACTTTTCCACACCATCAACGGAGCATATGGTAAAGATCATCTTACCGTTTATAAAATCGTTAATTACCTTGTCATAGCTGTTCAGCGCAGATTCTACGTTGAAGAACTGGTGTAAGTGCTGATATCTTAAAAGAGCATTTACAGTCTCGGTGTTATTGAACACGATATTGTTTTTATCGTCTCCGGATTCTCCTCCAAGGTCAACTACATCTCCCACAATCCAGAAATTAAAAAGAATATCCGAAACATCCCAGCTCATAACTCCGTCTACTCCGGCGGGCGCACTATAGCTGTCCGCTATTGTGAGGAGTTCATTTAAAGTTTCTGGAATAGCTGCGGCATATACTTCTTCGGTCTTGCTTGCCAGTAATGAAGCCTGTTCTTCCTCTGAAAGGTTATCGTAATCGTAGTCAACCTCTTCAGTTACCGCCGTTGCAGCCTCGGTAACAGTCTCCGCAGCAGCCTCAGTGCTTTCAACTGTCTGTTCTGAGCTTTCTCCCTCTGTGGTATCCTTAATCTCTATTTCCTCAAAATATTCACCGTCAACAAAAGACTCTCCCTCTCCTTTTAGGATAGCAAGAGCCTTCTGGTTAGCCCAGTCGTGTAAATAATCCTCGTTATAAACAAGAGCACATGTATCATAGGACAAAGGATATCCTACAAGTTTATCCGAATATGTAACGGCATTTAAAGCAGCCTGAGAAAAATTGTCCTTTGAACAAAGTCTCTCGGGATCGTTTATAGGAACCGCAAGTCCCGCAAGATAAGCCATCTCAAGCGATTCATGACCTATAATATATGCATCGGGAAGCTCATTATTTGCTATGGATGCCTCATTTACCGCCTCAAGGTAATCGTCATGAGTGATAAGCATGGGAAGAACATGTACATTGTTTTCCTCGCCGAAGCTCACCGCTGCCTTATTTACATAGTCCGTTAAGTCCTCATCGGAGTACCAAAAATAAATGGTATCGCTTCTGCTGTACCATGCTCCTCCTTCTTCCGCATTTTGGGTTGATCTCATCTCCAATGTACTGCAGTAAAAGAGAAGTGCTGTTATTAGAATCAGTGATATTACGCTTGTTATTTTATGTTGAAGTTCCATTATATACCTTTAGATCCAGTCTTTATTTTAATCTTCTATACACTTATCGAGAATGGATATCATCTCATCCACATGCTTTTTCTCGATTATAAGAGGCGGCACAAACCTTAAAATATCAGATCCGGCATTGATCAAAATAAGTCCGTTTTCCAATGCTTTGTTGATTATGGGAGCCACCGGTCCGTTAAATACAAGTCCCTGCATAAGTCCCGCGCCTCTGTGTTCTATTATCGAAGGATGCTTTTTTTCAAGCTCGTCAAGTTTTTCCCACATATAAGGGGCAATTTCCTTCACATGTCCGGCTATATCATCTCTCTCAAAAATCTCGAGTACTTTATCGGCGGCTGCACAGGCAAAAGGGTTTCCGCCGTAAGTGGTTCCGTGATCCCCTGCTACGAGTGAGTTTTGTCCGACCTTCTCTGTCATAACAAAAGCTCCGATGGGAACACCGCATCCCAAAGCCTTTGCACATGTCATGACATCGGGTTTTATCCCATATTTCTGGAATGCAAAATTATATCCGGTTCTGCCCATTCCGCATTGTATTTCATCGAGGATGAGAAGCATATCCCTTTCATCGCAAAGCTTTCTTACCTTTTTAAGGAAATCCTCGGTGGCGGGAGTGAGTCCTCCCTCTCCCTGTACCGTCTCCATGATTATCGCACATGTTTTGTCGGTAACCTGAGCCATTACGGAGTCAAAATCATTATAATCAGCAAATTTGATATTTCCTATTCCCGGTCCGAAAGCTTCACGATAGTGGCTGTTGCCCGTTACGGACAAAGCACCCATAGTACGGCCGTGGAAGGAATGATTCATGGCTATGATCTCATGGTCGGTCTTTCCGTCCTTTAGATATGCGTACTTTCTGGCAGTCTTTATCGCGCCTTCGACTGCTTCCGCTCCGGAATTGGTGAAAAATACTCTGTCGAGGCCTGACAGCTTTTTAAGTCTCTTTGCGGCCGAGATAGCAGGCACATTGTAATAATAATTTGATGTGTGCAAAATCTTATCAGCCTGTTTTTTGATCGTGTTTTTGTATTCTTCATTGGAATAGCCGAGAGCAAATACGGCAATACCCGCAACAAAATCCAGGTACTTTTTCCCCTCAATATCATACAGATAAACATCCTCTCCCTTGTCAAGGACCACATGATATCTGTTATAAGTATGAAGCAGGGCGCTTTCAGCCTCGCTTATATAATTTTCACTAATTTGTCCCATTTTTATCTCCGAAAATAATCCGCACAGTCGGATTTGAACGGCCTTACAGTTTGCTTTCCTCCGCAAGCTTGTCATTATCGGCAAGAATTGCGGTTCCGATTCCTTCGTTGGTAAAGATCTCAAGGAGCAGACAATGAGGCACTCTGCCGTCGAGAATATGAACTCTGCTTACACCGGCCTTGATAGCGGATGTGCAATTTCCGAGTTTTGGAAGCATGCCTCCTCCGATGATTCCCCCATTTATAAGCTCATCCGCCTCGGAAGCGGTAAGTCTTGAGATGAAGGTGCTCTTATCATTTATATCTCTGTAAAGCCCCTCTATATCAGTAAGGAATACAAGCTTATCGGCACCAACCGCTTTTGCAATGGCGCACGCAGCATCATCGGCATTTATATTGTAGGTATTAAAATCATCGTCAAGTCCGATGGGAGCTACAATGGGAAGAAAGTCATTGTCCAAAAGGTCATATAACACCTTGCTGTCCACATTTTTAACATCTCCCACAAATCCTATATCCTGACCGTTTGAATATTTTTTTGTAACATTCAAAAGTCCGCCGTCCTTGCCGCTGATTCCCACAGCTTTAACCCCAAGTTCCTGAACCATGGTGACAAGGCTTTTATTTACTCTGCCAAGGACCATCTCGGCGATTTCCATGGTCTCATCATCGGTGACACGAAGTCCGTTGACGAACTGCGCCTCTTTTCCGACCTTGCTGACCCAGCGGCTGATTTCCTTGCCGCCTCCGTGAACAATGATGGGCTTAAATCCTACAAGCTTAAGAAGCGTTACATCCTTTATAACGTTTTTCTGAAGCTCGGGATCAACCATGGCGCTTCCGCCGTATTTAACAACGATTATTTTGCGGTTGAATCTCTGAATATAAGGAAGTGCCTCTATAAGCACCTCAGCTTTTTTCATGACCTCCTGCATATCCTGTGACATTTTTGTTCTCCTTGTGTTATATGGGACAGACTCCGTCTTGCCCCGTAAATTTTATAATAACAGAAACTGCCTATTGTTTCAATTTTATTAAGATAATTTTACATTTTATGTAAGGGCAGTTTCCATCATTTTACTGCTCTTTTTGTTTACTGATTTTAAATGGACCTATGATCTGTAGTCGGCATTGATCTTTACGTAATCGTAGGTAAGATCGCATCCCCATGCGCAGGCCTGCTCGTTCCCCTCATGCATATCAACAAATACGGTGACCTCTTTCGCCTTCATTATCTTTACGGCTTCATCTTCGTCAAAATCAAGGGGAGTTCCCTTGTCAAAAACTTTAAGTCTGCCCTCAGTGCTTTCAAAATAAAGCTCTACATCGTTTTGGTCAAACTGCGCTCTGGAATAACCCATAGCACATAAAAACCTTCCGAAATTGGCATCGCATCCGTATATTGCCGCCTTTGACAGATTCGAACCGACAATCGCTCTTGAAAGCGTTCTGGCATCTTCTTTAGTCTTTGCGTTGACAACCTTTGCCTCAAAAAGCTTTGTGGCGCCCTCACCGTCGGATGCCATACGTCTTGCGAGATATCTGCACACATACATAAGTGCTTCCTTAAAAGCTTCATAATCCTTACCTTTTTCGGTAATCTTATCATTTCCGGCTAGGCCGTCAGCCATAAGTAAAAGCGTATCGTTTGTGGATGTATCGCCATCAACGGTGATCATATTAAATGTATCCTTTATAACATCGCTTAAAGCTTCCTGCATAAGTGTTTTGTCGATAGACAAGTCTGTTGTAAGAAATCCGAGCATTGTACACATATTGGGGTGGATCATTCCCGAGCCCTTGCTCATACCTCCAAGAGTAACGGTCTTTCCGCCGACCTCAAATGTAACAGCTGTTTCTTTATTTACGGTATCCGTGGTCATTATAGCCTTGGACGCCTCGGTTCCGGCCTCCAAAGAACCGTCAAGTCCCTTTGCCATTGCCTTTACACCTGCGGTAAGTTTATCAACCGGGAGCTGCATTCCGATTACACCCGTAGAAGCAACGGCAACTGTATCATAGGATATTCCCAGTGCTTCCTCCACAGCTTTTGCGGTCTTTTCGCAAGCATCAAAGCCTTCCTTTCCGGTGCATGCATTTGCTATTCCGGAATTGACAACCACTGCCTGCATTTTGCGTCCCGAATATACCAGATCCCTATCCCACACAACACATGCTGCTTTAACCACATTACTGGTAAATGTTCCCGCGCAGTCGCATGGCTCATCGCAAACCACCATAGCCATATCCGTTCTGCCCTGATACTTAATTCCCGCAGCACATACCGCTGCCTTAAAGCCTTTGGGTGATGTAACTCCGCCTTTAATCTCTTTCATATAGCACCTCACATAATAATTTGTCTGTATTTTTATATAAATAACGTGTGTTTTCGGTAAATGCTTAAGTCCTGTTTAATACCGGGTTAAAAGCCCGTTTTAATACCGGGTATAGCGCCCGGTTTAGCTGTTGAACGCGGTTATATTTGCCTCATTCAATACAAAATCGTAATAATTCAGATCAAGCCTTTTGGTCCATCCTATACAGTTCCAGAAAGCGTTTCCTATATCGTTTTTGGTAAACGCAATCAGACTGACTTTGTTGATGCCTTCATTTTTTAGCGCATTCATACAAAAAACAACCATCTCTTTACCGATGCCGCATCTTCTGCAGTCCTCTCTGACGCATACATGATAAAGGCATCCTCTTCTTCCGTCGTGTCCGCAAAGTATGGCTCCTATAATCTCGCCATTTTCAGACACCGCAACCACGGAAGTCTCAGGATTTCTATTTATAAATCTGGAAACGCCTTCTCTCGAGTCATCAATGCTTCTTATAGCAAAGCCGTGAATTGTCATCCACAGAGCCCTGACACCGTCATAATCCTCAATAGTCATTTTGCGTATCGTAAAATTCATAAAAATATCCTGCCTTAACTAAAATTTTTGCATCCTGCAACAGCTTACCGGGTCGTAAAATCAGTCCCGGCTTATGCACTTGCTTCTATAGAATAACACTTTTAAATTATTTGTCCACTATTTTTTATTTTTATGCATCCAATATTTTTATTTTTGTATAATTATGCACTTTATTTTGCATTATTCATTCTGATTTCGAATATTTATTCCAAAATTTTACTTTTTACTATTGCGTTTGTTCTTTTCTCGTTGTATAGTAGCAAATAGAAACTTTCGAAAACTTTCACGGAGGCAAAGAAATATGAAAGAAAAGGTTATTTTAGCATACTCCGGCGGACTTGATACCACCGCCATTATTCCTTGGTTAAAGGAAAATTTTGATTATGAAGTTATCTGCGTTTGCGTAGACTGCGGACAGGAAGAGGAGCTTGACGGACTTGAAGAGCGCGCAAAATTCTGCGGCGCATCAAAGCTTTACATCGAAGATGTTACCGACGAGTTCTGCGACGATTACATCGTACCTTGCGTACAGGCAGGCGCTGTATATGAGAACAAGTACCTTCTCGGGACCTCAATGGCAAGACCTCTTATTGCAAAAAGGCTTGTAGAGATTGCCCGCAAGGAAGGCGCTACCGCAATCTGCCACGGCGCTACCGGAAAAGGTAACGACCAGATCCGTTTTGAGCTCGGAATCAAGGCACTCGCTCCCGATATTAAGATCATCGCTGCTTGGAGAAACGAAAAGTGGACCATGGATTCCCGTGAGTCCGAGATTGAGTACTGCAAACAGCACGGAATCAATCTTCCTTTCTCAGCTGACAGCTCATACAGCCGTGACCGTAACATCTGGCATATCAGCCACGAGGGACTCGAGCTTGAGAATCCTGCAAACGAGCCTAATTACGACCACCTTCTTGTTCTCGGCGTAAGCCCTGAAAAGGCTCCCGATGAAGGAGAGTATGTTACCATGACTTTTGAAGCAGGTGTTCCCAAGACTTTAAACGGAAAGGCAATGAAGGTTTCCGATATTATCCGTGAGCTCAATAAGCTCGGCGGAAAGCACGGCGTAGGTATAGTTGATATCGTAGAAAACCGTGTAGTAGGAATGAAGAGCCGCGGCGTATATGAGACTCCCGGCGGAACCATCCTTATGGAGGCTCACAATCAGCTTGAGGAGCTTATCCTTGACCGTGACACCTACGCTTTCAAGAAAGAGATGGGCGGTAAGTTTGCAAGCCTTGTATACGAAGGAAAGTGGTTCAGCCCTCTTCGTGAAGCAGAGCAGGCATTCATCGAGTCAACTCAGAAGTATGTTACCGGAGAAGTTAAGTTTAAGCTTTACAAGGGCAACATCATAAAGGCAGGCACCACCTCTCCTTATTCACTTTACAATGAGTCAATCGCTTCCTTCACCACCGGAGATCTTTACGATCACCACGATGCAGAAGGCTTCATCAACCTCTTTGGTCTTTCAACAAAGGTTCGCGCTATGAAGCAGCAGGAGCAGGGAATCGATCCCCTTACCTTAAACTAATGTTTAATTAAAAAAAAGAAGCGTCCGAGCTATCGGGCGCTTCTTTTTTTACTTACTCAGTCTTATCATCTTCGGATTTTTTCTCAGCCTTCTCATCATCTTTGCCGATTCCTACGGTGTGAAGCATTGTTTTACCGATACCGGCAAATCCGGCTCCAAGCTCTTTTCCGACCTTTTTCCAGCTTCCGTCGCTATATACCGTACTATTGGGCTGGGGCTGTACCACATCATTACTCTCAGCTTTACCTGTAGCCTCTTCGGCCCAGTCAACCACCTTATCCGTTGTGGTCTCCGCAGAACGAACAAACGTCTTTCCAAAAGTCTTAAATGCATGACCGAGTTCCGTTCCGCTTTCTTTCCATTCTTCCTTTGACATAATTATTCCTCCTCTTTTACATATAATAGCACTTTTAAACAATATATAATAAATAATTAATTAAATATCTATTGCTATTTATCTCTCGCATTTCCAGAAATAAGCGCTGTACGGCGCCATTTCACTGCCTCCTCCGAAGTCATGTTTTTCTCCGGTTATGAGGTCCACTGCCATACCGCAACCCGCATCAAAATGAGCTGTATACGGATTTTCATCACAGTTTATTGCAACTAACACCCTTTCACCATCACAGCATCTTTGAAAAATACACTGCCTGTTTGTCAGATGAATTGATCTAAAATCACCGTAATTTAATGCTTTTGAAGATTTTTTAGCTTCAGATAACCGCGCTATATAATCTGTCAAATCGTTCCATTGCGGCTTATCAAAGCAGGCCCTTAACGCGGGATCGCCCTCTTCTTTTCTGGCCTTTGCCCCCCATTCACTGCCATAGTAAACGATTGGAATACCCGGCATACCGAAAACCATGGCATATACAAGCGGCAAATGCTTCTCGTTATTTATAATCGAAGCAACCCTCGTAACATCATGATTATCACAAAAGCTCAGAAGATGTGCCCCCCTTGCCACAGTCCAATCCTCGGGTCCGAAAAGCCTTGCCAGGGAATGAACTATTTCAAACATATTATAACTGTTAAATGCAGAATATATACCCTTATAGCACTGGTAATTTGTAAGAGAGTGAATATTTTTCGCCTCAAGCATCCTTCCGTATTCCCCGTGAAGCACCTCTCCTACAAGGAAAAAATCGTCCTTTTTGCTGTCGCAAAAGCTCCTTAATCTCCTGCAAAACTCATCGGTCAGGCAATAAGCCACATCCAGCCTTAAACCATCTATGTCAAACTCTTTTATCCAGCCCTCTACACTCTCTAAAATATGCCTTACAACGTCCTCATTTCCAAGATTTAGCTTAACAAGGTCGTAATTACCCTCCCAGCCTTCATACCAAAGGCCGTCATTGTAATTGGAATTACCGTCAAAAGCAATCCTTCCAAACCAGTTTACATACTGTGAAGCCTCTCTCTTTTCCAGTACGTCTTTAAAGGCCCAAAAGCCTCTTCCGACATGGTTAAAAACGCCGTCAAGGACTACTTTTATCCCATTTTCATGTAGTTTTTTGCACACAAGAGCAAAATCTTCGTTTGTGCCAAGCCTCTTATCTATTATTCTGTAATCTCTGGTGTTATATCCGTGGGTGTCCGACTCAAATACAGGTGAAAAATACACTGCATTTATACCCATTTTGGTCAAATGCGGAATCCAGTCAATAACCTTTAATATGCGGCTTTCCTGCTTTCCGTCATTCTCAAAAGGAGCCCCGCAAAAACCCAGAGGATAAATCTGATAAAACACGCTTTCATATGCCCACATAACCTACAATTCCTCCATTGCTTTATTTTCCCATAAATATTTGAAAAAGTATATATGTAATTATACCACTGAATCTTCCCCGAATCTTCACTTTTATGTCAACTATTTTTTTACTCTATTTCAGTTACATAATTGTATAGAACTTTTGTTCATGCCGACACCCCTGCTCTTTCATTTTTTTCGAGTGACACTATTATAGTTGTATAAAAGTCATGTCAGTAATCCACATCAGAATCACTGGTTTTTTCTAAAGAAATCCACAATATCCACAAAGTTATCCACAATTGTCAAATATGTCATAAATTGCAAAAATTTATTGTCATTTTTGCTAAACATGCATAAATGACATCAAAATTACTACTCGATAGTTTACATAAGCCCTTAAACGTTTAACACAATATCGTGTGTTATTTGTAATATTATGTCAACAATATACTGTGTAAAATAAAAAAATCCCAAAATTTTTTTGGGATTTTTTTTCTATACTCAAAACCGTTTTAAATTATTTTAGGATTTTGGCGATAAATTACAGCAAAAAATAACTTTTAATTTCTCTTCCAGAATTCCGTAACCTCTTCGGAAGCATTTAAAACATCCACGCGCTTAATATTACTCCATTCCACAGGAAATAGATTTCTATAGCTGTTTTGAAGGAATCTTTCATCCAAAAGCGCTATTACTCCCCTATCACTCTCTGTTCTTATAACTCTCCCCGCCGCCTGGAGTACTTTATTTATCCCCGGGAACCTGTATGCATAGTCAAACCCGTCCTCTCCTTCTTCTTCAAAATGTCTCTTTAAAAGTTCTCTTTCAAAGCATACCGACGGAAGACCGGTTCCGACGATAACCGTTCCTATAAGTCTGTCGTCTTTTAGATCTATTCCCTCGCTGAATATTCCTCCAAGCACGCAAAAAGCAGTTAAATTCTTCTCTGTCTCAAACAGCAAGAGAAAATCCTCTCTGTCCTCCTCAGACATGTTTTCAAGCTGAAGAACACAGGTTTCCGATGCAGAAGCAAAGTTTTCCGTATAAATATCGTAAATACTGTGCATAAACGCATGTGACGGGCAAAATACTATATAATTACCTTCTTTTGAATGTACCACCGCATCTACATGCTCCGATATCTTATAAAACTCATCCTCGGAGCGTCTGGTATACTTGCTGGTCACATCATTTGCTATAAATATGCCCCTTTGGGAAGAGTCAAACACGCTTTTAGCATAGACCTCATAGTCCTCTTTATCCCCTCCCAAAAGTTTTTTATAATACTGAATGGGCAAAAATGTGGCAGAAAACAGTATGGTACTTATCGCCTTTCCCATACACATTTTCAGATTATCCCGGGGGTTGACGCAAAACAGCTTTATCATAAACGTACCGTCATCCTGCATTTGCGTATACTTTACGTAATTACCGTCGAGTTGCTCGCTCATGTCAAGAAAGTGTGAAATATTGAAAAACAGATCCAAAAGCTCATCAAAAACCTCAGGCTTTTTCCTCTCCCGCTCTTCCAAATAATCGCTTATCGTTGCATACAGTCTGTTAAGCGGCCTTATAAAGCTGTCTATTTCATCGATCACTCTGCTGGTTTCGCACTCTCTTTTCATATCCAATAGGACTTTATTGCACTTTTCAAGCTGCGCGATCATCTTATCGGCATAGCCTTTTTTCACCAATATGCTCTCTGCTAAATGCCTGTCCTTCTTACCGGAAGAAAAGTACAGTGTATCAAGTGTCGATTCAGGCGTCACATCTGCTGTCAACTTATCCGTCAACTCATTTTTTTCATCAAAATTTTCATCATTTTCAGATATATCCGTCGTTTCTTCAAAAACGCCGATTTCTCTGGTAATTGAGGGAGCTGATAAGTCTAATAACATCTGTCCTTTAATGGATTTATGTTTACTTTTCCGCGTGACTTCTGACAGGATTGTCTTTTTTAATTCCCTTCTTAGTGACATAAAGTCTTCTTTTATGAGATGTGCACTGTACATTTCACGACCGCGTTCAAGCAGATTATGGGCCTCATCAATCAAAAAAAGATAATTACCTCCGGCCCCTTCACCAAAAAATCTCTGAAGCTTGGCATTGGGATCGAATACGTAATTATAGTCACAGATAATCGCGTCAGCAAACAGTGACGCATCCAGAGAAAGCTCAAAAGGACATACTCTATGCTTTATTGAATATTTTTCTATTGTTGCTCTTGAAAGATTGTCCTCGTTAATAAGCATATCATAGAGTGCTTCATTTACTCTGTCGTAATGACCGTCAGCATACTCACAGGCCCCCGGATTGCACTCCGGCTTTTCCTTAAAGCATATCTTTTCCTTTGCCGTTATGATTATGCTTCTAAACTTTAATCCCTTATCTCTAAGGATATCTATGGCATCTGCAGCCACTGTCCTCGTAATTGTTTTGGCTGTCAGATAAAATAATTGCTCCGCTTTACCTACTCCGATAGCTTTTACAGCCGGAAAAACCGTTGTGATTGTCTTTCCAACGCCTGTCGGTGCCTCCAAAAACAGTTTCTTTTTATTGGCTATGGTCTGATAAACCTGTGTAGCAAGCTCTTTCTGGCCCGGCCTGTATTCAAAAGGAAACTCCAATAAAGATATAGACTCTCTTCTTTCAATATATTGCCTGCATTTTAAGTCAGCCCACTTATGATACTCGTCTACAAGGTCAGTAAACCACTCACTAAGCTCCTTAAAATCGTAATCCTGATAAAAATATCTGATTTCTTCAGTATCCAGGTTACAATAGGTGATTCTAACTCTGACTTCATCAATATTTTTGCCTATTCCATACATGTAGGCATAACACTTTGCCTGAGCTACATGTGTGAGCACCGGCTCCGTCATATATTCAAGTCTTCTGTATGTACCTTTTATCTCGTCAATCGTAACCCCTTCAGCGTTGTCAATTATTCCATCGGCCCTTCCCTCAATAGTGAGCCTGTAATCGCTTTTTTCACACGAAAAATACAGGGGAACCTCAGCCTCGTATTCGGGCCCCATTTTCCCCTGTATCATGCGGTGAATACGGCTTCCCTCCTGCATCGCAGTAAGGGTTGCTCCGCCGCCGGCCCCGGTATCTATATCTCCGCTTCTAAGCAAAAACTCCACCAGGCCTCTCACCGATATATGAATTTCAAACAAACTATCTTCTGTCACTTTCAAGCACCGCAAACATATCGTTTTGGTATACTAATTCGTAGTCTTTATCATCTATAAGGTCTACTATCAGCTTAAACTTCTCATCAGTAATCTCTTTCCTGTCAAATACATCATTCTTACCATCGACGTACTTTGACAAGTATTCTGTAAGTACAATAACCGGAAGTTCTTCGCTATCTTTTACCGCATCAATGTTTTCTTTCATAACATCATAGGTATATGACCCTAAATCCACCCACGGATTAAATGCAGGCGGTAATTGTAAATAGAACGAAACCGCAGGTATGTATCCGTAAGTGATACTTTCTGTTCCCTCGGGAAGACTTTCTGACTCCACAAAATCTATAAGTCCCTTCATATTTTCAGCTTTTTCGGGTGACATTCTGATTCCGTCAAGTACCTTACCGCCTTCAACATATGTAGTGGGATTTTCAGCATTTTTAGCCTCGGCAAAGGTAAATCCCCATCCAAAGATAACAAATCTTGCAAAACAAAGTCCCACGACCATTACGATGATAGCCTTGAGAGGAAAATACGAAAAATAACTTCTTACTATCGCAAGATAAAAATCTTTTTTGCTCAGTTCCTTATGTTCACGCTTGAAAACCTTAATAACGATGCCCTCAGGCTCTACTCTGCGAATCAGTCTCCACAGTCTGTATACAAACCAAGGTGCTACTAAAAACAGGTTATTTAGACATGTCAAATGTCCGTTATTTGAGCCGATTGGCGTGATAATTAAAACAAGTATAACAAGGCCTGCCATCAGTTTCTCTGAAAGGCTTTCTCCGGGCTTAACTACCACTCCGATTCCCCAAAGAATAATAATAAAAGTAAATACTATTCCCGGAACTATAATTGAACCATACTCCGTTAGTGAACCCTGACCAAATCTTGAATAATCCTCACCAAGCTGCACGGTGCACAGAAAATATATAAATACCGCACCTATTATCAAAACTATAAAATGTGAAAGTACAGTAAAAGTAAAGCCCTTTTTAAAATACTTTCCATGAACCTGCTTAAGTCCGAGCTTTGCATCAAGCATCTTGCAAAGGAAAACTATAATCGTTCCTATTGAAACTGCAATGCAAAGACAAAGAATCCATTTTAAATTGCTTTTATATGCACCATATATTGCATATACCATCGAAAATGGGGTATATGAATAGTTATCCGATGTCATGGAAAACAATCTTCTTATCCCGTTAACATAGTTATCAAGACCATATCTGACAGTCATAAAAAGCAGCATTCCAAGAACAGCCGCCGCATAACCCAGTATGCAAAAGAGTGTCCTCATACCGGTTCGCTTTAAAAAGTCGATTCTCTCTCTCTTTTTTTGATAATTGTTAGAAGCTTCCTTCTTTTTCTCTATAAGTTCAAGTATTCCGTATGCCCAAACAGCCAAAATAAGTGCAGCTTCCGGCAAATTCGAAAACCTCACAAATACATTCAGTCCAAGACATACGCCGGCTATAAACAAATACCTGTATTTACCCCTCCTGAGTCCGAGGAATATATATATGACCCCTAGCGTCATCATAATATAGGTCAAAAAGTTATACAAAAGCGCAGTCGGACACCAGCATAGATTTATTGCTATAAACTCACCCAAAAATACTGCAACAGGCGGGTATTCAAGTTTTCTTGTAAAGAAAACATAGCCTATTACGGCCAAAAAGCTGATGGTCAAAGAAGTATATAAATTAAGCCCCAAAAGAGTCTTACCAAAGGGCAAAAAAGTAAACAAATGACCTAAAGCCGTAGCAAGGTATGTTGAAAAGAGCCACATCGGATCCATGGATTCAGTTCCCATAAATTCGAAATTGGAATAATTATATCCAACATCCCACAGATCAAGTCCGACATGAATATGTCTTAAAGGATAAAGCGAAAGGACAAGGACCATTAATATTTCCAGTCCTCGCCTTAGGCTTGCATATCTGCTGTTTTTTTCCGAAAAAAACTTAAGCATCATTATTCCTCAGAACCACAATAATACATCATCTGATCCACGATCTCGGGGAAAGTCCAGGTCAGGGACTTTCTGTCTATAAGTCTGAAGCACTCTCCGTCTGCTTTGTATGCGTTATTATCCCAGAAAAGAGCACTCATTCCGTAATGTCTCGCAGTATATGTATAATATGCCGCAAACTGCATTCTTGAATCTAAATTATCCTTGTCAAGTGCTCCGAATTCACCAATAAGTACAGGAATTCCCTTTGATACAAACTTTTCATACAGATTCTTCATGAAATATTCGATATCCTCAGTTCCCTTTTTACCCTTGATGGCAAATACATCAGTGGAACCGTTTCCGAGATTAAGTGCAAAATTATAAGGTGTATATGCATGAACCGATACGATTATTCGGTTTTCCGCATCGGCTTTAGAGTCATCGGGAAGTACAAATCCATCACAAAGCACATAGTCGGGTGATGCACAATAACCGGGAGCCATAATATATCTTGTTTTGTTATAGCCCTTACCGTTTGCTCTGATGGTATCTACTATAACCTGATTTAACTGATTTACGCAGTCAACACACTCTTTTCCAAGATCACTCTCTGCATCTATCCACCACTCATTATCGGTGCCCACCTGTCTGGGCTCATTCATCGTCTCAAATATAAGATGCTCATCATAATCCGCAAATCTATCGGCAATCTGCTCCCAGATTTTGGTCACATAAGCCTTTGAAGAATCAAGCTGTGCATATGAAGGATATTCAAGTCCGTTCTCATTGTCGTGATGAATATTGATGATAACGTACATTCCCTCATCATATGCCCAACCGACAACCTCTTCAACGCGGCTCATCCACTCTTCACTGATATTGTAATTGCCGTCAACATGGTTATGCCATGACACAGGGATTCTGATGGTCTTGAAACCTGCATTCTTAAGCTCTTTTATAAGCTCTTTAGAGGTCTTGACTCCACACCATGCACTTTCATAATCAAGCTCGTTTGTGAGCCATGTGCAATTGTTTGCATCAAATGTATTACCTAGGTTCCATCCTACTTCCATATCTCTGATAAAAGCGAGCGCATCGTTTTCAGGGATTTCCACGGGCGCTCTCTTAGCTACCTTAACAATGCCGTCTACGACATCTCCGGGCTGAGCAGTGCCTAATGAATCCGCTTCCTTCTCAGTGCCGGCCTCTGTAGCTTCCTCTTTTTCTGCTTCTACTGCTTCCTCAGATACTTCTTCCTTTTCAGATTCAGCTTCTGCCTCTTTGCCTTCATCCAAAGCAGCTTCCTCATTTTCGGAAACCTGCTCCTCTGCTTCTACCGGTGCTTCCGCATTATTTGCGCATGCTCCGAGGCAAGCTATAAGAGCTGCCGATAACAATAAACTGATTATTTTTTTCTTCATAATAATACTCCATTTGCTTAATTTACTGCCCTGCCGGGATGACAGGTTAAATATATGATCTGATACTCCTGTGCCAATGATTCAAGGAACCTGTAACCCCATTTTACGTTCTCTTCATCGAGATTTGAAAAAGGATCGTCCATGATGATCACAGGCTTTTCGACATCATACATAACATCCAAAAGTGCCGCTCTCATACAAAGTCCGGTCATATCGGAAATACCATCGCTGAGACTTTCTATAGAGCGATATGCTCCGAGCTCTTTTTTCTGAAGATTAAGGTTCGCATCTATGATAAATGAGTCACCTTCCTTCGGAGCATCGTCGCCTTTAAGTATATCATAGTAGCGCTCAAAAGAACACCTTAAGGGCTCCATGTACCCTGCTATAAGCCTGTCCTTTGCCTCTGTCAGATAATCAAGCGTCTTCTCTGCAACCAAATACTTTTCTTTGCCCGATTCATACTCCTCTTTTGCAACTAAAAGAGTCTCTTTCGCAGCATTAATCTCTTCGGATTTTTCGTAAAGGTCAGATAGGCCGGCTTTACACGATGTGCGCTCAGCCGATGTCTCATTAATCTCATCAAGCAGCTGCGCTCCGCGTTTTTCTATTTCAGAAAGCCTCTCACCTGCAGCATTTTCATCGAAATGAGGATCCTCATCAGCCCCGGGATGAACACTCAAAAACTCATCACAGCTTCTTTTAGCCGCATCGTAATCCTTATCCATTCGTCTGTAAGTGGCACAATCGACCTTTATATCGGAGATAAAAGATCTTGCTCCCGCTGTGCTTTCCCTGTAATAAACTCTGGGGCCTTTATCTTTACCTATTTTTTCCAATAAGCTATTTATATCGTCGCAAATAAATGAACCTTTTTCCGAAAGAGCCTCTTTCTCTTCGATATAAGCTTTTTGTAAATAGAGCTTTTCATCTTCGGTTTTTCTTATTCTGTCCTTCGCATTCTCAATGTCCTTTTCCATATAGGAAAAATCCATATTTTTTGCGGTTTCTAAATTCAGCGATGCTCTGCTTTTTTTAGAAAGTCCTATGATCAGCAGCACAAGTCCTATTATAAATAAAACTCCTGCGCCTCCGATATAATATAAATTCTTGAATTTATAAAAATAATATGCTGTTCCAAATAAAGCAGCTGCCACAGCCATCATAACTATGCTTATTACCGTAAGCCTTTTTGCTGCTGACAGCGCCTTTGAAAATACCGAAATCGCTTCTTCCTTCTCGGCATATTTTTCATCCAGTAAATCGTAGGTTCTCTCTATCTTTTCACGGCATTCCGCACATGTTCTATCAAATCTCTCGTCATCGGAACGGTCCACAAGATTAGCCGCCTTGGCATTCAAAGAATCAAGTTCCGACAGCTTTCTTTCCGCGCGTGTACACAGTTCATCGTCCGGAATGCTTCCGCCGAGCTTAAAAAGCAGTTCATCGGCATCTTTTTTACGGCTGTCTTTTAGCGCAACCTTATCAAGGTAAAGCCTGTGATTAACGGCCCTTTCTCTGTCCTTATTAATGGCTTTTACTTCATCGTCAAGCTCTTTTCTGGTGGATTTAAGTCTTAATTCCTTTTCAGAAAGCTCATCAAGGCGCGTCTTTTGGAAAGTAATATTCTCATCTACCTTATCCCCTCCTGAAACAAACACGGTCATTTCAGAGATTTCTTTCTTTTTGCGGTTTAGACTTCCGGTAGCTCTTGTGGGGGAATGGGTATTTAAATAATTGTTAATAAGCGCCGCTGCCCCATCGTAGGCTGCGATATCCTCTCCCTGCGGCAGATTGCCGGCCTTTGAGGAAACATCGCTTCCGACGCCCTCGTATTTGATACCCGTATGGTCGATGTAGCTGGTCTTTTTATAGGACTCACTGTCAAGCCCAAACAGGCTGTATCCGAGGTTTTCCGCTGTAAAATCATCGCTAACGAGTGCCGTAGCGGCATCTCTTAGATCAAAGCTATCGGATTTAACGGTAGCGCCGAATGTGCGCAGTAAAACATAATCCTTATCCCCCGCCTTAAACTCTATACTTCCTCCGTAAGCTCCGCCGTTCCAGGGCTTAAAAAAGCTTCTTTCCTTCTCCCTTACACCCTTTTTTTTGCTGTCTCCGTCAAAACCATAAAACATTACTCTGACAAAACTTGCCAGGGTAGATTTTCCCCATCCGTTATTCTCCAGAACGGTATTTACACCGCTCTTAAAATCCATCTCGAAGTCAGATAGCTTACCGAAATTTTCAATGCGAATTTTCTTAATTATCATGAAAGCTTCTCCTCCCCCATAAGCAGTCTTACGCCCATAGCAATGCAGGAGGCAGCCTCCTTTTCGGAAAGCACACCCTTTTCCTGTTCTGATTTAATCAGACGCACAAATTCACCCTTTAGAGACTTATCGTACTCAAAGCTCCTGTAGTCGATAAAGGTTTCAGTCTCATCCGAAACCTTGGCAAAATAAAAATCACTGTTCAGGCTCTGAGCAATAAATCCCAAGTCAAACTCGCTTTCCAATGACACCTCTCCGGAAAGTCTGACCTTTAACATATCCTTGTCGGCTACGCCTTCATTTGCGGCTGTTTCCCTGATTCTGCCTATCACCTCTCCGGAATTGATACAATCTGAGACATCCGCAGATATATCAAAAACAGTCCTTTTTGCAAAAGGAACAAAACTCACTTTGAAGCCGTCATCCGAGATATCGAGCAGATTAAAGCCTCTCTCACCACACTCATCAAACCCTCTTCCCTCAAGGCATCCGCAATATGAATAAGTGCATCTGCTGTCGAGCTTTGCGATCTTTGGCGTATGTATATGACCGAGAGCCAGATAATCGATACCTCTGTCCGCATAGGATTTAAGCGGAATTATCTCCGCGTCCTTCTTACCTGCGGTCGCGACTTCCTGTCCGTGAAGCGTTACAATATTAAAAACGTTTCTGTCCAGGGAAAGCGAATCAACAAGTCTTTCGTTGTTTTCCGCTGTAATCTCCGCTCCCGTTATAACAACGCTCACACCATCCTCAGAATGGGTATACGACTTCCAGTCCCCCGAAAACATTTTTAAATTTTCCGGGAGACTTCCGTATTTTTCCGTTATTTGATTTAAAAAAGTATCTGCGTCGTGATTTCCCCTCAGATAATAGAATTCAATCCCCGGGTTATTTAAAACAGATGTATAGACCGCATCCCTTGCGGTTGCGGATATTTTGCGGACATCAAAAAGATCCCCCGCTATAATTATGGCGCTTACACCGATATCGGCCCCGTATTCAACCATCTTCTGAAAGGTTAAAAGAAGTTCACCTCTTCGTTCGGCAGCCTTTGCCGTGTCAAAATACCTACTCAGCTTAGAATCCAAGTGCAGATCCGCGGTATGAATTATCTTCATATCTAATGATTACCCCTTTTTTGAATGAAAAGCATAACCGCAGCGCCTATGCTGACTGCAGCCATAATACCCACAAACGGCCAGCTTACGATAAAACTGTTGTTAAGGAAAATATATGTACCCAAATATGAGATAAGATTTTGCAATGCGTGCATTATTACGGCCGCAAAAAACACCCCATAGTACTCGTAACCAATGGCCATAAGGCATCCAAAAATAAATGCATAAATTCCCTGGACAATATTTCCGTGATATATTCCGAAAATCACACCCGATGCTATGATAGCCACGAAAATAGGTGTGTATCTCCTGATGGCCGTATAGATAACTCCCCTAAATAAAAGCTCCTCCGCGAGAGGTGCGATGATACAATAAACGACAATACCCACCGGTATGCTGCAGCTATATTGTGCGGAAGCCACTGCTGCATAAGTATCCGAGCTTGCAGCCGCCTGGGTAAGGACCGCCGCTATCTGTGTCGCCAAAGTAAACGCTATGACAAAAACTACTCCCAATATAATCTGAAGTGCCGACGGGTTCATCGGATGGAGCAGATACATATCCCTGGCGGTTTTTTGGATGTATCTCTTTGCAACAAAAAATACAGGAATCGATGCCGCCAAATATGCAAGTCCCGAAATAATCGTTCCCGCATTTCCGATATAAAAAGCACTTCCCGGATTAGGCTCCGAGCCTTTCAGCAAAAATTCCCTTAAAGTTCCCGGCAATAACGGATTAAAGAAGCCGAAAACCGCAGTAAATGCAACTTCAAATATCAGTCTTAGAGCCATGAACAAAATAAAGCATCCTATTACCGTTAAGACAGTTGTAAAGGATATAGGCACTGCACCCGCACCCTTCTTTTTACAGACTCTGCCCTCACTGTACTCAGGCGTCTGCCTCATCAGAAATTCCTCGAGCTCTGCGGGAGTAAAGACAATATAATCAGCGTGAGCCTCTGAAAGCTCCTCATAATCGCCGTAGCCATACAGGACGGCAACGCTCTCAATATTTTGCTTTTTCGCTCCAAGTACGTCAAACTTGCGGTCACCGACCATATAGATTAAATCTTTATTGATTCTGTTTCCCTTAAAAAGCTGACGAAGTGCCTCATCTATAACTTCGTTTTTGTCTGTTCTTGTACCGTCTAAATTGCTTCCTACCACCACCTCGAAATATTTCCTAAGGTGGAAATGTTCGAGTATTTTTTCAACAAAAACAGTAGGCTTAGAAGATGCAACGGCTAAGTGAAAACCGTTTCTTTTAAGCCTCTTAAGCATGTGGGCTATGCCCTTGTAAACTTTATTTTCAAAAAGTCCGACCGTGGAAAATCTCTCTCTGTACTTTTCAACAGCTTTTTTTGCATCTTCCTCGGAAAATCCGTAAAACTCCATAAAGCTGTCTATAAGCGGAGGTCCTATAAAAGGCTCAAGCACATCAATATCAGGCTCATCTATACCAAATGACTTTAGAGCATATTGAACCGATGTACATATTCCAACCTTAGGATCGGTGAGCGTTCCGTCAAGGTCAAACAATATATATTTCTTGTAAGTTTCTGTGTTCATAAATTTCCGTCTTGTTTGGAGCGCACATCAGAAATTTCTAATTTCATCTCCGCTGTCGTCCGTATTTTCAATCTTAATTATTTCAACATCATAGCTAACCTCCGGGTTAACCGTAACATGCGCGATATCGCCAACCTTTTTGTTAAGGACAGCCTTGCCCAAAGGCGATTCGTTGGTAATCAGATTATCAAGGGAATTCGCCCTGACTGTAGTAACTATCTTAAAGGTTTCCTCGCTTCCGTCATCACAAAATCTTATGGTGACGGTATTGTTCATTCCGACCTCGTCATCCGCAGAAGTATCATCAATGATAGTAGCTGTCTTTATCATCTTTTCAAGATATCTGATACGGCTCTCGTTCTGATTCTTGAATTTTTTAGCCGCATAATATTCAAAATTCTCAGACAGATCTCCCTGCGCTCTTGCTTCCTTAACATCCTCGAGTGCCTTAGGTCTGACTACAAGCTTTCTGTGCTCGATCTCCTCTTCCATCTTGGCAATATCCGATTTAGTTAATTTATCAAACATGACTCAAAACCTTCTTTCAATTAAACTAAAAAATATATAACAGCACATATCACAATCTGAATAATGCAAAACCTGTATACACACTGCGTATTGCTCCATCCCCACACCTTGCGAACCTGATCGTGGAGCGGTGTACGAACATTTTTCAAAATATGTATCTTTAAAAATCTAAGCAAAAATACCTTTATAAGTCCCAAACCGCCGTCGAGAATAAACACGATTGCAAGCGGAATAAAAAGGAAGGGATCTCCGCTCTTTAGGGCACATATCGCTATAAAAAGACCCAGCGCTCTCGAACCCGCGTCACCCATCATTAGCTTTGATGGAGTGGCATTAAACCACAGATATGCCATGAGCACGGCTATGAAAACAAGTATCATCGGAGAAAATGTTGAAGCAATTCCGGCCTTTTTCATAATCATATAAAAACCTGATAATGTAGCAATTCCTACGCTTCCGGTAAGTCCGTCAACACCGTCCGAGCAATTCGTTACATTGATACTTGCCCATATAACGATTACCGCCAATATTCCATATACCACTTTGGGCATAACAAAGGACTTGTCAAACAAAACAAATCGAATTTCGGAAGAATTATTAACCAGGAAAATAATGGATGTAAGTATTGCTACCGCTAAGTCCAAAGCTCCTTTTAAATATTCTCCCCACGGGCTTTTTGAAGCATCATCCAAAAATCCCGTCATCATAGCGATGAGGATAAGCACAAGATAGAATCCGTACTCCGTATTCATGGGCAAAAAGAAAGCAGAGATGAATACAAAAACCGCTATAAATAATAACCCCGCTCCCCTGGGCTTTCCCGCAGACTTTTCTCCCTCTACCGCAAATGCTCTTCCGCCGTCCTTTGGCAAAAATCTTGCGGCAAATTCCATAAGCAAAAATGTGATTAAAAAGCTGAGTCCCATTGCGATAAAAATAGTTATATCGCTGTGAAAGGGTAAAAAATTATAAAGCATATCTTCCTCCGAGTGACTTTATGAATGCGCTAAGCTCGCACGCAGCTCCTTCATGAGATTTTTCCGAAGGATGCCAACAAGCCCCGTATCCATTTTTTTCATAATCCTGCGGTGTAAGTCTGACAATATAAACATCGCCAAATCCACTGCTCTCCTTAAATTCCGATACAGCCTCTTTTTCTGTATCGAAAAGACCGTCCCCCATAAGTCCGAATGCTACGATAATCCGTGAAGTAGGATTAGCTTCATGAACCTGCCCCAAAAAATCAACATAGTCTTCCAAAAAAGCTGCTTTTTTGTCTTCATCGCTTTGTACATAACTCTCATCATTGGTACCAAGGTTGATAACGATGGTATCAGGCTTTCTGGCGCCTGAAAAATCCCACTTTCTCGTTTCCATCCTCTGACCTCTGAACGTATTGTACGAATATGAAAATATCTCATAATACGGCTGAATCAGTTCCTCAAGCTTAGGTATTTCCGGATCATCCGTATATCCGGAAATAAGCCCGTGACCGCTGTATGATACGAGACTGTAATCCGCACAAAGCTTTTTTGCCGTTTTATATGAAAAAGCCTTGGTAACGTTCTCTGTACCCGTCGCAAATAAATACCATTCATCAGGTGCATCCACGCCATAACCGCATGTGATTGAATCACCTATAAACTCTATATATTTATCAGAAAGCGGTGTGGGTTTAGGCTCGCCCTTTGCTGTTACCGTAATCTCCCCAAGGCCAACAGTAGACATTCTCGGCTCAGAGAGCTTAATGATCCTTACGGTATGCTCTGCGCACTCCTCCTTAGGATCGTCGCCGCACACAACAAACTTTTCGACAGGCTTTTTAATAACCGTATCAAGATGCATAATACCGTCCACGATCACACCAACTCTGGCCTGGTCGCGCCAGGCTTCGGATCCTCCCGCATTATCATCCGTAGTTGAATCGCCGTAAAAAATAACCTCTAATCTCGTACCTTCATACGTAAATTCCACACCGCTTGCCGAGAGGCTTAGGACCCTGCAATCGTCAAGCATAAATGTCCTGCCAAGGATTTTAACATACTGCTCTGTCGGTAAAAATCTGTACTCTTTTAAATTATCCATGTTGTCCTCTAAAAACTGCTTTGCTTATAAATTAAGTCCTTTGGCCTCATCACATCCAAGCACAAGATTCATACACTGAACCGCCGCTCCCGATGCCCCTTTGCCAAGGTTGTCAAATCTTGTAGCAACAACAACTCTGTCCTCGTTGCCGGTAACAAAAATCTCTATTCCGTCCCATCCCGCACATGCGTCTGAGAACAGTGCTCCTCCGGCCTCTACATCGGCTCCGAAAGGCATAACCTTTACAAACTTCTCGCCCTCGTAATATTTTGCAAAGAAATCCCTGATTTCCTCAGGCTTCATCTTTTTTGAAAGCATATCGGTATAGAGAGGAACCTGTACGACCATTCCGCTGTGATAGTTGGTAGTCATGGGGCAAAATAAAGGCTCTTTATCCAATCCGGTTATCTTTTTCATTTCTTTTAAATGCTTATGAGTCTGACCCCATGCATACATTCTCGCGCTGTCAAACTTTTTATCCCTGCCGGGCTCTTCGTATGCCGCGATAAGCTTTTTTCCGCCTCCGCTGTATCCCGATACCGCAAATATAGATACCGGATAATCTGCAGGTAGGATTCCTTCTCTCACAAGAGGATATCCGATGGTTATAAATCCCGAAGCATAGCAACCGGGCACTGCAATCCTCTTTCCGTTTTTAATTGCATCTCTATGCTCTTTTGAAAGCTCCGGATATCCGTATGCCCATCCCTCTTCGGTCCTGTGTGCTGTGGATGTGTCGATGATGGTAACATTTTCATTTTCCACAAGTGACACTGCCTCTATGGCTGCCGCATCAGGCAGACACAGGAAAGTAATATCCGATTCGTTGATATATTTTTTTATTGTTTCAGGGTCTTTTCTGAGCTCAGAAGGAATCTTTAAAAGCTCTATGTCTTCTCTTCCTTCAAAACGCTCGTAAATTCTAAGTCCCGTAGTTCCTTCACTTCCGTCAATGAATACTTTTACTTTCATTTTTCATTCTCCAATAGTATTTTTATCCTCGCCGGGGTAGGCTTTAATGTGTCATCAAAACAATTTAGTACAACTTAAACAAGCCCTCATCGTAAGCAGCTTCCAAGCGCAATTAAAACAGGCTTTCGTCGTAAATAGCTCTCTGTCCGCCTACATATTTCGGCCTGTGCCTTGCACAAATAATCGGTGCTTCTCCGATTTTACGAAGAGAAATTCTCATAGGCACAACAACGCCATGCATATGCATACCGATCATGGTTCCGCCGATATCAATGCCTGCATCGGCCTTTGCCATAATATTTTCAACAAGCACAGGATCTTTAAATCTCTGATAACAGATTGTGGCAAATGCACCTCCCGCATGATTGGGCTGAGGGATTGCATTAACCTGCTCAAAGCCGTATTTTTCCATAGTCTCGCGCTCTACAACAAGGGCTCTGTTTAAATGCTCGCAGCACTGGGCCGCAGCAAAAATACCCTTTTTTTCGAGCACCGGAATAATTCCGTCATAAACTGCTCCCGCAGAATCGAGATTGGTAGCGGTTCCTATCTGGTCGCCTAATATTTCACTGGATGAACATCCTATAACAAAGATAGCGCCGGCTTTAAGATTTGCTTTTTCAAGGATCTCGGTAACCGCCTGTCTGCTCTGATTTGTAATTTCTTTAAAATCCATAGCTTTTTGCTCCTTAAATAACATAGGCAAGGCAGATAATCATTCCCGCATATGACAAGGAAAACAATTATAAGCCTCACCTATCTATTATCACCCAATATGAGCATTTTCGCAACACATAAAACGCTTCTGCGTCTTTAATATTCGTATAAAATCTTAATAACCAACTTCCGTTATCAAAGCTTCACACCCTCTTACTATCTGCTCGTAAACTCCCCCGAAATCTCCGGTATACCACGGATCGTCAATGTCCTCCGGAGTATCCGTAAAATCCATTAAGAGCCTCACCTTCCCTTCGGGATCTCCGCCAAGGATTCGATGCATATAGCCCATGTTCAGCTGCTCCATCCCGATAATGAAGTCCCATTTATCATAATCGTCGCGTCTTAACTGTCTCGCTCTTTTGTCATTTAAGCCAAGTTCGTTCCCGGCCACACCAATCCCATGCCTCGCAAGTTCTGCCCTCGCCGGCGGATAGATACCGTTGCCGATCTCTTCCGTCGACGTTGCCGCCGACTCAATATAAAATTCTTCCGATATGCCCCTCTTTGCAACCATATCCTTTAAAACAAATTCTGCCATTGGGGAACGACATATGTTGCCCCAGCAGACAAACAATACTCTTATCATTATCCTGTAATTCCTTAGTTTTCCTTGATTTTACG
>JAIKXH010000028.1 GCA_024684215.1 Lachnospiraceae bacterium
TTCTCTCAACATTTTGCCATACCTCAGGGCTCTCACTGTGAGGATATGTGATTTTTGTCTCCGCCCTTGGCATAACCACCGGATCGTTAAAGTCTTTTATATTTTGAAAAATACCGGTAAGTAAATGCTTTCCGGCTCTTATCCATTCGTTTCTCGTCATTCCTGTATACGGTGAAAGCTCGTAATCAGGATTCTCCATTTTAAATGCCTGTGACATAAATGCCTCCTTGATGTATATTCCTTGATGTATATTCCTTGATGTATATATTTTTCGTTAGGATATAATTTTAAAATATTTGTTTTACCAGAGAAATAAATCCTTTTTAGCAAGTTTTAAAAGCGCTTCGGTATAGTAGTAATCTCCGTATATAATTGTGAAATTGTGCTTATTGTCATTATAAGCAGCTGAACATTTTTCAAGGAAATGATCTTTTTTTTCATCAAAGCAACATCTCTTTTCCGTAAGGGTCTTGAGAAGCATAGCTGCGGCATCAAGATATTTTTTATCTACCTCTCCGAGTTCAATAAGCCCACACGCAAAAATGGCGGCTGCGGTGGAATCCTCGTAGTCGCATGTATCCGGCTGAAGGAAATCCACAGGTATGATGCCACTCTTGGGAATCTGAGAGAGCACGTAATCTGCCACCTTTACAGCCGTTTCCAAATATTCTTTTTTCTTTGTATGACGGTAGCTAAGAGTAAATCCATATAATGCCCATGACTGACCTCTTGTCCATGATGAGCCTTCTTTCATTCCCTGGCCACCCTTCGATCCGGTGATCTTACCGCTCTCGGGATCAAATGTAACAATATGATTTACAGAGCCGTTCTCTCTGACAAAAGCTTTTATTGCATGGTCGGCATGACACATAGCAATCTGTTTAAATCTGGGATCGTTTGTCATCTCGCTCGCTCTGTATAAAAGAGGCAGATTCATCATACAATCGATGATTGCCCATCCTGCGGTATCTCCGTTTCTGGGATCGTTCCAGGCTCTTATAAGGCCTGAATTTAGATTAAGTCTTCCTGCCAGATTACCTGCGGCAAGCATAAAGCGGTTTTTAGCTTCCTCACTGCCCGTCTCCAGGAAATTCGCTCCCGAAGTAAGAAGCCATTTAAAGCCGCTGTCATGATCCATTCCCATATAATTCATGAGATTTGCATCAAGCTTTTTCTCAATCCCCTCCGCAGCTTTTTTGAAGCTTTCATCCTTATATGCATGATAAAGGAGCCAAAGCTGTCCGGCCCAAAAGCCGTTGGTCCACCAACAAATCTTGTCAGGGGATGACCAGTCATCAAATACCCCATCTTCCGTTGTGTAAGGAATCTTGTCTGCATTTCTTTTTACCACAATAGCTTCTTTGCGGTAAATCTTGTCCAAGATTTCCTCTGCCCATATTTTGTTTTCCATCTTCCTTCCCTTCCGGCAGCTCCCCCTCTACCGATTTTTTATAGCACAGCCTTGACTGCATGATTTTGCACAGCCTCGGCTGTTTGCTTTTTAGCACAGCCTTAACTGTTTGCTATAATAAATTCTATGGCCTTTTCTATGGCTGTCTTTCCGCCTTCAGGACTAAAGCCGTGTCCTTCCCCGGGCAGTACTACAAGTTCTATATTCTCATAGGCCTCAACTGCCTTATCCATTGCTCCGGACGGAACTATAGGATCCTTATCTCCGTAGATTATTATTACATTTCCCTTATATGTACCTATATTGTCAAATGTATAAAAATCACGTATTGAGGTAAAGAATTCCTTTCCAAGCTTCATTCCCCAAAAATCTATCTCTTCCGGAATCTCTTCCTCAGTCTTAAAATTGTTTCTCCAATCATCGGGTATATTGAGTGCGGGATAATACAGCACAAGTGCCTTTACTTTATCCTGTAATTCTTCTGTGGCCAGAGTACTGACAAATCCTCCCTGACTTCCTCCGAATAAAAACACTTTTGAAGAATCAACCATAGGAAGATTGCTGATGTCATCAAAAACAGCAAGCAAATCGGCTTTCTCGGTAAATACAGTCATCTCGGTAGTCTTTAAACTGCTCTTTGATCTCATGGATCCGCCGCAAAAATCATATGCATAGGCAACATATCCGTTTTTTGCAAGTTCTTTGCACTCGTTCACAAAGTCTGTGTTTACTCCATTGTATCCGTGGCTCAAAATAACCGCACCGTATACGCCCTCTTCATCGGGATAATAAAGCTGACCGTATACATCCTTTCCGTCGTAACTAACGATATGTTCAATGGTCTTTACTTCGTACTCTTTATTCTCCATAGATTCCGTATTATCCTTTTCCTTTTCGATTTTATATATCTCTCTTTTAATTCAGTCTGTATATCAAGTCCTTACACTATCTTTTAAAGTATATCATATTTTTGCATATTGTCTGCAGATAATGATACTTTCAAATCACCTTCCTCGTATTTAGCATATAGCTTTACAGGCTCTTTTGTGGTTTTAACCTCTTTTACACAAACCAGTTCTCCGTTTCTGTAGCCCTCAGCTCTTAAAACTCCGGGTTCAAAAGGCACATCCCACGAAAGATGGAGATCATGGGTATTTATCCTCTTTCCAAAGCCGTCGTTCCAGGCGTTTACGGCTCCGAGTCTCGGACATTCGTAGCTTCTTACTCCTACCGGTCTGTCATTTATAAAAAGCTTAACTTCCTCTAAGTTTGTGTAACATATTATCTGTTTAAAGCATCCCTCCTCACCCCTAAAATTCCAATGAGGCAGAATATGCACAGAAACACGGTTATAAACAAGCTCAATAAAGTAGA
>JAIKXH010000041.1 GCA_024684215.1 Lachnospiraceae bacterium
ACCACTATGGGAAGAGCAGACCTCGTAGATGTAGAGGACGGAAACCTTGGTCTTAACGGTTCACCTACAAAGATTGCTAAGGCTTCAGACAAGGTTCGTAAGGGAGCAGGAGAGAAAGTTGTTCCTGATTCACCCGAAGATGCAGTTGCATATATCGTAGGCAAACTTGCTGAGAAGCATGTTATCTAATGCAATCCGTGTATCGTTTAGTTTAAATCAATAATGAGGTAAAAATATCATGAAAATGACAGAAGAACAGATCGCTCAGTACAAGGGCGTATTCGTATTCGCTCAGCAGGTTGATAATGAAGTAAGCGGAATTGCTTACGAATTGCTGGGAAAAGCTAAGGAGCTTGCACAGCCCCTTAACGCACAGGTTACCGCAGTTCTTATCGGAAGCGGTGTTGCAAATCTTGTTGACAGCCTTGCACAGTACGGTGCAGACAGAGTTATCGTTGTTGATGATCCCGAACTTAAGGAGTATCGCACCGAGCCCTATGCACATGCACTTGCATCTGTAATCAATGAGTACAAGCCTGAAATCGTACTTGTAGGTGCTACCGCAATCGGTCGTGACCTTGGTCCTACCGTATCTGCAAGAGTAGCAACAGGACTTACAGCTGACTGTACAGTTCTTGAAATCGGAGATTTCCCTCTTGTAGCAATCCCCGGACAGAACCAGAAGCACAATCAGCTCCTTATGACCCGTCCTGCATTTGGTGGTAACACTATCGCTACCATCGCTTGCCCTGACAACCGTCCTCAGATGGCTACCGTTCGTCCCGGCGTTATGCAGAAGATCGAGCCTGTAGCAGGCGCTAAGGCAGAAGTTATTAACTACAATCCCGGATTTACTCCCAACAACAGATACGTTACCATCAAGGAAGTTGTTAAGGCTGTTGGAGATACCGTTGATATCATGGACGCTAAGGTTCTTGTATCCGGCGGACGTGGAGTAGGAAGCCCTGAGAACTTCAAGATCCTTGAGGACCTTGCTAAAGTTCTTGGCGGAGAGGTTTCATGCTCTCGTGCAGTTGTAGATTCAGGCTGGAAGCCCAAGGATCTCCAGGTAGGACAGACCGGTAAGACCGTTCGTCCTCATGTATACTTTGCAATCGGTATTTCCGGTGCTATTCAGCACGTAGCAGGTATGGAAGAGTCTGATATCATTGTTGCTATCAACAAGGATGAAGATGCTCCTATCTTCGATGTTGCCGATTACGGTATCGTAGGCGATCTTAACAAGATCGTTCCTCAGCTTACCGAGGCTTTAAAGAAGGCTATCGCTGAGAAGTAATTTGAATTTTTAAAAGGCGGGTGAAATACCCGCCTTTTTTAAATCAGCTTCAGAACAGCCTTAGACAGGGCTTTAGGAAACATACATTTGAGAATACAACTAATGGGGAAAATGATATGGCTATACTTAATAAAGAGATGAAACCGGGTGTGAAATGCTATGTAGAAGGATTTGTTGAGGCCGGCGGGGACAGATTTTACGTTAAGAGTAAGGGAATCGTAACTGAGACTCCCGATGTGCTTGATAAGGCTGTTGACGTACTCCTTGAAAAAGGGCATAACGGTAAACATCAGGTTGTTACCGCACAGATTGAAAACTGTTATTGGATATCTCAAAAGAGCAGATTGAGCGTAAAACTGCATAAATCATAAGTGTCAGAAACTTTCTTTTGTGCAATATTTTTTAAAAAAAATGTTCTAAAATCAAGGGTTTAACGGCCTTCGTCAAATTGACGGGGGCCTTTTTTTATTGCTTTTTTACGAAAAAAAATAAATGTTAGAAAAACTGTTGACGAATGATTTTTCAGGTAGTAAATTTGCAATCACCGCATGTTTTGAATGCGAAAAAAATAATAGGGGGGAAAATGGAAGAAGAAATTTTTAAAGAGCCCGATACAGATGAAGGCTTTAAAAAACTAATTTCAAATTTTACTGCAGAAAAACAGGGAAGACTTCTGGCGCTTAAAAACGGGTCCTTGTCCAGGGATAAGTTTTTGGATGAAGTAAAGGACTATATCAGGGTCAGTATGGGTATTGGGGGGGATGGCGCTGACAGGTTGCTTGTACGATTTGAGGAATATGTTTTCGGGTATTCCAGATTGTCGGAGCTGATAGACGATCCCGATGTTTCAGACATTAGGGTTGTCAGGCACGACGTGATAAGGGTTAAAAAACGTGGAAAAAGAGTTAACACCGATATCGCTTTTGCAGACGAGAAAGAGTACAGGCAGTTTGTGGAATATGTAGCTATGAAAAATCAGGCTAATATTTCAAACTTAAATGCAATCTCTCGGTTCACCGATGCGGACTCACATCCTGACTTTATTTTGAGATTCACGGTATCGATGCCGCTTGTTAACTCAAATAATTCACCTTATCTGTGTATCAGAAAAGTACCGAAGAAATTTCCGCTTTTAAGCGATCTGGTAGAGCAGGAGATGCTGTCTATGGAAACGGCACAGATGCTGGTATCAAGGTTTCGAGAAAGTTCAATCCTAATCTGTGGGGGCAATTCATCCGGAAAAACAACTCTTTTAAATGCATTAAAGGAATCGCTGCCTGACGATGTCGCGGTTTTGGTTGCGCAGCAGGCTGATGAGCTTACAAGCAGACTTCATCCGGATACAATGTTTATGCATTCCTTACCGGCAGGCGGAGAGAACAAAGTAAACTACGATCTTAAAAATATTTCGATTGCCGGACTTACCATGGATGTCGACTATTTTATCATCGGTGAGGTCAAGGGAGCTGAAGCGCTTTATCTTTTAAATGCGGCGTGCACGGGTCAGGTATGTGCGGCAACCATACACTCCACATCTGCGCAAAGGGCGACCGACAAGCTGGTGGATTATGCGATGTACGAAAGCAGATATGCCAGAAATGAACTCATGCGCATGATGGACTGTTTCGGAACAGTCGTATTTATGAAGGATTATAAAGTAAACGAGGTATATTCCTGCACCGGTTGGAATGAGGACAGAAAGGAAATTGAGTATGAGAGGATTCTTTGAAAAGATGCTCCCCGGGTACTTAAGCCTGCCTGGCCCGGGTGAGGAAGGATGGTTTTACGGTCACATAGCATTGTTTGTGCTCTTGCTTTTGGGATTTATTCTGCTTCTTCTAAGGCTGGAGATACTAAAGAGCATCAGGCTTTTCCTTTTAAAAACCAGACATTCCATAGATGAAAAAGACAGAGAAACAAGGATACTCAGACGTGAAAACTTGAGGGAATTTGAAAAGAAAAATTCGTTATACCTTAGGCTTGAGAGGCAAATTGAGTACAGCGGACTCAGACGTAGATTTGAAAGCCTTTCGGCCGGAAAACTGATCGTATTTGAAGTGATATTTGTATCAGCGGTATATGCGCTGTCCATGCTGCTTTTCGGATATAAGGCTGCACTAATATTTGCCGGTTTGGGGTTTGGAACGATACAGCTTATTCTGGTGCATTTAAAAAGCCGAAATTTAAGGGCTGTCAATGACGAACTACCTAAGCTTTTGGATTTTTTGGGAAATTACAGTTATTCATCGGCAGAAGTTATCTCGATATTGTCGCAGATAAGTAAATATCTTGAGGAGCCTTTAAGGAGCGCACTTGAGGAGTGTGAGATGGAGAGCAGATTAACCGGAGATGTAAATCTGGCACTGGCATCTATGGCAGACAAAATAGAGCATCCGCAGTTTAAACAACTGGTAAGAAATATTGAGATCACTTCCAGATACGGAGCGGATTTTACGACACTTGTATCCGAGAGCCGTAAAAGTATGAGGGATTACATGAGCGCTAACGCTGACAGAAGAGGGATGCTCTCTGAAGCGGCCATCAATATGGGGTTATTAATTGTTATGTCCCTTATAGTGCTCATGGTTGTTAATATTATGATTGGGGGAGGAATAATAAATATCTTATTTACGACATTCGTCGGTCACTTGGCAATCGCCGGAATGGTATTTATCTTTATTCTTTTTATTTCTCAAATGTTTTCACTTAATAAATAGGGGGATTTTTAATTGAGGGGAATGGTAATTAAGAATTTGCCGGTAGTGGCATCGATGCTCTTCGGGTTTTACATACTGGCGCTTTTGGTAAGGCACCCTCCCGCAAGGATTGTAAGCGGAACAAGAGAGTTTGCAAATCTTATCAAAGAAAGAGGACAGAATAAGCCGTTTATTGTAAAAATACGGAGATTTATGGAAAAAAACGGTGCGGTATACCACTATGGTAAAAAAATAACTGCTGAGAAGCTGCTTGTTCTTACCATCGTGTTATTTGCGGTATTGTTTATTGTTATTTCAAAGATATCACTTTATCTGTCAGTACCGGCGGGCATAGCGGCAGCTTCGCTTCCGTGGATAATGCTTCCGGTTTTAAACAGGAGCGATAACGATAAAATGCTTCAGGACTTGCAGGTGGTATATCACTCTCTTACATTGCAGATAAAGGCAGGAGTGCATATGTCAGAATCGCTTTCCGAGATGTACGAATGTGTTTCTGATATAAGGTTGCGTGATGCATTTGCTGCGCTGGGCAGTGATATTATTCTGAAAGCCGACGTGTTTTCAGCTTTGGAAGCATTTCAGGCAAAGTTTGACAATAAATATATAGACTCATTTTGTATTACGGTTTTGCAACTCACGGAATCGGGTAAAGCTACCGATCTGCTCATGGATATATCAAATCAGATGCGTGATGTGGAAAAGATAGTTTTGGACAAGAAAAAAGGTAAGTTGGACAGAAGCCTTACATTCTACCAGCTTGGAATGCTGGTTTGTGTACTGGCGGTAGCTCTATTTGCATGTATTTCTTACATGATGAGAGCGGCTATGAATATAGGTTAATTTTATGGAGGTATTATGAATAATTTAGTATCAAAGATCAAAAAGGTTTTAACTAACAAGGAAAAAGGTATAGACGGAATATTGGTAACCATTGGTTTGTGTATTATCGCTCTGGTTTTGTGCGTTGTAATGAAGGATGCTTTAGCTGATATGATTGCTAATATCACAGGGCAAATGTCTGTAAAGGCGCAGCAGATTTTAACAGGTGCAGTGCTTGTAAGATTTTAAAACATGCTGTCTATCAAAGGGGTGAAACGGATGAAAATGCCAAATATACGTGCCGGTAAAACATCCGCCGCATTTAAGATGAAAAAAAGTGCGGGGAGTGCCACGGATATAGTTATGATGTTCTTTTTTATAATGAGTATGGTGGTGGTACTTTTAGCATTTTATAAGTGCATAGGTCTTATGAGAGTCAGAGAGGACGTAAGCCAGGTATCAAGAAAATACACGCTTATAGCGGAGACGGAAGGTTATCTTTCGCCTGAGAACATAAGAAAACTGACAGATGAACTTACTATGTTGGGGCTGACAAATATTGATCTGGGAGGAACCTCTGTCACGGAGGCCGGATACGGAAACATAGTTATGGTTATGATTAAAGGAAAGGTTGACGGGTTATATGATATCAGGCTTGAGAGAGCGTCCACTGCAAAATACTAAAGGCGGGCTTATAAAGGATGAATCGGGCTTTGCACAATCCGTTATAGGGCTTTTCCTGATACTGTTTATGATAGTGGTTATAGTATTTGTCCTAAACGTAGGCGCGTACAAATCTCTGTCGGATAAGCTTGAGGATGCGCTGGCAGAGAGCTCACTTGCGGCGTCCGTAATAGATATTGAGAGGTACGGAACTGACCATAGTCTGATTATTTCCGATGTGGCCGGTGCTTATCAAAAGTATTTGGATACGTTGAAGATAAATCTTAATCTTACGGGAAATACACCGAGCGGTGAATTTTTCGGCGGAGATATAACTATAGAGGATTTCAGAATATACAACTGCGTTAAGGATAGCGTGACAGAGGTTTGTGTTAAGGATGGAACGGTTTATGCCAAAAACAAGGGGATTATCGGCGAAATGCGTGCACCAAACGGACAAGTAGTCGTTAATACAGGGATATACAGTGAAATATCTTTTCCAATAAACGATAAGCTGTTAGTTATTGGGGGATTTCGCATAAATAAGCCCGGGACAGCGTTAATTGCTCGTAAAAACAAACTTACTACCGTAAAGAGAAGATGATTTTATTGATCATTTAGAGAATATTTGGAGGGGAAATGGAAAAAACGAAAGATAAGAAAAAGAAGACAAGACACGGGAAAATCAGTCCGGGAATTATAATAGCGGCATTTGCTGCGGCAATTGTGGTTTATGTAGTCCTTGTTTATACGGAAAAAAAGATGACAGAAGTTGAAAGAACGGTTCCCGTACCTATTGCCGCTACTGAGATAAAAAAGGGAGAGCTTATCATAAGCGAAGGCACCGGAGTAAATGTTATTTATAAAGAAGTACCGGAAAGCCTTGTTCCCGCTTGCGTGATTGAACTAGATGCAGAAGGCCAAAGCAGTAGGAAAAAGTATTGTGCCGGCAGTGATATAAACGAAGGCAGCTTTTTGACAGATAAAATGGTCAGGGCCGCGGATTCTTATGTAAAAAGAATGAGCAATCCGGTTCTCATAGGTTTCAAAGCAGATGACTATTACCAGACCGTCGGCGGAATAATTAAAAAAGATGACAGAATACACATATATGTTCAGGACGAAGAGGGGGAGGTAAGCCTTCGCTGGAGCGACGTCTATGTAGCGGGTGCTTTTGATCCATCAGGCGAAGAGATAGCTCCCGGTAGTGAAGGAAAATCTGTAAGATATAACATTTATCTTGAGAAAAGCGATGTGGAGGAGTTTTATGAAAAGATGGAATCAAAATCTATTCGTATCGCTCTTGCATGTGAGTAAAATTCTTTTTTGCCTTAGCTTTTTTATCTGCCTCTTTTTTGGATATAAGACTCACGCCTTTGCATTAGAGCCTGAGCTTAGGTCGAATCCATACTTTATGTTGGCACCGGATGGAACTGCTTTTACGTTGGGATATGGAATTACAGGTGCAGAAAAGCACGATTATTCATATACCGGATATGTACACAATATGATGGGAATAGTGGGGCCTGAGCCTTTGAGTGGCGGAGAGCATTATTACACCGGATTAAGACAGGGACTTATGCCTGTAGGTTACTGGGAAGTAAGGCATCCGATGGCGCAGTGTATCCATTCAAACGGTTCTTTAAATGTTAACGTGCATGGATATGAAAAACTTGGTGTTAATATAAACAATTGCAAATCGTATTATTCGCCGGGGTGGTTTCCTTATTGTGCGGTTTGCGGAAAACCTATAGAGATGTTTTTTTATATTCCGGAGTATGTAGCGGCGACTACTTATTACATTCCCACAGGATCAAATTACTCGACGTATTTTTATTTATGTCCCTATGATCATTCATTGGAGATGGAGGCCGGAACAAATCATATATGTACTTTAAAAAGCGCAAACAGATATAAGGTAAGATTTATTCCGAACGGAGCTACCGGCGGGAACATGGGTGATATGTATTTTTATACGGGAAACAGCAAAATATATGAGGGTGAGTCCATAAGCACATATGAGACACTGCCATTAAACGGATATTCCAGAAATAATTATATTTTTAAAGGTTGGACAATTTCTCCAAATGGGGAAGCGATGTTTGCGGACGGTGAGAGTTGGACTAATATTCAGAACGCTTTGGGAATGTTATCAAAGCCCAATGACTCTGTCATTACATTATATGCGGTGTGGGAAATAGCTTTTGATATGGAGGCTTCGATACGAAGGTGTCTAAAGGATATAGACGGGAATGATTTGTTCTCAAGGGGAGAGAGCGGAATATTAAGCATTCAAACAAAGGGATACTCGGAAAAAACAGAAGTAATATTTCCGGGTGAAATGTCGGAATACAATAAGGTATTTGATTACGGGCCCGGTAATCCTTCAAATATTAACGACGAAAACGTAAAATTTATGATTCCTCTCTACAATATCCCTGAGGGAGAATGGACGTTTTCCGTTACAGTAAGGTCATATAAAAACGGGAAATGTATAGAAAAAAAACCTAAGGTGACAGTGCTGGAGGGTACTACGGTTCTAAACGAACTTTATACGGGGCTTAGGTGATGAGCGAAATATTGCTTATTATACTTTTCAATGCATTGATGCTTGGAGCCGCAATAACGGACCTTATTTATAAAGAGGTTTACGATCTCTTTTGGCTTTTTCAAATTGGAATAATTATGACCTCTGCTTTTATTAACAAAGCAGAGGTTGATGCCGGTATTGTTACAAGCCTTTTAATATATTTTATCATCCAAGAATTTGTCATGGATAAGGCATACGGTAAGGCTGATTGCCACGCGTTTTGCTGTAGCGCTCTTTTCTTTTCATACTTTGGATTGGAACTTGAGACATACGTATTACATATATCGATTGTCTTTGTTTTAATTGTTATTAAGGCTGTGATGGATGGCAATATCTCAGCTACATTAAATCTAAAAAAACCGATACCCATGATTCCTTATATTTTAGTGGGTTCGTGGGCAGTATTTGCTATATATGTTCCTTGATAATTGAATAGTATTTTGGTAAAATAATACGGATTATGGGATATTGTTTTTTTTGAGGAGTATTTATGACAATTTCAGTCTGTATGATAGTTAAAAACGAAGAAAAGGTACTTGCAAGATGTCTCGATTCTTTAAAGGGGCTTTACGATGAACTTATCATTGTAGATACCGGATCGTCAGATGCCACAAAGCAGATTGCGGCGCGCTATACCGACAAGATTTATGATTTTGAGTGGGTGGATGATTTTTCAGCCGCTAGAAATTTCGCTTTTTCAAAGGCAACGATGGACTACATTTATTCCGCAGATGCCGATGAAGTGCTTGATGATGAAAACCGTGATAGATTTAAAGTCTTAAAGGATAATCTGATGCCGGAAATTGAGATAGTACAGATGAAATACGGCAATCAGCTTGAGAACGGAACAGTCTACAATTTTGATGAAGAGTACAGGCCCAAGCTGTTTAAGAGATGCCGAAATTTTGTCTGGATCGAGCCCGTTCATGAAACGGTAAGACTTGATCCCGTGGTGTTTGACAGTGAGATAGTCATTACGCATAAGCCTTTGTCAAATCATGCGTCAAGAGACATAGATATATTTTTAAAAAGGCTTGATAAAAAAGAAGATTTGTCGGCGAGACTTTGGGAGATGTTTGCAAGAGAGCTTTTTATTTCCGGAAGTGATGAGGAAATCGCAGGATGCATACATAACTTTATGGATTATGAGATCCTTCCTATGGATGCACAGCTTCATGAGATTGTATGCTCAGTGATAGTCAGAGCGGCAAGAATACTTGGGGATACGGACATTTTCTTTAAGTATGCGACTAAGCTCCTTGCCGGAAGCATAGGAAGCTCGGAAGTATGCTATGAGATGGGACTTTGGTACGAAAACAAAGGCGACTATTCAGAGAGCCTGATTTGGTTTTACAATGCTTTTCATGAAACCAGTCCTATTATAAGACTTTCCTGTGGAGGAGCAGATCCTTTAAACCACATGGCAGATATATATGAGAAACTCGGCCAAACCGATCAGGCAGCCGAGTGCAGGAGGATGATAAATGATCTGGGAAGATAATGTCAGAAAAGTAGTTCCTTATGTTGCCGGTGAACAGCCGAAGCAAAAGGATGTTATAAAGTTAAACACCAACGAGTGTCCTTATCCCCCTGCTCCTATGGTGGAAAAAAAATTAAAGGAGATGGATGCCGACTCATTCAGGCTATATCCGGACCAGAACACTACTTCAATCACTGAGGCACTTGCCGATTATTACGGAGTGGATAAAAAGAATGTGTTTGTGGGAGTGGGATCTGATGACGTTCTCAGTATGGCATTTTTGACTTTCTTTAATTCGGATAAGCCGATATTATTTCCTGATGTAACTTATTCTTTTTATGATGTGTGGGCAGACTTATACAGAATACCTTACAAGACAGTTCCTTTAAAGGATGACTGGTCTATCGATGCCGATGGGTTTAAACAGGAAAACGGCGGAGTTATATTCCCGAATCCAAACGCACCCACGGGACTTTTGGAAAGCCTTGATACCGTTGAGGATATTATAAAAGCCAACAAGGATGTGGTGATCATCGTAGATGAGGCCTACATTGATTTTGGCGGTGTTAGCGCGCTGGAGCTTACTAAAAAGTATGAGAATCTTTTGGTGGTTCAGACATTTTCAAAGTCCAGGGCAATGGCAGGAATGAGAATAGGTTTTTGCATCGGCAATGAGAAGCTTATTAAATATCTTAATGATGTAAAGTTTTCATTCAATTCATACACTATGAATATGCCTTCTCAGGAACTTGGAGTTTTAGCAGTTCTTGATGATGAGTATTTTAAGGATATTACTTCCAGGATAATAAAGACCAGGGAGTGGACCAAAAAGGAACTCACCAGACTTGGATTTACATTTCCCGATTCCAGTGCCAATTTTATCTTTGCTTCGCACAAAAGTGTGCCCGCAAAAGATATTTATTCCTATTTAAGGGGAAGAAATATATTTGTCAGATATTGGGATAAGGCTAGAATAAACAACAATCTCAGAATAACCATTGGCACTGATAAGCAAATGAAAAAACTTGTCGAAGCACTGGAAGAATACTTAGGAGAATAAAATAAAGATTATGAAAAAAATGCTCGGAAACAAAAGATTAAGCTTTGCTTTAACTACCGTTATGGCTGTAGTATTTTGCGTGGTATCACTCGGACTGCCTGTAACAGGAACATCTGCCAGCTTCGCATATGAGGAGGGCTCAATAGCAAGGGATATAGTTAAGATTGGAAGTGCAGAAGATACTGATGCATCGCAAACAGAGGACGATGCAAAAGAGACCGGTGAGGTTCCTGAAGAAGAAATGGGATTTACCGAAAAGGTTGCCGCTAAATTTGCTACATCGCTCGGGAAATATATACCTGCCGAGCTAGTTGTTGTATTTGTATCAATGCTTCCTATATTGGAACTCCGTGCGGGACTTTTTGTTGCTAAATTTTTGAATCTGCCTTTACTAAAAGCAATACCACTTTGCATAGTGGGAAATATTATTCCCATACCTCTTATTTTGCTTTTTATCAAAAAGATATTTAAATGGCTCGGAAAGACTAAGCTTTTCCATAAGCTTGTTGAAAAGCTTGAGGCAAGAGCGATGAAAAAGAGCGGAAAAATTGCAAGCGGTGAGTTTATAGGACTTATGCTTTTTGTAGGAATTCCCATTCCCGGAACCGGTGCATGGATGGGTTCACTTATCGCCGCACTTCTTGAGATAGATTTTAAAAAGGCTATTTTGGCAGAACTTGCAGGTATTGCTATGGCAACTGTAATCGTATCGATACTTTCATACGGTTTGCTTGGAATTGTGATTTAACGGAGGCCGACTATGGCAGACAGTTATACGGAATTTGCATCGGTTTATGATGAACTCATGGATACTGTTCCATATGAAAAGTGGTGTGAACGTATTGTTGAGGCCATAGATTCATACGGCATAACCGAAAGAGTAAGGGATCCGGAGGAAGAGAATTCGGAATCCGATGATTTGATTGATGAAATTTCGGATTTAGAAGTATTTGAGAACAGTGAAGAGATTTCCGCGGAAGAGCTGTTAGAATCCGAGAGAAACCTGGTTGTGGATTTAGGATGCGGCACAGGTACAGTAACGGAGATGCTCTATAGCGAGGGTTTCGATATGATAGGAATAGATAATTCCTATGAGATGCTTGAAGTAGCTATGGAGAAGAAGTGTGAAAGCGGGTCTGAGATTTTATATCTTAATCAGGATATGACGGAGCTGGAACTCTTCAGCACGGTCGGTACGGTAATAAGTGTTTGCGACAGCGTAAATTACCTTACGGGTGAAGGCGATTTTGAAAGAGTATGTAAGCTCGTATCAAATTATCTGTATCCGGGCGGACTTTTTATTTTTGATTTTAATACCGTTTATAAATACAGAGAGGTTATCGGAGATAAGACTATTGCGGAAAACCGTGAGGATTGCAGTTTTATCTGGGATAATTTTTATGATGACAAAACAGGTATAAATGAGTACGATCTTACTCTTTTTATAGAGGGCGAGGACGGAAGATTCGACAGATATGAAGAGACTCATTTCCAAAAAGGATATGAGGCTGCAGATATAAAAAATATTCTTAATGAAAACCGATTTGAAATCATAAAGATGCTGGATTCGGAGACGGACGGAGAGATTTCCGAAAATACTCAGAGGGTTTTTGTGATAGCTAAATCGACCAAGGAAAAGAACCAATATGAATGATTATATAGTAAGCGCTATGGCAGCGGGGGAACAAATAAGAGCTTTTGCGTGTACCACCAGAGAACTTGTTGAACATGCAAGAAGCATTCATAATACCAGCCCTGTTATGAGCGCGGCACTCGGAAGAATGCTAAGTGCGGCAGCTATGATGGGAAGCATGATGAAGGGTGAAAAGGATGTACTTACTCTTCAGATAAAAAGCGAAGGACCTGCGGGAGGAATCACTGTTACTGCAGATTCATCCGCTAATGTAAAAGGATATGCCAATAATCCTGAGGTCATTATACCCGCAAAGCCAAACGGAAAACTTGACGTATCGGGAGCTATAGGCCCCGGAACTCTCAGAGTTATAAAGGATATGGGACTAAAAGAGCCTTACTCGGGTGAGATTTCGCTGCAGACCGGAGAAATCGCGGAGGATTTAACTTATTATTTCGCGGTATCCGAGCAGGTGCCTTCCTCGGTAGGCTTGGGAGTCCTTATGAACAAAGACAACACGATCAGACAGGCGGGAGGTTTTATAATCCAGCTTATGCCGTTTGCTACCGATGAAGTCATATCGGTTCTCGAAGAGAATTTAAAGTCTCTTTCGTCCGTCACCACGATGCTTGACGGAGGCGATACTCCGGAGGATATGCTTAAAAAGGTTTTAAGAGGCCTTGATATAGAATTTACCGGGCAGATGCCTTGCGCATACAAATGCAATTGCAGCAGACAAAGGCTTGAGAGAGTAATGCTAAGCCTTGGTAAAAAAGAACTTGATGATATGATTAAAGAGGGTAAGCCCGTAGAAGTCGGTTGCAGCTTTTGCAATACTAAATACGTGTTTACTCCCGAAGAATTGTCGAAGCTTTATTAATACGGATATGCGAAACGCAGGAAGGGAAATAGCATGAAAGGCTATACAAAAGAGGACGTACTTAGATTACTTGAGGAAGAAGATGTAGAGTTTGTGAGATTGCAGTTTACGGATCTCCACGGAACACTTAAAAACATTGCTGTTACAGCCGGAAAAATTGCCAGTATATTGGAAAACGGATGCCATTTTGATGCAAGCGCCGCGGATGGATTTCACAGAACAATAGATTCTGAAAGACTCCTTATACCTGACTTTTCTACTTTTGAAATACTTCCTTGGAGACCTCAGCAGGGCAAGGTAGCAAGACTTCTTTGCGATGTTAATATGCCTGAGGGAACTCCTTCACCTCTTTGCTCAAGATTTATCTTAAAGAAAAATCTTGAAAAGGCAGAAGCTATGGGATTCAAAATCGAGGTTGGCCCGGAGTGCGAATTCTTCCTTTTTGAGACTGATGAGAACGGAAATCCTACAGTAGTCACTCATGAGCAGGCCGGATATTTTGATGTGGGACCTTTGGATGAAGGTGAGAATGCCAGAAGAGATATCGTTATGAATCTTGAGGATATGGGATTTGAAATCGATGCTTCTCATCACGAGTTTGCGCCCGCACAACATGAGATTGATCTGAGTCATGGAGAAGCTTTAGAGACAGCTGATAATATTCAAACCTTTAAGCTTGCCGTCAGAACTATGGCAAAAAGACACGGACTTCATGCCACATTTATGCCCAAGCCCAAGAACAATGTAAACGGATCGGGAATGCATATCAATATTTCGATCCTTAAGGACGGAGTTAATATTTTTGATGATGCTTCCGATAAAAACGGTATTTCAAAAGAGGCATATTATTTTATCGGCGGATTAATGGAACACTTAAAAGGTATGAGTGTGGTTACAAATCCGCTTGTAAATTCATATAAGAGACTTAATACCGGATATGACGCTCCGGTTTATATTGCGTGGAGCGCAAGAAACCGTAAGCAGATGATTCGCATCCCCGCCATTTTGAAGGGACAGAACGCGAGAGTGGAGCTTAGAAGTGCAGATTCAGCCGCAAATCCCTACCTCGCACTTGCACTCGTAGTGGCAGCAGGACTTGACGGTATTGAGAATAAGATTATGCCCCCTGCAGCAATTGATGAAAACATCGCAGAGATGACTTCTGAAGAAAGGGATAATCTTCCCATGGGAAGACTTCCCGGAAACCTCAAGGAGGCAATCGAGGCTGCAAAGGCGGATCCCTTCATAGCAAAGACTCTCGGAGAAGAGGCTTTTGAGCAGTATATCAGAATGAAGGAAAAGGAATGGAACGACTATAATACATTTGTGTCGGAGTGGGAGCTTTCAGAGTACTTGAACCGCTACTAGCATGTTTGGATTTCGGATAACTTATATACCGGTTAGGATTGGAGGTGCAGATGGCTAACATCATAATTGCACTTTCCGGACCCGAGGAATCAAACGGCATACGAAGCGTTCTTGCAAGATGTGGATACAGATCGGTTTTTATCTGTGCTAACGGTGCGCAGGCTATCAGCAAAATGGACGATCTGGACGACGCAATAGTCATATGTTCCTATAAATTGCAGGATATGATGTACTCGCAGCTGCGGGAAAATCTCCCGTACGGATTCGATATGCTACTGCTGGTATCGCAAAAGCATGTTAATGACCTCGATGGAAATGGAATAGTGACGCTTACAATGCCACTTAAGGTCGACAGGCTGATGAATACTCTAAACCAGATGGTGGATGAGCAAATCAGGCGCAAGAAAAGAGATAGGCTAAAGCCAAAGACCAGAAGTGAAGAAGACATAAAGATATTAAACGAGGCTAAGGCTCTGCTTATGGCAAGAAATCATATTACAGAGGCGGAGGCTCATAAATATATTCAGAAAAACAGTATGGAAACAGGTTCGGGGCTTGTGGAGACGGCAAAGAAAGTGCTGACACTGATGAAGGACCGATAAAGAATATATAGAGAGAAGAATCAATAAATAAAACTCTGTATAGAATGATCCATAAAGAAAGACTGATAAGAAGGTGACATCATGAAATTTACTAAAATGCAGGGATGCGGTAACGATTATGTATATGTAAACGGTGCCGAGGAAAAAATACCAACCGAAAAAAAGCCTGAGATAGTCAGAAAGTTAAGCGACAGACACTTTGGAATAGGAGGAGACGGTGTAATATTCATCAACCCTTCAAACGAAGCTGATTTTGAGATGGAAATGTACAATGCAGACGGAACCAGAGCGGAGATGTGCGGTAACGGCATCAGATGCGTGGCTAAGTATGTTTTTGACAAGGGACTTACATCTTCGGAAGAATTTACCATTGTCAGCGCCGGAAAAGTGAAGTATATTACTTTAAATACCAAAGAAACCGCATCGGGTAAAGAGGCGGTAAGCGTTCGCGTCAATATGGGAAGCCCTATATTGGAGCCTGCGCAGATACCTGTTAAGGTCAGCCAAGAAACAGCAATCAAAGTACCTATCACTGTACAGGGAAAGACCTATGAAATGACCTGCGTGTCCATGGGAAATCCTCATGCCATTATCTTTTATGATGGAATAAAGGACATGAAGATAGAAAATATAGGACCCGATTTTGAAAATCATGAGCTGTTCCCTAAAAGGACGAATACGGAATTTGTGGAAGTTGTGGACAGAAATAACGTAAATATGAGAGTCTGGGAGAGAGGAACGGGAGAAACTTTAGCGTGCGGAACAGGTGCTTGCGCTACTGCGGTTGCCTGTGTGCTCTGCGGACTTACGGACAACGAAGTAAATGTTCATCTTCTTGGAGGAACTCTTAAAATAGAGTGGGACAGGGAAAACAACCTTATATATATGACGGGGCCTGCGGTTACCGTTTTTGAGGGAGAAGTACAGATTTAGATCACTGTATGCTATGCATATAAATTATAGAAACATGAGGATATTCACTAATGGTTAAGGCAAACGACAATTACCTCAAGCTCCCGGGAAGCTATTTATTTTCGACAATAGGAAAAAAAGTAAGGGAATACAGCGAGGCTAACCCCAATGCAAAGATAATAAGACTCGGTATCGGAGATGTTACCCAGCCTATAGCGCCTGCTATCATAAAGGCTCTTCACGGGGCGGTTGACGAGATGGGCGTTAAAGAAACCTTCAGAGGCTATGCGCCCGATTTGGGATATGAGTTTTTAAGAAACGCTATAGCGGACAATGATTATAAAGCAAGGGGCTGTGATATTTCAGCCGACGAGATATTTGTATCTGACGGTGCAAAGTGTGACTGTTCAAATATCCAGGAGATTTTCAGCCTTGATAACAAGATTGCAGTGTGTGACCCTGTGTATCCCGTATATGTAGACTCTAATGTAATGGCGGGAAGAACCGGAACCTATGACGCAAAGTCCGAGACATGGAGCGATGTAATATACATGCCTTGTACCGAGGCTAACGGATTTGCACCTGAGCTTCCGTCAAAAACTCCGGATCTTATCTATCTGTGCTTTCCCAACAATCCTACAGGAGCCACCATTAAAAAGGCTCAGCTTCAGGAGTGGGTTGATTACGCAAACAAGGTAGGAGCAATCATTTTGTATGATGCTGCCTACGAGGCTTATATTTCCGAGGATGATGTACCTCACAGCATTTATGAGTGCGAGGGAGCAAGAACCTGCGCAATCGAGATGAGATCGTTTTCAAAAAATGCCGGATTTACCGGAGTAAGACTCGGATTTACCGTTATACCTAAGGAATTAAAAGCCGGTGATGTACAGCTTCACGCGCTTTGGGCGAGAAGACACGGAACAAAGTATAACGGAGCACCGTACATTATTCAGCGTGCCGGAGAGGCTGTTTATTCTCCCGAAGGAAAAGAGCAGCTTAAGGCTCAGGTTGCATATTACATGAATAATGCAAAATATATTTATGATGGATTAAAGGCAGCCGGATTCAGTGTTTCCGGCGGAGTAAATGCTCCCTACATATGGCTCAAGACTCCAAATAATATGACAAGCTGGGAATTCTTTGATTTCCTTTTGGAGAAGGTTAATGTTGTGGGAACTCCCGGTTCGGGATTCGGTCCTTCCGGTGAAGGATATTTCAGACTCACCGCATTCGGTACATATGAGAATACTGTAGAGGCTGTTGACAGGATTAAAAACTACGTTTAAGGTTTAATCTTATGGACTATACTTATCTGATAATATGGCTTGTGCTGTTTATAATACTTATAGTTATAGAGATGATCACTACGGCGGTTACGGCAGTATGGATTGGCATCGGATGCCTTGCGGGGGCAGTGTGTGCCATGTTTGGTCTGCCGGTATGGCTGCAGATAGTGGTCACCGCCTTGGTGAGTTTCCTTTTATTTGCTTTTGTCAGACCGGGTGTGAAAAGAAACTTTGATAAGAAAAAAAGGCAACTTGGACTTAGAAAACATATCGGTACCAGGGCGCTTGTCACAAGTGAGATAGATAATCTCAGAGGAATCGGAGAGGTCAGAATCGGTAATCGTGAATTCTCTGCAAGAAGCAGTCTTGAGGGAGTTGAAATACCAAAAGGCGCGGTTGTGATTGTGAAAGATGTCTATAAAGATATAATGATAGTTACCCCGGATGAATCCTTGGATTACAATTTAAAACCAAGGAGTTCTGAGGCGAGACTGGACCCGCATATTATGGATAAGTATTAAACCGGCATATTATGGATTGGTATTAAATATTTTGTATGGAGGATAGAACTATGGACTTACGCGGAAGGGATTTTTTAAAGCTTCTCGACTATACCCCTGAAGAGATTAATTATCTTCTTGATCTGGCAGCAGATTTAAAAGATAAAAAGAAAAAGGGAATACTTGTAGATCATCACAGAGGAAAGAATATAGCTCTGATTTTTGAAAAGACAAGTACCAGAACCCGCTGTTCGTTTGAGATAGCTGCACATGATCTGGGCATGGGGACTACATATCTTGACCCTTCGGGATCCCAGATTGGAAAAAAGGAGTCCATAGCTGACACAGCAAGAGTACTTGGAAGTATGTTTGACGGTATTGAGTACCGCGGATACGGGCAGGAAATCGTTGAGGAGCTTGCAAAGTATTCAAAGGTTCCGGTGTGGAATGGACTTACCAATGAATTTCATCCCACTCAGATGCTTGCGGATATGCTTACTATTATAGAAGAGTTTGGCCATTTGAAGGGTATCAAACTTGCATACATGGGAGATGCCCGTTACAATACCGGAAATTCTCTTATGATTGCCTGTGCAAAGATGGGTATGCATTTTTACGGATGCGCACCCAGGAAGTATTGGCCTTCTGAGGAACTTGTAAAAACCGCGAAGGAAATAGCATTAACCACAGGCGCAAGTATAAATCTTACCGAGGATCCTATGGAAGGAACAAAGGATGCGGATGTTGTCTGCACCGATGTATGGGTATCTATGGGTGAGCCTGATGAAATCTGGGCTGAGAGAATTGCAGATCTTAAGGCATATCAGGTAAACAAGACTATAATGAACAATGCTTCGGATAAGGCAATCTTTATGCACTGCCTGCCGGCATTCCACGATCTTAAGACAAAGATTGGAGCCGAGGTAGGAAAGAAATTCGGTATTACTGAGATGGAAGTAACCGATGAAGTATTCGAATCTTCACAGAGCCGTGTTTTTGAAGAGGCTGAAAACCGTATGCATACAATCAAAGCTGTTATTGATGCAACCGTATAGCATATGAAGTAATATGCGGTAGCGAGGTGTACCGGATGAAGTCAAAGATACTTGAACTTTTAAGGAGTACAAATGAATATGTGTCAGGGCAGGAGATCTGCGAGAAGTTCGGAGTATCGAGGACCGCTGTCTGGAAAGCGGTGGAGAGCCTGAAAAAGGACGGATATGTAATAGAAGCCGTAAGAAACAGAGGCTACAAGCTCGAAGATACCGGAGTGGATATTTTTAATAAAAGAGAGCTTTGCAGAGCATTAAACGGAAACGGGCTTATAAGTAAGGCTGAGTTTTTTGAAGAGATCGGTTCTACAAACACCGAGGCCAAGCGCTTAGCGGACGAAGGCGAGGACGAAGGACTTCTTCTGGTCGCTGACAGACAGTTATCAGGCAGAGGCAGAAGGGGAAGGGATTGGATAAGCCCTTCGGGAAAGAATGTCTATTATACACTGATGTTAAAGCCCGGAATACTTCCGAATAAAGCGCCGATGCTTACTCTTGTCATGGCACTTTCTGTGGCAAGTGCCATTGAAGATTTAAGGAAAGAGGCGGAAGGAGCAAAAGAAACTTCAGGAGTCTGCAAAAAGCAAAATGACGATCTTCCCAAGGTTTCAATAAAATGGCCCAATGATATCCTTATAGGCGGGAAAAAGGTTTGCGGAATCCTTACCGAGATGAGCGCTGAAAATGATTATATCCATTATGTGGTTATCGGAGTCGGAATAAATGTGAAGCTTCAGCACTTTGACAAAGAAATAAAAGATAAGGCTACGAGCATAGACGAGGCTTTTGGAAGTGCGACAAACAGATGCAATCTGGTAGGCAGGATCATCGCTTACTTCGAGAAGCATTACAAGGCTTTTCTGGAGAATGAGGATTTGTCTTTACTTAAAGCGGAATATGAAAGCTTTCTTATTAATAAGGATAAAGAAGTAAAGATACTGGACCCTAAAGGGGAGTATGTTGCTAGGGCTATCGGAATAAACGATATAGGCGAGCTGACAGTTAAAAAGGAAAACGGTGAAATTATCCAGGTGTATGCGGGCGAAGTTTCCGTAAGGGGCATATACGGATATACCTGATACCAATCGCTGATTTTGGAAAAGATATGAGTGATAATAATCAATTTAAAGATATAAAAGATAACGGAGAGCTTTCTGACGGAAGAGTGGTTTTGTGCGGAGCAAATGCTTATGAGCAAAAATACTACTTTAATAAGAAATTCTCAAAGCTGCCCGAGTCCATTCAAAAAGAGTTACATATTATATGCGTGCTTTTTACCGAAGAGGTCGGCGGGCTGTTTTATATAGTTTTTGACGAAGAGGGCGGAGTGAGCCTTGAGACCAATGCCGATTCCGATGATATTTATTATGATGATATATCATCCGGTCTTTTGATCGGTGAGATCAGAAGAAACAGAGCAGAGCTTTTGGAGTCACTTAGCATTTATTATCGAATGGCTATTTTGGGCGAAAAACCTGAAGATCTGCTTAGCGAGTTTGAGAGCGGAGAAGAATAGGAAGAAGCGCAAGGCAATATTTATGAAGAAACTAAAGATTGGTTCTTTGGAACTGAAGAACAATTGTATATTAGCGCCAATGGCAGGTGTAACAGACCTGCCATTTCGTATCTTATGCTCGGAAATGGGTGCGGGAATGGTGTGCATGGAGATGGTAAGTGCAAAAGCTATCTCGTATCACAATAAAAACACCGTCTCTTTGCTTGAGGTTGAAGAATCTGAAAGACCTGCTTCGCTTCAGTTGTTTGGTTCGGAGCCGGAGCTTATAGGCGAGGTAGTTAAAGAGATAGACGATCGTAACTATGATGTGCTTGATTTTAATATGGGATGTCCTGTGCCTAAGGTCGTAAATAACGGTGAGGGAAGCGCTCTTATGAAAAATCCCGATCTGGCATTCAGGATTATGGAGCAGCTTGTAAAAAACTCCACTAAGCCCGTGACAGTTAAATTCAGAAAAGGATTTGACTCAGAGCGTGTAAATGCTGTTGAGATAGCCAAAGCGGCAGAGGCAGCAGGTGTAAATGCAGTTGCGGTTCATGGAAGAACCAGAGCACAATACTACAGCGGTGATGCCGACTGGGATATTATAAGACAGGTAAAAGAAGCTGTAAGCATTCCCGTTATAGGAAACGGAGATGTGACATCACCGGAAAAAGCAAAGGCCCTGATGGACGAGACCGGATGCGACGGCATAATGATAGGAAGAGGAGCGGAAGGTAATCCGTGGATATTCAGACAGGTTACCCATTATCTTGAAACCGGAGAAAAATTAGATCCGCCGACAAGTGAGGAAAAGAAGGCTTTAGCTATAAGGCATGCCGAGCTTATGCTCAAATATAAAGGCGAGTATGTTGCGATAAAAGAAATGAGAAAGCATCTCGCGTGGTATACCGCGGGTATGCCGAATTCATCAAAATTCCGTCAGAGGATAAACTCCATGGATACTATGGAAGAACTTCTTTTAGGGGTTGAGGAAATATTTATTTAAACTATAACAAAGACGAAGATACCATATGTTTCCGTAGCGAACAATGTAGCGTCGCCGGCACTTAACGAATACGAAGTATGAGTTTAGTACCGCTGCGTAACGCGATGTTAGCCGCAAGACGTGTGAGCGATGAAACATATGGTATATGCGGCTTGATATATAAAAATAAAAATATTTACAAAATTTTTGAAAAAAGTTCTTGCAATATCTACAAATAGATGTTATATTAGTCCTTGCTGTGGCATGATAGCTGTGAAGCGTGAGGTTGCTGTTATTGGGTAACCGGTAACAGGTTTTCCGTGGAGCGAATGTCAAGTTCAGAAAACTGACGACAAGTCACTGTACCGAATTTAAAGTCTGCAATAGTGCAGAAACTACGTGTGATCTACTTCAGAAATGAGGTAAATAGAGTCCGGAACGTTGCTAACGGATTAGGATACACACGGCAATGTGTACAGTCACCGCTTGTCGCATACGAAATGCGAAAAGGAGGCGACTTTTTTTATGGCAAGTCAAATTATGAGAATCACCCTTAAGGCTTATGATCATCAGCTTATCGATGCATCCGCTTCGAAGATCATCGATACATTAAAGCAGAGTGGAGCCCAGATCAGCGGACCCGTTCCTCTTCCCACAAAGAAGGAAGTAGTTACCATTCTGAGAGCTACTCATAAGTATAAGGATTCCAGAGAACAGTTCGAACAGAGAACTCACAAGAGACTCATCGATGTAGTTTCTTCCGGTCCCAAGACCACCGAAGCTCTCAAGCGTCTTGAAATGCCTGCCGGTGTTTACATCGACATCAAGATGAAGAACAGATAATAATAAGGAAAAACAGGCAACATAAAAACAATTTATAAACCTCTACTAGACAAGAACGGAAAGCCGCAACGGGCAGACCGGTCCGCTATGTAGAAATAAGGAGGTAAAGTTTTAAAATGAAAAAGGCAATACTGACAACAAAGATTGGTATGACTCAGATCTTTGGCGAGAACGGAGCACTGATCCCCGTAACCGTACTTTCCGCAGGCCCCTGCGTGGTTACTCAGGTTAAAACCGCTGAGAACGATGGCTACAGCGCAGTTCAGGTAGGCTTCGCTGATACCAAGGACAGGGAAGTTAAGAAGGATGGAAAGGGCACCAAGAAGGTTTACAATCGTCACGGCGCTGACAAGGCAGCACAGGGACACTTCAAGAAGGCCGGTGTTTCATCCAAGAAATATGTCAGAGAGTTTCGCTTTGAGAATGCCGAAGAGTACAAGCTCGGAGATGAGATAAGCGCCGACATCTTTGCCGAGGGAGATAAGGTTGATGCAACCGCTATTTCCAAAGGTAAGGGATTCCAGGGTGCGGTTAAGCGCCTCGGTCAGCACAGAGGACCCATGAAGCACGGTTCAAAGTTCCATCGTCATCAGGGTTCAAACGGTGCATGTTCATCACCCAGCCGTGTGTTCAAGGGAAAAGGAATGCCCGGACACATGGGAAGCGTAAAAGTAACTGTTCGCAACCTTGAAGTAGTACGTGTTGATAAGGATAAGAACCTCATCCTTGTTAAGGGTGCAGTACCCGGATGCAAGAAGGCTCTTGTTACTATCAAAGAGACTACCAAGGTAGAGTGCTAATTCAGAGCGAAAGGAGGACCAGACAAAATGGCAAACGTATCTGTTTTCAATATGGAAGGCAAGGAAGTTGGTACAATCGAGCTGAATGACGCAGTCTTTGGCGTAGAGGTAAATGAGCACCTCGTACATATGGCAGTTGTACAGCAGCTTGCAAACAATCGTCAGGGTACACAGAAAGCTAAGACCCGCTCTGAAGTTTCAGGCGGCGGAAGAAAGCCCTGGAGACAAAAGGGAACCGGTCATGCAAGACAGGGATCCATCAGAGCTCCTCAGTGGAAGGGCGGCGGAGTTGTATTCGCTCCCGTTCCGAGAGATTATTCCTTCAAGCTTAACAAGAAGGAAAAGAGAGCTGCACTTAAATCAGTTCTCAGCGATAAGGTTTCAAACGGAAAGCTTGTAGTTCTCGACGAATTAAAGCTTGACGAGATCAAGACAAAGAAATTCACCGAGGTAATGAAGAACCTTAAGGTTGAGAGCGGCCTTGTGGTTATCGCAGAAAACAATGAGAATGTTGTTCTTAGCGCAAGAAATGTAGCTGATGTGAACACTGCTCTTGTTAACACCATAAATGTGTATGATGTGATAAATGCAAAGACCCTCGTTCTTACCAAGGACGCTGTTAAAAAGATCGAGGAGGTGTACGCATAATGGCAGACGTAAAATTCTATGATGTTATCCTTAAGCCTGTAGTTACCGAGAAGAGTATGGACGGCTATGGAGAAAAAAAGTACACTTTCCTTGTTCACACTGAGGCAAACAAGACCCAGATCAAGGAAGCTGTTGAGAAGATGTTCGACGGCGCAAAGGTTAAGAAGGTCAACACCTTAAACCTTGACGGAAAGAAGAAGAGACAGAGAGGCAGCGCAGTTGAAGGAAAGACTGCAAAGACCAAGAAGGCTGTTGTATGGCTTACCGAAGACAGCAAGGATATCGAGATCTTCTCCGGACTGTAATAGATGAACATCGACATCATTACACCGTTCGCGCCGCACCCGGCACGAATGGATATCTTGTAAAAAACAGTAACTGTATACGGCACAGCGCCATGCAAAAAGTATATGACGCACAGCCGTGCTAAATCATAAAGGAGAATAAAAATGGGAATCAAGACATATAATCCCTACACCCCTTCCAGAAGAAATATGACAGGTTCCGATTTCTCGGAGATCACCAAGAAATCTCCCGAGAAGAGCCTTCTTGCTTCAAAGAAGAAAAATGCCGGACGTAACAACCAGGGCAAGATTACCGTTAGACACCAGGGTGGCGGTAACAGACAGAAGTATCGTATCATCGACTTCAAGAGACTTAAAGACGGAATCGCAGCTACCGTAATCGGTATCGAATACGATCCCAACAGAACAGCTAACATCGCTCTTATCTGCTATGCAGATGGCGAGAAAGCATATATCCTCGCTCCCGATGGACTCACCGATGGCATGAAGGTCATGAACGGACCTGAGGCCGAAGTAAGAGTAGGCAACTGCCTCCCTCTTGAGAACATCCCTGTTGGTACTATGGTACATAACGTTGAGCTCTATCCCGGAAAGGGCGGCCAGATGGTACGCAGCGCCGGAAACGGAGCACAGCTTATGGCTAAGGAAGGCAAGTATGCAACCTTAAGACTTCCTTCGGGCGAGATGAGAATGGTTCCTCTTAACTGCCGCGCTACCATCGGAATCGTAGGCAATGTTGATCACAGCCTCGTAAAGATCGGTAAAGCAGGCCGCAAGCGTCACATGGGTATCCGTCCTACCGTTCGCGGTTCAGTCATGAACCCCAACGATCACCCGCATGGTGGTGGTGAAGGTAAGACCGGTATCGGTCGTCCGGGTCCTTCAACTCCTTGGGGCAAGCCCGCTCTTGGACTGAAGACAAGAGATAAGAAGAAGGCTTCCAACAAGTTGATCGTAAGAAGACGCGACGGCAAGGCAATCAAGTAGTTTAGGAGGAGGAATCAAAATGTCTAGATCACTTAAAAAAGGACCTTTCGCAGACGCTGAGCTGCTTAAGAAGGTGGACGCAATGAATGCCGGTGGCCAGAAGTCAGTTATCAAGACCTGGTCCCGCAGATCCACGATTTTCCCTTCCTTTGTAGGACACACCATCGCAGTACATGACGGACGCAAGCATGTTCCGGTGTATGTAACAGAAGATATGGTAGGTCACAAACTGGGCGAGTTCGTTGCAACCAGAACCTACAGAGGACATGGCAAGGACGAGAAGAAGTCCAAAGTTAAATAAGTAGTCAGGTATCTACGTGAAAGGAGTGTAAGTCTATGGCTAAGGGACATAGATCTCAAATTAAGAGAGAAAGAAACGCGCAGAAAGACACAAGACCTTCTGCAAAGTTATCTTACGCCAGAGTATCGGTACAGAAGGCATGCTTCGTACTTGATGCTATCAGAGGCAAGGATGTAACTACCGCTGCTGCTATTCTGGAGTACAATCCCAGATATGCTTCAAGCATAATTAAAAAGCTGCTTGCATCTGCTGTTGCGAATGCGGAGAACAATAACGGAATGAACCCCGACAATCTCTACATCGCAGAGTGCTATGCTAACCAGGGTCCTATCATGAAGAGAGTAAGACCCCGTGCACAGGGCAGAGCTTACAGAATCGAAAAGAGAATGAGCAACATCACTATCGTGCTCGACGAGAAGAAGTAAGGAAAGGAGCTTAAAATTTTATGGGACAGAAAGTTAATCCTCATG
>JAIKXH010000082.1 GCA_024684215.1 Lachnospiraceae bacterium
ATGGTCCGGTCCTCCTCAGGCAGGGAGAAAAAGAGTGAGCGAATAGTGTGATCTTCCTGGAGCAGGGAGGCTTTTTCGTCTTCAGACTCCGGAATATCTTCTATATTTACGCTCTTATTAACATATTCCTTTTTTTTCTGAACTATCTTTGCTGACAGGATCTTAAATATCCATGACTTAAATGCGCCGGGATCCTTAAGTTTCTTTATCCCTGCAAAGGCGTCAGTTACCGCATCCATTACACTATCGGCAGCATCTTCCTTATTTCCCAGACTGTAGAAAGCTACCTTATACATTTCCTTATATACGCTTTCATATAGCTTGGAAAAGGAGTGGGCATCCCCGCGTTTCGCGCTTTCTGCAAGCTTTTCAAATTCTGTCATATGGTAAATTCCTTTCGAAAGATTAAACCGGTTTACGTATATATAGTATATTTTTTTTGAGGTTTTGTTGCATTATGAGTGGAATTATTTTTATTTCCTTATTATAATCTACAATGTAAACCCTCTTTGACGGAATGAAGTGACGGAAGTTTTACGGAAATTAATAACAAAAATTAAGGCCTTCCTGCATCATTTCACCAAAAAAAATAACAATAAAATCAAAAAGGGCAAAAATAGGACAAATTGCCTATTGTGAAAAGAGTACAATGGTTTAAAAATATGTAAATTTTGACATTGTCAATGTTGCACAAAAACGGCCCTCAAAAATTATTCAAAAAAACTAGGAGGATAAAGATATGACATACGAGGTGATCCACGAGATATTTAACAGCTGCTCAGGCAACCAGATGCGGGATATTTTCTTTGATGAGAAGGACTTTGAAAGCGTTGAGGAACTTGAAAAATACGTTCGGGCAAAGCACGACGGAAAGGTGGGGGATATGGAACGCACCAACCTCCCCGATGGCGGTATAATCTTTGATTACATAATCGGAAACGTTAAGCAGAGGCACTCATTTACCCCGGTTGGCTAAAAAGTGCAAAATGTAAAAAAGCCTTTGAAAAACCTTTATAAAAATTGCATAAATTATCTTGACTTATCCCCCCGTAGAGGATATAATCTCAACATACGCACATGCTTAGGGGATACTATGTGCTGATATTGCTTGGGTTAAGCTACTAGGAGGATTATTATGTCAAAGACTATTGCTGTTGCCGGTAAGGGCGGTGTGGGCAAGACCACCACATGCGGACTGTTGATTGATTATCTTTGTCGCCACGGTAAGAAACCGGTTCTGGCAGTAGATGCAGATGCTAATTCCAATCTTAACGAGGTTCTCGGCGTAGAAGTAGAAGCTACTTTGGGAGAGATCAGAGAAGAGATCGCTAATGCCGAATTATCCCTCGATAATCCTATTCCTTTGGGAATGTCTAAACAAGATTACGCTAATTTTAAATTTAACAGTGCTCTTATAGAGGAAGATGATTTTGACATGCTTGTAATGGGTCGTACCCAGGGTAAAGGATGTTATTGTTATGTAAACGGAGTGCTCCAGGCCCAGATTCAGAAGTTTGCCGGTAACTACCAGTATATAGTAGTGGATAACGAAGCCGGTATGGAGCACATTAGCAGAGGACTTCTTCCCCATGTTGATATAGTTATTTTGGTAAGCGACTGCTCCAGACGAGGGATTCAGGCGGTAGGGCGAATCGCCAAGCTCATCAAAGAGATCGAGCTTAATCCCAGTGCCGTGAAGCTCATTGTTAACAGAGCTCCCGACGGTAAGTTGAGCGATGGTATATTAGAAGAGATTCAGTTGCAGGAGCTTGACCTTGCAGGGGTACTTCCTCATGATGAGGATGTATACGAGTTTGACTGCGAGGGCAAGCCGACTGTACAGCTTCCCAAGGAATCCCGCATGAGGGTTGAACTGGAGAAGATACTGGATAGTTTAGAACTGTAGGTTTTAATTTTTCGGAGAGGCGAGTGGGCTGCTTCGGAATTAAGATATAAATATGTTCCAATAGAAAAGAACGTAAAGTAATTAAAGGAGGTCTATATGGAAGAATTCAAATTAACAACTATTGAGGAGTTTGAAGCGGAAACTAATAAACTCCTCGAGACAGGCAAGAAGGTTGGTGCTGACTCATGGCAGCAGAGAGTTGTCA
>JAIKXH010000033.1 GCA_024684215.1 Lachnospiraceae bacterium
ACCTTTGCCTGCTACAGTACAAAGGTCAGCGTACCTCAGTATGAAGCACTTTCTGATGACGCTGACGCCAAATAATCGGAAACAATAATGATAATAGATTTTCACACACATACATTCCCGGACAAAATTGCCGCAAAAGCAATAGATAAACTAAGTCATGAAGCCCATATTGTACCCTTTCGCGACGGTACTGTGAACTCGCTCATAACTACGGCAAAAGCAGCCGGAGTTGATCTGTCTGTAATCCTCCCGGTGGCAACGTCCCCCGAACAGGTTTCTCATATCAACGATTCCGCTCACATGATAAATACAAAGGAGAGCTCTTTGCTCTCCTTTGCGTGTATACACCCGGACATTGAGGATTACAAAAAAGAATTACACCGCATAAAGGAACTGGGTTTTAAGGGTATCAAGCTTCATCCCGTATACCAAAAAACAGATATAGACGATGTGAAATTCCTCAGAATAATAAACCTTGCCGCCGAGCTTGACTTAATCGTAATCACACATGCCGGACTTGATGTAGGCTTTCCGGGTGAAACTCAGTCATCCCCCGAAAAATGCAAACATGTGGTGGATGAAATCGGAAATTTCAAATTCGTTTTGGCACATATGGGAGGCTGGAGAAACTGGGACCGCGTGCTCTCACTTCTCGCAGACAGCGGAGTATGGATAGATACTGCTTTTTCATGCGGCAAAATGCATCCGTTAACCGACGGTTACTGGAGTGAATCAGATCTCGATCTCCTTTCACCTGATAAATTTATGGATATGGTAAAAGCCTTCGGTCCTGATAAAGTCCTATTCGGAACAGACAGTCCTTGGAGCGATCAAAAAGAGAGCCTCGATTTCATAAGAAATCTTCCGCTCTCTGATGATGATAAAAATCTTATACTTGGTGAAAACGCACGTACTTTACTTAAGTGATCCACCTCAAATTGTCCGGATAATACTTACTTTTTAAAGAAAATCTAAGAGTATACATGCTCATTGTGTGACACCAAATTACCGTTATCATCATACACTAGCTTAACGGTAAAGAAAGGTACTTTCTCCTCCATCAGGCGAAAAAATATTTTATCTCCCTCCCATATAGGCAAATCGCATACTTTTGATATCTCAACCCACTCAAGGTCGCCCTCATCGCAGGTGATCATCTCTCCTGAAAAATCTTCGGATGTAAAAAGGTGCATATACTCCGTGATATCCTCGTATATAAAAGTCACTATTCCGCGATAATCCATGGAATTCATGGTTAGGCCGGTTTCTTCTTTAACTTCCCTCAAAGCACAATCCTCAGGCGACTCACGCGGCTCGAACTTACCTCCCACGCCAATCCATTTGTCTTTATTGTAATCGCCCTCTTTTTTTGTGCGGTGAAGCATCAGATACTTTCCGTCCTGCACTAAGTGGACCAATGTTGAATTTATGATTCTGGCCATTTTTCACTCCCATTATGATTACGAATACATTAATGTCCTGATCTTATCCTTGTTAAGTCCTGTTCCGATCACTATAAAAACACCTTGTCCTATGGCTATAAGGTCAACAAGGATCTCGTGCCTTGTGGCATTGAGCTGATAGCCACCCTCCTTGTCACATACAAATCCTTTTACCCTTATGATATGTCCGTAGCTTTCATCGGCAAACAGAGTATTTATCTTGGATTTCATACCTTCCAAATCATCAGTCAGATCAAGGAAACACACCGAATCAAATTCCAGCTTGCTTCCCGCTATCACCTTCATATAATCATTTGAAAAAAATCCGCTGTTTGATATCTGTTCAAAGTCACTTTCCGTTAACTCGTCCCAATCTTTGGCAAGGTATTTTCCTTTTATCTTACACATGATAGCCTCTGCGGCTTTTTCTATATGAGCTTTTGTAGTTTCAATACTCTCGGGTTTTGAAAGCTGTACTCTGCTTAAAAGTATGCAGCCCGCACTTGCAGCCTGAGATGCCAAAAAGAAGTCCTCTTCTTTATCTTTGTTATCGGTAAGATTGGCATTGACAATGGTTATTACGCTTCCGATCTCATACATTCTCTCTAAGGTTCCGTCGTCCCTTAGCGTATCAAAGAACATATCCATATCAAACACGCCGGAAGGCTCAACTATAACTCTGTCATATCCGCTCATTGCCATCGCTATAAGCTTTGTTCTAAAGCGCCTCTTAAGGCAGTCCTCATCGCAGGCTGCCGCAACCATCTCAAGCTCACATTTATCGCTTCTAAGTTTGTTTAAAAGGAGCATATCAACATTAACGGCACCATAATCGTATTCGAGGATGCCTATGCGAAGTCCCTTAGACATGAGATACTTCGCATACTTAATCATGAATGTAGTTTTTCCGGACCCGAGAAAGCCCGTGATCAAATCTATCTTAACCATTTTCCCACGCTTCTGATCATTACATGCTCACAAGCTTTATCAAAAGCTCTGTGATTTTTTCCATTGATTCTGCGCACACATACTCATATCTGCCATGGAAATTGTGTCCGCCCGCGCAAAGGTTAGGGCAGGGAAGCCCCATAAATGAGAGCCTTGCTCCGTCTGTACCGCCGCGGATGGGCTGAATCTTGGGCTCGATGCCAAGCTCTTCCATAGCCTTTTTAGCGTTATCAATGAGGAAAATATTTCCTTCCTCAATCTTTTCGCGCATGTTGTAATAAGAATCCTTTAAAGTAACCTCTGCAGTGCCCTCTCCGTATTTTTCGTTGATAAATACGGCTGCTGCCTGCATAAGGCTCTTCTTTTCTTCAAATTTTTCTCTGTCATGGTCGCGTATAATATACTTAAACTCCGCTTCCTCGGTGCTTCCCTTCATATCGGTAAGATAGAAAAATCCTTCATACCCTTCGGTAAATTGAGGCTTAGCCTCGGCAGGAAGCATTGCATCAAGTTCCATTGCTATCCTTGCGGCATGCTTCATCTTATTTTTTGCCTCTCCCGGATGAACGGTTACGCCATGAACCTTTACTACTGCAGAAGCAGCGTTGAAGTTCTCGTATTCGAGTTCTCCGATAGCTCCTCCGTCAACGGTATAACCGTAATCGGCATTAAGTCTGTCCATATCGATATTATCCACACCGCTTCCTATTTCCTCATCGGGAGTGAAGCAGATAGATATCTCACCGTGAGAAACCTCGGGATGATTTATAAGATAGGACGCTGCTGCCATTATTTCAGCCACACCCGCCTTGTCGTCCGCGCCGAGAAGCGTAGTGCCATCGGTTACTATAAGGCTCTGTCCGATATACGCCTTCATCTCAGGATATTTATCGGGGCTGAGCGTAAGTCCGCTTGCGTCGCCAAGATAAATATCTCCTCCGTCATAATTTTCTACAATGCGAGGCTTCACATCTTTTCCGGAAGACTCCGGTGAAGTGTCCATATGCGCTATGAGAGCAAGCTTTTTGTTTCCGAATGATGTAGCACTGTTTGCGCAATTTGCGGGAATCCTGCCGTAAACATAGCAATGCTCCTCATCAAAAAATACTTCTTTAACCCCAATCTCATTTAATTCTTTTTCAAGAAGTCTTCCGAGATTTTTTTGCTTTTCGCTGCTCGGAGATGCTCCGCTCTCCTCGTCTGACTGTGTATCGATTACCGCATAGCGAAGAAATCGCTGAATTACTTCGCTGTTATCAAATTTACCCAAATTATGTACTTCCTTTCTGTGAGACTTTTATTAGCCGGCATTTTGCCATACTTTTGAATCATAAATATCCGGCGTTTAACTTACTATAAACTATAAATGCCCGGCATTAATATAGCTT
>JAIKXH010000007.1 GCA_024684215.1 Lachnospiraceae bacterium
ATATTACTCTCATTTCCTGTGCTATCTGAAATGTAGCTGTGTAGTTGTTCTTTGTTCATGGTCATAAGCCTCCTCTTAGGAAAGATTCGGACGTCCTAAGAAAAGGCTAATCGAATTAAAAATCTTTTTCAAGAAAAATCTTAAAAAATATGTATTGTTTTGCCATCGAAACGATTACCGCCATCCAATAATCTATAAGTAACAATATCATTGTACAACAGCCCAACTCCCGTTTTTATTAGATCCTATACGCTCTATCAGCCCCTTTTTCTTCAAACTAACAAATGTCCGCTCTATGGTTCTCTTTGTCACTCCTACTTCTTTAGCTATCTCCTCAGCCGTTTTTTCTGGGCTGCCTATCAATATACTTAACACAGTTTTTTCTGTTTTATTTATACCGACATTTTAATCTTGCATAGTTCTTTTTGCCACTTTATTTACCACCTTATTCGCTACTTTAATTGCTACTAATTCAAAAACAGCCGATGATTATCTTCATCAGCTATTTTTTCTCAATACCTCTGCGTATTCCTTTAACTTTTACTTAAAATATTCTCAATTTGTCCATATTCCTGCCAATCCATTCAGTCATTGCCTTGTTAGTCCCGTACAGTTCCTCGTATTTATCTTTTCCTGCAAAGAAAGCTGTAGACACAAATTGATTTGCCAATATCATATACGGAATCGCCTTCTTTTCTGCATCCGTCAATTTTACAACACTGTCATATCCGTACATGATTTCTTTCATGACTTCTACCCAGGTAAGTAACTTATCTTTGTTTTTTTCTTCAAAAGTCTCTGAAAGTATGGCTGATGCCGCATAACATGGATCAAATATCCGGGCGTTTTCCTCGCTTAGTTCAAAATCAATAAATCCCCACTTGTCCTTCGCCAGAATAATATTGCTCGGATTCGGATCCCTATGAATCACCTGGCGCGGCAAATCCCTATAGAGATCACAAAACTGCGCTGCATATTTCTCCATAGCTTCCTGATTCATATCGATTTTACCCTTCAAGGCCGGGACCGCCCACTCCCTGACACTCTTTCCTAAGTCCGTTTCATCCGCAATCGTGTCTATTTTAGCAAGTGCAAGATCCAGCAGCCCTACTATTTCCCCGATAAAACGTGCTTTATCTTTATAATCATCAAGATAAAGTCCGCTTGCCATAACTCTCTCGCCTTCAACCTTTTGGCTAAGCGTAAAGTAGAGTTCTCCGACTGTAACATATTCTTTTCCGTCTGTAGTCGGAATAACCGACGGAGCAGTAAGCCCAACATTGTTGAGTGCCCTTGAAATCTCTATTGCCTTCTTCACCGAGCCAAGATTTGCCGTATACTTAATCACCATATTGCTTCCTACATACTTTGCGCAGTCGCTGATCTCTCCGGTTTCCGGGAAGACGATATCTGACACAATCTCTCTCTGAAGCCCCCAATTTACCAGCACTTCAGAAATCAACTTATTACTGACCATGATGTGTTCCTCCTGAAAAATATTAATTTTATAAGGTCTTTTTGCCTTATATTCCCGGAGGTACTGCGCCGGCGTATATCCGATCTCGCGAATAAAAGCTCTGTAGAAGCCCGAATATGTTTCAAAACCATACTCGTAAACCACCTCGTTTTTCTTTCGTTCCAAGCCTATCTCATAGATAACATACAAGAGCTTTCTCCTTAAAACGTACTGCATAACCGGTATTCCAATAGCTGATTGGAACAATCTGTAAAAGTGAAAAACAGAATATCCCGCAACTTCAGCCAGTTCTTCGGCAGTAATATCTTCTTTTATGTTGCTATCAACATAATCCAATGTTTTCTGGATCATCTCCCTGACCATACGTAGTTTCCTCCTTTCTGTGATATTTCGTAGCTACACACCAATCTTAGTCTTCTATCATCATAATAGTATTTCCGTTTTTGCTATTTATAAAACACCCGCGATCATCCACGTATAGCAGATAACCGCGGTATCAATATTTTCATCGGGTAATTCACCTTGCTTTGCCGTGGGTTCACTTTCCTGCAAGTTTTAAGAATTTCTTATCGTTCATTTGCTCGTTTGTAACATACTCCCCATCATGAAATAACGCATAATTCGTGATCGGCGTAGGTGCATTCTGTGCTTCTTCTTTGCTTTCAATATGTATTGCCCTAAATGCAATACCATTTTCTTTTGCCGTCTGCTCCAAAACCGGGACATATTTTGCATTGAACGGGCACTGATTCGTATAGTACAGAACATATCCCTTCTCGTCTATATGGGGATGCTTTGCGCATTCCTTAAATTCAGGAACCATCGCATTTTTATCGAACGGCATATACCAAAGCTGAATACCATTATCTGCTTCATCAGAGACAGTAAAGCCTTTGTACTTCAGAAACTTCGGATCAGCCAGAAACGGTTTCTTCTTTGAAGCGCAAAGAATACAAAGCCCCTTTTTCCCCTTTTTCTTACTATCCTCGATGCAGGCAGTAAGTAGATCAGTAGAATATCCATGCCCTTTGAACGAGCCGGACACCCACAGGCAGTCGATGTACATATATCCATCTGCCTCAATCGGAACCCACGCATTTTCTGCCGGGATATATTCAATAAAGCACTTCCCGCGCTCTACGCTCTTTAGAAAAACAAGTCCTTCATCAAACCTCTCCGAAAGCCATGCCTTTTTGGATGAAACCTGAACATCCTTATTATTTGATATTGCACAACAAATATGCTCCTCTTCGAGGTTATCTTTTGTTACATGAACATATTCCATGACCGCTCCTTTCAATAATATGCCAAGGAACACTTAAGCTCCTTGGCATAGATAGTATTTACTCAATAGGGAAACAAGCTTCCGTTACAT
>JAIKXH010000109.1 GCA_024684215.1 Lachnospiraceae bacterium
GTTAATGCAGATCGGTATGCACGTGATGATGAACGGAAAGGCTATAGGTCCGGTCATTATGAACGCTCATTTACAACATCGTCCGGAGAAGTAAAGTTAAAAGTCCCTAAGCTTAAAGGCCTTACCTTTGAAACTTCAATAATCGAGCGATATAAGCGTCGTGAAACATCTGTTGAAGAAGCCTTAGTAGAGATGTATTTAGCCGGTGTTTCCGTGCGTCGTGTTGAAGACATTTCCGAAGCCTTATGGGGATCAAAGGTTTCTCCCGGAACTATAAGTAATCTCAACAAAAAGGCTTATGAACACATCGAAAACTGGAGAAATCGACCTCTTGCAGATGAATACCCGTATATATTTGTTGACGGCATCTACCTAAAAAGATGCTGGGGTGGCGAATTCGAAAACTGTTCGGTGTTAATAGCTATAGGCGTTAACAACGAGGGTTACCGTGAAATACTTGGTGCCTGTGAAGGATTAAAGGAAGACACCGAAAGCTGGAAAAACTTCTTTGTGTGGCTTAAGTCAAGAGGTTTATCCGATGTTAAGCTCATAACCGGTGACAAGGCTCTTGGCATGGTAGAAGCTATTGGAGAAGTCTTCCCTGACGCCAAGTATCAGCGCTGTACAGTCCACTTTTATCGTAACGTCTTTACTGTCGTTCCGAAGCAAAAGATGAAGGAAGTTGCCAAAATGCTCAAAGCAATCCATGCCCAGGAAGACAAGGCGGCCGCTCTTCAGAAAGCAAGTGCGGTTGCGGAAAAGCTACGACAGATGCGTCTTACCAAAGCTGCCCAAAAGGTTGAAGAAAGCATTGCGGAGACTCTCACATATATGAGCTTTCCTGTTGAACACTGGACCAGGATTCGAACCAACAATACTCTTGAACGCTTGAACAAAGAGATCAAGCGAAGGACAAAAGTCATTGGGTCCTTTCCGGACGGTCAGGCTGCATTAATGCTTGTATGTGCAAGGTTGAGATATGTCGCTTCAAGCGATTGGGGTAATAAGAGATATCTCAACATGGACCACTTAAGGTCAATGATCATACTCGCAGAAGAGGATGATATGGCATCATAAATCAAGTAACAACTCAATTCAAAGCCGGAATTATGTAAAGGTCGCACAGCGTCCGCGCAATCTGCCTCCTCCGGAGGAGGCAGATGTGGATGTGGCAGCGTAAGGTCTTAATTATTCCTATACGTAGCTTATGCTTTTATGTATAGGAATGAATTTGCGAAAAAATATTGACAGTATCATGCATATGTTACGGCTTCACGAAGTTTACCTGAGTTCGGTATACTCTGCTCGTTTTGCTTGATGTACGAAAGCAAAGCATCCACAAGCGGTTTTACCACAACTTGTCGCTGCTCAAGTCTCTCCCCGGAAGACAGGTCTTTAAGGAAAATGTTGACAGTATCTCTTTAAGCTTTCCTTCCTCACGCTATATGGCCTGTATCTGTTTCATGACCTTATATGACATGACTTCAGAAGACTTAAGTTTTCCGGAAGTTTCCCATGCTTCTTCAAAGCCCCTGCGGCAATGGATCTTATCCGAGAACTGGAATAAGGTCCATTATCCTAGAAGTATCGTTATCTCACACTCTTAAGAAATTCATTCATATTATTATAAAGCGGGGTATTCTTTCTAAATTTTTCATAGCTATATTCTTCATTTCCAACAAGTTTCATCATCTTTTCCCAACATTCAGGCAGTTCGGTATCTCCAGTTGTAAAAAGCCAAAAGAACTCGTGCAATGAACTTTCATCTGCCTCTTTTCCATAATGCTCACGATACAACTTTACAAGTTCTTCCGCCTCTTGGTATTGCGCTGCTTTGCGTTTTTCATAGTACTTATCTAAAGGCATTATCACTCTTGCCGGATTACCAGCCACAACACAGTTATTAGGAATATCTTTGTTTACAAGACTATTCGCCCCAATAATAACATTATTACCGACATGAACACCTTTTAGAATTGTTGTTTTCATCCCAATAAAAACATTATTTCCTATCTGTATTCCCCCCCCCGATCCTAAAATTTCTCCATAAACGCCTTTTAAGACTGCCCAGTCATAACCATGTGTTAACAAAGTAACTCCCGCAGTGATTTGAACATCATTTCCTATATCAATTAGCCAAGGCCGAGTCATGTCAATATCTGTTGTTCTAGGCGAGAAAATAGTGACCCTATCACCAATTTTCGCTCCCTTATTTCGCATATAAGAAATATACGCTTTTGATGACGATCGCTCTTTATATATAATTCTTTTTACAAAATTTTTTAACCACATCTCACTTAAATATCCTTTCGCTTCATGTTTTCCATTTAAATTTTCACCCATACATAATATCTTAATATGAGTTTTAAAACTTGTACAACCGTCACAACTTCATCTCATATGAAGGCCACTTACGGTAGGGTACTCATGATGGAGCATTTACGTATAAACCTAGACCATAATGTTTTTATCAAATTCCAATTAAGGATAATTGCAAAGATGAATCCAATTGCAAAATTAAAAAAATTTAGAAGCGTTAAATTAATCCAACAAATCACACACATTCCCAAAAGAATAGCAAGTGTATAAGCAATCTTTCCGTATTTGTAAATCATCGTTTGAAATTTCTTTATATCGTGCATTCTATATATTACAAGAAACAAATAACTAAAAACTGTAGATACAGATGCGGCGTAAATTCCAATATAATTCACCAAAGCTAAGTCAATCGCTAGATTGCATATTGCTGCTATCATTGTAGTAATACCTACATTCTTTGTACGTTTATGAGCAACATATATGCCACCAAGGAAAGCAGAGATCATATTAAAAAATATACCTAAAAAAAGAATCGACATCTGTGGATAGGCATCTCCGTAATCGCCTCTAATTAGTACTTTAAATAAAATCGGAGCAGCTCCGATTAATACAGCCAAAAAGCCCATCACAATACAATAAATATGATCAAACATATCTGAATAATACTTTTCAGCATCATTGTCTGAAACTACCAAAGATGCATTTTCTTGCCATGCAAATATAAATGTTCCTTGAATTGTTCCTAACAATTGTGGGATTTTGTTTGCTACACCATATACAGCTATTGCTTCAATTCCAATAAATACAGTCAATACAAGCCTATCCGACATACTAAGAACCCAATTTGATAAAGTATTGGGTATCATCGGCCAAGAATAACCCAGCATTTGCTTAATTATATCAATTGATATCAGTCTGAAATCAATTTCAGTTATAACACCACCTTTAACAATCAACACAAACACACTAATTGTAGTAGCAACTATTATGGAAATAAGAATTCCGTTAAGCCCTTGTTCCGCAATAGAAATAGTCAACACAATCAATATCATATTAACAACTGATTGAATAATAGCACTTATTGAAAAAAGTTTGTTGTTCGAAAGTCCTCTAATTATTTGCTGAGTTCCCATCATGATAATGTCAACAAAAAAATAAATAACAATAAGAAGTCTAGTTAAGAACTCTATTTTATAAAGGAAAAAAAACAAGATAAGTAGCGAAAAAAAGGACGAGGGCACAAGGAAAAAATAAATGTTTGAGATTATTCTTTTTCGCTCTGTCGAATCATTTCGAACATCTATAAGGAATCTAAAAGCAGCTGATTGTATCTGTAATGTGGCTATTGGCAAAAACA
>JAIKXH010000146.1 GCA_024684215.1 Lachnospiraceae bacterium
GTCGGAAAACTTATTTTTTATCTCTGAAATAAGTTCCTGTGGGCATGAAATCTCCCAAATACGTTTATCTACATCAGAGTTTTCTTTTCCTTTTGCAATGTACATTTTCCCGTCCGGATTATTTGATGCATAAACTGCAAAATCAACATGATATGCATCTTCCCCATCTTCCTGATAAGTAACAGTTACGCATGAACGTCTTATTTTTACGCTCTTCGTATGACCCTCTAAAGCATCTCTAACCCACTTTTTTACTTTTATGGGATCTGGATAATCAGCTTTGTCAATATCGAATTTCAATCCAACATCTATGTCATAGTCTCCATCTTCTGGCTTGACACCTGTTCCCATAGCGTAGCTTCCCTGATTAAAATGAGTATAAGAAGCTGCCTCCTCTGAAATATTTTTATTCAGCTTGTTTAATAGGATATCCCTCTTTTCTCGCAAAGTCTCATTCTCATCATCAAGTCTTATATTGTCATGAAACTCTATAAACTCTTTTTGTAAATTCATGTAATCCTCCTCTTTAGACAACCTTTAGACAACAATTCCTCAAATTTAATGCTATGTTTTGCATATCTTTACCATGTAGGTTGTATTATATTTTCATAAAATCTGATAGTACTATTTGCCTATCTACGGTGAACAAATCTCTGATATTTGCATGAGTTCTTGGCTTGTTCTCCTGCTCCTCAACAAGTTTTATCATATTTGACACTGTAATGGCCGACCCATGTACATATGCTTCCGCCGAAATACTTTTAATTTGTCGATCTATCTGATTTCCAAACCCACCTGCAATATATGTGAAAAAGCCAATTGGAACATCAAAACTACTGTAATTCCTTACGTTTTCGATATAATTATGAACCATCCGATTATGATGATCTCCGGAAATACTATACTTACTATACGCTTTGTTATCAATGATTGCCTGATATCCGTCGGAATCAGATAATAGCAGAACATCCGGTGCAGATTTACTTCCTGTTTGTCCCAAGTGTATAGCATTAAAGCCAAAGACATCCTTAAACAATTCCGTGGTAGCTACCTCGAACTGCACAGCTTCCTCAGTTCCTTTAAATGCCATTTCAAAATATTCAGTCATAAAGCCGCCAATAGCTCCGTGCGGATAACACTCAACGAGTATATCCTCTGTCAATTTTCCATCAACACCTGTTGTGGAAACAATATAATCCACCACCTCGGTTGAGATCCTTTTTATTGGTCTCTTTAACGAGAGTGCAATAAATGCCTGCTTTATTTTCTGTATATCAATCATCCTTGCGGTAACGGTCTGCGTCAGTGCAAGATTTCTACTATCCTTTTTATGCTTTGGATCAAGACCATATTTTCGCTGAAAATATTCATGTTGCTCGGGTCTATCCACAAATTTTAATGGTTCTGAAATGATTCTATTTGTTTCATCTCGTTTATCATCCAGAATTGCGATTTTTCCCTCTTCTCTCTTGGCCAACTGGGTATACTCAAGCCAATTCATCAGCGTGTTGGCAAGATCCGTCAAATGGCTAAATGGATGCTCTGGGTTTACTTCTCCTTTGGATGACTTGTATTTTTCAAAGAAATCTTCATCTAAACACTTGTCCCCGTAACTCCTATAGTCTATAAGATGTGTGACAACAGCCTCAAAACACTTATTGCTCTCGTTTTCTGCTTCAGTTACTACAATCTTCGCTATTTCATCCTCTGTCAGATATCCCACTCTCTCATCTGATAAAAGTTTCAGTAGAAACCAGAAAGGATGCACCTTAAACCTATCACTTACCTGCACTCCCCTTCCTACAGAAAACGAAGATGGGAACTGATACTTAAGAATCTGATCCTTTAATACTTCTACCGGAGAATCTCCATTCATAATTGCTTCTCCGGCAAGAGTAAGCTTTATTTTACCTGTTGATTCCTGTGAAAAAATCAATCCCAAGCTCACAAGCCATGCCTTATAAGTTCGTGCTCCGCCTCCAGTTTGATCTCGTCTTTCTCCCTTGCGTTTTAAACCTGCCTCTTCCAATGCAGACTCATAAGCAAGATGGCTGTCTCTTTGTCCTTCCCATTCTTGGTTAAGAGACAAATTTGCAAACGACGCTAGCACTTCCGGTATTGAATTCAATTTTCTCTTCGGTCTTGTAACCCACCAATAATTTAACATTTTGTCACTCCGTAACTTTCGCTTCTATGCTATCGTATTCCTCACCTGCAAATGTTTTTAATATTGCCTCAAAAATAATCCTTGCCCCCTTTGACGGCACCGCCATTCCTATCTGCTTGCGCACAGATTCTTTGGATCCCTCAAAAATATAATCATCCGGAAACGTCTGCAATCGTGCCCTTTCTCTATTTGTCAGTGCCCGAGGTTCCTCATAATGATAAATATGCGTTCCTCCTCCACCAGAGCCTGTCACCGTATATGCCGGTTTTTCCGGATCAAGTCTTTTGTATATCTGACTTATCTTTGCTCCTTTGACATTGAGTTGCAATTCTTCTGGCAAATTGGCAGTGAACGCGTTCTGTCCTGGCTTTATATACTTTAATCTCTCCACTACTGTCGCAGATTGTTTAGTCTTTTCATTATTTGCCGCATCCTCTGGAATTGGAGGTACCTCTATTGCTGTTCGACAGGTAACATCTATTTTTTTGTATGGCTCCGTACTTGGTATTTTGAATTCAAAAGGAAGATCATTTCTGATACCAACAATGATCATACGATGCCTAGCCTGTGGAACCCCATACTGCTCGAATTTGTACAAGTTAGGATAGATTCTATATCCAGCAGCAATCATATCCTCTTTAATTTTCTCAAATGCTTTTCCCTCATTAGCACTCTTTAACCCGCCTACATTTTCTGCTAAAAACCAATCAGGCTGATATCTTTTAAGAACCTGAATACCATACGAGTAAAGTGGTCCGTATTTCCCATTGAACCCTTTCTGCTCTCCCACAACC
>JAIKXH010000047.1 GCA_024684215.1 Lachnospiraceae bacterium
AGCACTGCTGCCATACAGATATACACAGCCTTATCGGAGGTCGGCGCATAGGAAGCCAAAAGCATAATGGGAAATCCGCATATTATTGCGGGGAAATTCTGGTAAACAATATTTTCCGATACCGGTGTTTCAAACTCGGGATCAACCTCTCTTAAAAGGATAATACCCGTGCTGGCAGTACCCGTAAGCATACCGAACATTGCAAGGAACTGCTCGGTTGCATATTCGGGGAACAGCTTTTTGCTTACTAATTTAATATAGATGAATGTAACAACCGCACCGACAACACATAATATAAGCAGCACTCCCACATATTTTGCTATAAGGTCTATCTGTATAGCCCCGATTCCGGCTACTATCATAATATCAAAGGCAAATCCTGAAATTCTGTTTAACAGGAAATTATTAATATAATCCCTCTTCATAATTCCTTTTTTATGAAGAAATCCTATAATCAGTTTTAAAACGACGCCCATAAGTGCACCGAAAAGGAAGTTAAATCCGTAAACGGTAGACTTAAGCCCGCCAACAAGATTTCCAAGTACAAACATGATGCCGTACGCCCCGGCATAGCAAATGGCGATGAGTGCGATTTCCATTGTGATCTTGTCTATAGACTCAATCATTGGAATCTCTCCTTCGTCCTCAACCTTTTCTCTGTTGAGTTCACTCTTTTCAAGCCTTACATTAAGCTCACCTTTTCTTTTTTTATGATTGAGATATATTACGCCTATAATACTTGCGCTTAAAAATCCGAATGCAGCAACGGTAAGCCCGAAGCTTTTTCCTCCGATTAAACCGTAGCCCTCATAAATACTTCCGTAGTTTAGTGCCTGTCCGGTTCCCTGACCGTAACCGAAGCAAAGGAGCAGTCCGGAAGCCTTTAACAGTTCAGGCAAAAATATGGCACTTACGGTTGTAACCGTCAATCCGAAAAACGCCTGGATCAAATACGAGTTAACCGTGGTAAGACCCGTATTTATTACATCCATCGTTCTGGTTTTACTTTTTCCCTTGGTCTTTCTGAGTGTCATGGCGATAAATCCTATCGCCAGACAGTGATACGTAAGAATTTCCAGTGTTTCGATACCGGTCTTATCGCTTCCCGCACTGAAAACCTCATGATTAAAAAGATACTCTCCTGTAACAGCCTTAACTATAACCGATACAGCGAGCAAAAGTATTCCGCCCAGCACAGATACCGGAACAAGAGACTTGTTTAAGAATTTAATCTTTCTTTTGATAATACTGGCTACAATCATACTACCCAGAATAACCGCAGCAAGTAATATAAATGACCATACACTGCTGTCGCTAAAGCTGCTTCCGCTTGACATATTTCTCTTTCCTCCTAGGGTTTATATCTTTTAATCAACAAGTAATACAAAAATCCGGCAAACTTGTGCTTACTGTCATGTATCTCATAATGAGTGCCGTCTTTTGTCGAGAACAGTAGATAACCCTGTAATATTATATCATAAAGAGATATATTCGAAAGTGGGATAACGGTATTTCCGACCTGTAATTTAGTAGACGTTATCGATAAAACTCCTCTGTCAACCGTAATTGTGTTATGGTTTATATCTATACGGTTAAGAGTCTGATCCTCATCCTTTGCAAGTATTTTATCCTCGGGATAATCGGGAAGATTTGCTATATACTCTCTCTCCCAAGCATCCCAGTCCGTGACATTATCATATTCAAAACCCTCGCCGGAAAGCATACCGTACTCATCATATTTTCCTTTTAACCCGCAATCACACCAAAATCTGTCGTCCTTTGTTTTTAAACTGTTTAATGCTTTACATTTTGGGCAGGCCACGAGCTCAAATTCAAGTCCTTCCGCAAGCCTTCTTCCTTTGTAGGCTATATGTCTGTCCTTGTTCCACTCGTAGGCATCCTCATACAAATCTCTGTTTATCGCCTCATCAAATTCATCCACAGACATTTTTTTAAGTTCTTCCGGAGAATATATATTTACTATCTCCCCCTCCATATATCCGCGTCTGATTGTATATCCCCAACGCGGATGGGAAAGATAACCTCCGTGAAGCTTATATGTGATGACCGGAACATTAAATATTTTAAATGCCTTGGCACTGGCCGGCATAATTTTGTCCGTAAGTCCGTTGGCGGTTCTAAGCCCCTCCGCAAAAATACCTATACTGTGACCTGCTTTCAGTCTGCGCCCCATATCCATTACTGTACCTGCGGCAACGGAAGCTTTGGTACGCCCTATAGGGTCAAATACCCACCTTAAAAGCCTTGATGCAAAACCTGCTCTGAATGTATGCTCACTGGCCACAAAGTAAATATATTCCTTAAAGCTGCATGCTACAAAAATCATATCAAGGTTTGTCACATGATTGCATATGAGGATAAACGGTCCCTTTACTTCATGCATTTTCTCTCTCCTGTAATTAAATCGGAGTTTAAGAAATAAAGTAGCAACCGGTTTTAGCATCTCATATAAAAATTTATGTCTTTTATATCCGGGATTCACAGTATTTTTCTGTTCCTTTCAGCTGTCCCTTTCGGTCTATTCTGTTAGATCCGTTCTCATCAGGTGCATTCAGTCTTGTCAGATAGGATCAGTCTTGTATCCATTCAAATGCCATTCTCGGGTCATTGTCCTCATATACAAAAATAGTTCCGCAATGTTTAAAACCCAGCTTTTTAAGCATTCCCTGCATAACCTTGTTGTCATTATGAGTATCTATCCTAAGGTGTCCGCATTTATTTATAGCCCAGCCAATACAAAATGATCCGATTCCCTTTTCGGAACCGTCCGAAGCTATTCTGTGTACTACACCGTAATTATCGCTTCCTATCCACTTACCGTCCGAGATATTCAGATAAGTAGGCTCTATCTTTTCGCCTTCGTTATAAAAAAATGTTCCAACCACTTGTCCCTTATCATTTTCACAGACATAACTGTGGTTATCCTTCATGTCCTTTTCAATAAGTTCTCTGGGCGGCCAGTTCCTGGGTCCCCACTGATTTGGATTGCCGTGCTCAGCCATAAATTTCCTGGCGTGAGCGTAAATCTCCATTATTCTGTCTAAATCTTTTTCGTTTGTATGTCTTATATTCATTATGTCTTTCCGTGTTGCCTTTAACGAGATGTACTTTGTAAAGCTTACAATGTGGCCTGCAGCCTATACTTCATCTATTTTAAAATTATACCCTCTTTCTCATAATTTCGTAAGGGTGATACCGAACGAGAAGATATAAGTCGGAGGCAGAAATAAAGTGGCTATGGCCAGGGAAGAAAAATTTGATGTTTAAGAAAATACCGTGGTTTTTAGTTTTTCCATATCAAAACCTAAATCATCACCGTAATACATATGATTAAAATACCTGATGATTAGTTCCATATCCTCTGATATAACGGCATGCCCCTCCTTGTGGAAGTGAACTGCCAGATTACGGGAAAGTCCTTCTTTTTCATAGACTTTATCCGCCTTTTTGTAGCACTCCCACATGGCGGGAGCATTTACCCAATCCTCTCCCATGCACGCGGCTATTACAAAATAATATCTGTCCTTATCCATGGCGAGAGTTATTAGATTATCCTGTTCATAAGGAATATCCGTCGGTGATTTGTATTGCAAAAATCCGTCGTTAAACCACCCTCTCTCAGCTTCCGACTGCAGGCAGTCAAGGGGTTCGTTTTTTGTATAGGTATATTCCTTAGGTCCCCCTATCTTTTCAAAATCATAGGTTTTCCCCTCGGAATTATAATTATATAGAGCAAGTCCACCGGCTCCGGAGCAGGTCGGTATAGTCATGGCAAACCTATCATCAAAGGCTCCGCAGACCGCGGTGGCTTTACCCCATCTTGATACTCCCGTGACCATCGAAGCTTTTTCATCTAATCCTTCTTTTTTTCCAAGCCCCGCATAAACCGCATCGAGCACCTTTGAAGCTCCCCAGGCCCACGCCATAAGGACTCCGGTCTGCTCGTTCCCGGATTCTTTGTACGGATATATGTCATAAAATGCTCCCAGATGCCGGGTATCATCCGTAGCTATCTGTATGGTGTCCATCACAAAAACGGCATATCCTTCATTAAGGGCATCATCTATCGGAGCTATAGGATGCATGCATATAATAAAGGGACCTTTGCATTTATTCGGAAAATATGAATGTATGGTAAACTCGGCTTTTCTGTCGTCCTTTTCAGCCTCTATTTTCACAAGGTCACCTTCCAAACATTCATAGGATACCTTTTCCCCTTTTCTCCATACCCCATACATATTTTTTTCGTAAAAAATTTTTAGCAGATTTTTGTACATATTTCCCCTCTAAATACTCAAAACAAGGCTTTAGTCGCAAATAATGTCCGCGCTTTTACATCCCGAAACAGCTGCCAAATCAGCGGGTGAAAGTTCAACCTGAAAGCCTACTTTTCCTGCACTTACAAATATTTTGTCGTGCGAATTGCAGCTCTCATGAATAAATGTAGGAAATTGCTTTTTCATTCCAACGGGAGAGCACCCTCCGTGAACATATCCCGTAAGCGGAAGCAGATCCTTTTGCTTTATCATGCTGATTGCCTTCTCACCCGATGCCTTGGCTGCCTTTTTAAGATCGAGTTCTTTGTTTACCGGAACTACAAAAACATAATAAGCTCCACTCTTGCCAATGGTTACCAATGTTTTAAAAACTTTTTCGGTGTCTTCACCCAAAACGGCTGCTATTTCCTCACCGGTCATGGTCGCATCAGGCTCGTAAGAATGGCTCTCATATGCTATTTTTTTTGCGTCCAAAACACGCATTACATTCGTCTTTTCTTCTTTTTTCATATCACAGATCTCTTATATTTCATGTCGCTATAACACAGATCTCTTATACCAAATTACAGGTCCCTTATATATCTCACATCACAATTAAAATGCCCTGTATCAAGAAGCGGCTTATCTATTTTTACAAATCCGTTTTTCTCGTAAAACTTCTGAGCCCCAACCATATTTTCCAGGGTCTCAAGATAGCATTTTTTGTAATATCCCTTTGCATAAAAAAGTGCGATCTCCATCAGCTTTTGCGCAAGTCCCACGCCTCTTGCTTCCGGCAGACAATACATTTTTTGAAGCTCGCAGGTATCGGTTATGCCTTCTAATGCACCTATTCCGGTACCACCTACAATACCTGATGTGTTTTTATCTATTGCCACCCAGTATTTATTCCCGGGAGTATTGTAGATTTCAGAAAATCTTCCCAAATTTGGATCTGCCCATGCGGTTCCTTCATGGTTTCCGCCAAACTCGATAAGGCAGCTCCTTATAACGCTTTCAACGGCTCCGTTATCTTCTTTTTTTATCTCACGGATAATGTAATCGCCGTCGTTAAGCGTATCCGTATAGTTACTGTCCCTCAGTGTATTTATATATCTCTCATATCTGGCATTGTGGTTTTTCATAGTATCCGGTGCATCCACATACTCCAGAAAGCCCTTTTTGTCCACCCACTTGTAATCTGTGGTCTCACCTTCCTGGAGAACTATAGAATCCTTCTCACCGCTCACCTTTGCAAGATAAGAATAGAAAAACGATCTGCTTTTGTCCCTGAACACAACGCTCACAAGTTCGAACGAATCAGCTGTTAAGCCGGTCTCCTCGAAAAGCTCTCTTTTAGCGGCCTCCAAAGGCATTTCGCCCGAAACCGCAGACCCACCGGCACTGGCCTCCCAGTATCCGGGATATACATCTTTTCTCTCGTCTCTTTTTGTCAAAAGATAAGTTCCGTCCTCATGAATCACAAGTATATCCACTACAAGGTGGTATCTTCCCTCGGGGATCCGGTTATAATTTCCGTATCCCCTTTCAAAGGTCTCGCCTGTTCTTTTTCCGTCACGGTCATATAAGTCCCAAAATTCTGCCATGTTTATACCTCGATGATCTCTCCTGCGATAAGCTCAGAGCCTATTATCTCAGAAGGCTTTACGGCTTATTTCTTCAGCAGTTTTTAAACCGGATTATTTCTACAGAAGTTTTTAAACCGGCTGTTTTTTACAGCATTTTTTCAAGTTCATCAAGTCTTTGTCTGATGTCGTTTATCTGTACCTTTACAGCTTCTGAGTCAACTTCTTTCTTTTCTTCTATTACTTCTTTTTCATCACCGGCTGCATCCTTTAACTCTTTTTGATGCTTTTTACGGTTTGCTTCTTCTCTCTCCTTTGAAAGTTCCATCTGAACTTCGCTGATAGAGTTAACCACAATACCTACAACAACGTTCATTATTACAAAAGCACTTAAAAGCACGAAGGGTACAAAATAAATCCATGCCCAGGGGAAGACTTCCATAACGGGTCTTGAAATACCCATGGACCAGCTCTCCAAAGTCATTACCTGGAACAATGTGTAAAATGTCTTTCCTATATTTCCGAACCACTCGGGGAAGGCGGTTCCGAATACTGTAGTTCCAATAAGCGCGAATATATAATAGATCAGTAACAAAAGTGCTCCGCTCCAGCTGATTCCGGGAATGGATTTTCTGATAGCCTCAAATACAAGGCGGAGCTTGTCCATTCTTGAAACAAGTCTGAAAGCTCTGATTCCTTTAATGGACTTAAGCACCTTGAACACTCTGAATATACGAAATACGCGGAGCACCTTGAGGAAACTGAGTCCCGAGATGAGCGAGCATACAACAACAATTAAGTCGAACCAATTCCAACCGTCTGTAAAAAACCTTATACCGTAAGCAACCAGTTTTAACAAAATCTCTATTACAAATATGCCAAGACAGATCATGTCAAGCACATTAAGCACGGGACCTATCGCCGCGCATATTTCCGGTGATGTCTGAAGTCCCATGATAATAGAGTTAATTCCGATAACAATCAGAATTGCGTTTTGGAAAGCAGCGCTTTCAACCAGTGACCTAACCTTTTTCATCTCAAAATCGTCCTCCAAATCTTACAAAATAAGTTCTGTAATATTTTTTTCAAAATTTTTAAATATTTTTAAAAAAACTATTGACCTGGTGGTTACCACCGGGTTTATAACTATAACTGTAGAGAAAAGACTACTACTACTCTTATTCGATACAGTTCCCAGAAAGCAGGTATCTCCTATATTTTCTTGAACGTGAAGAAATATTGGTGGTACCTGTTTTCATTGTCGTAAAACCTGGTTATAAGAGCCACAAAAATCTCTTTTCCGGCAGTCGGATATTTACTCTTTACTTCCTCATCAAAAGAATCAAACATCTCTTTACTTATCTGCTGAAATCCCTCGATATCAACCACTTTTCCCACAACCTTAGATCCGGAAACAACAATACCTTTTTTCAGTTCGAGGTATTCAACATACTTTCTTTCGGCTAAAAGGCACGAGTTATCCGCGGGCAGGTCCAGGTCATTTGAAAAAACCCACGCACTGTTAAAAAACTGGCTATTCTCTAAAGCTTTTTTCAATGTCTCTATATACTCTTCGCCGTCGTCTTCCTTAAAAGGTATAAGCACCAGATCTCCGATATATGTCTCTGCCAGCTCGTTTTTATGCCTCTCGGCAAAAACTATGTGCATATAGTCAGCACGTGTCCTTGTCAGTAACATCTGGTAGGATTCTATCTGCTTTTTGTAGTATTCAAGCTGCATTTCAATACTCTGAAGCAGATCCGGCACATCCATCTCGAATATAGCTTTTTTTGTTTCTCCGAGACTCAGCCCAAGAGCTTTATATTTCATGACGTCTATCATAACGCCGATATCCCAGTATCCGTACTCTCTGTATCCATTTTCCGGATTTATCCTGGGATTTAATATCCCTATATTTTCGTAATGTCTTAAGGTCTCACGCCCGACATTAAATATTCGGCACATATCTTTTGTTGTAAAATACATGTCTTTCATTGTTCACCATTTGGTTATTTATTCTTTTGCAGAATAAATAATACTCCTTCAAATACCTTTTTATTGTTCTTTACTATAATTGCCAGATTTTTCTTGGCTCTGCTGAGTCCGTGATAAAGCTTTCTGACCTTGCTGTCCCTGCCTTTATCTCTTAGAGTTTCAGTATCTTGGCTTTCCGGGTTCTTTAGTCCTGTACTTTTGTCTGCACCTTTCTCGCGAAGATATCCGTCACTGTCATAATCAAAGTCTTCATCCATGATCATAAGAACTTTATCGAATTCTTTGCAGGTCGCTTGCGATGCCTCAATTATTTTATCATTGCATGCTTTATATTTAAATCCGTCGCAGATAAAAATATATCCTTTATCCAAATATATTCTAATAAGCTTTTGGACTTCATCGTCGTCGCCGGCGTACGCCAGGCTAACCGATGGATACTCTTTTCTGTGATTGTTTTCTATCCCCACAACCGCATTTATAAAAGATGATAGTTCACTGTTTAACCTTATACGGTTAGTAAGTCTGTATCCCACAAATCCCGGAAGGCTCTCAATCAGCTTTGCTCCCTCATACCCGATTTCATAAGGAGATATGGCATCCTCTCTGTCATAGGAAAATATAACCGGAACGCTCCACTCTTTCGCCTTACACATGATCTGATTCATCATGTATTGTCCTACACGGTGCCCTTCATCAACAAGAATCGCACAGTATTCTTTTTTGGCTTTAATGTCTTCGTTTCCGTCAATATAGTAAAAATCTATGCGCTTTAATCTCTCATCAAGCTGCTCCAGTTCTTTTGCATGCGAACCGAAGTGGAGAACACATACATGCTCATTCCAGGAAAGCTGCATTGCGATATCATAAAGAAGTATGGTTTTACCCGTGCCTGGTAGACCTGTAAAACCATGAACAGAGACTTCTTTTTTCAGTCTGCCTTCCTTTGTTTTGATATCTTTTAAAATTTGTTTTTTAATATCATTTTGTTGAGAAGTCAAGAAATATTCTCTGCGCAAAAAACGCGCAGGATCCGTAAGTGGAGATATGAGGTATTGATCTTCCTTAAAAAGATCCTCAACATCCCCTTCGTAAAGCTCCTTTTGTTTTGAAAGGACCACGGAAAGCTCTTCAAAATCCGTGTCCACCAGTTTACCGCTGTTGGATAGTCTCACAAGCCTGTCCGATTTACTTACATAGGTGTAGAAATAAGATGAAATTCCCAGAGAAGCAAGATAATAGCGGTTTTGCAACAACTGCTTTAAAATAGCCGCATCAGTTACATCACCGCTTTTTAACTCTATATTCACTATACTGTCCGTACTGACTCTGAGAAGATCAAACTCTTTACCAAGCTTGGGCATGGTAAAGGAATAGAAAAAATAGGGATAAGGGGTCGCGGGCATAGCCTTTTCAAGTTTTTCAGAAAAGATTCTAAGCCCGTCAATTTCCCACTCTTTGATTTTTAGGTATCTGTTTCGTCCTGAAAGCTGTCTTTCGAGGCGTGATATATGCCCCTCATCGGACAGTCTTGTAAGCGAATAAATATTTACCGGTTTCATAATCCCCAATGCCTATTTTAAGAATCCGTTGATTATCTGCTCCTCCGCTTCCTCTTCGGTAAGTCCCAGGGTCATGAGTTTGATAAGCTGTTCTCCGGCTATTTTACCGATAGCTGCCTCGTGAACAAGAGCCGCATCTACACTGTTGGCCTCCAATCCGGGAACAGCAAGGATACGTCCGTTATCCATAATTATGGCATCACACTCCGTATGACCTGTACACTCGTCATTACCGGTAAGAACAGCGTCAAATTTCTGGTAGGAATTGTCCCTTGCAACAGACCTTGAAACCACATCCGCGCTGGCGCCCTTACCGTTTAAACCAACCTCGTAAATACTTATGGCCCTCTGATCACCGTGAGTCATAAGTCTCTCTCTGACTACAAGATTTGCTCCCGCCTTAAGCTCAGCCTTTGTGGTCCTGGTGGTGTCATCAACACCCTTTATCTGAACCATCTCCATTTCCATGGAGCTGTCTTCTTCCATATACACTTCAGTTCCCGGATTGAGTATTCTCTTTCCGGCACCGTCTCCCGAACCATAGTGCTTTTCAACGTATTTAACCTTGGCTCCCTTGCCCACATAGAATCTGTGTATACCGTCGTGCTCTGAATCCTTTGGTCCGCAGTTATCGATACCGCAACCTGCCACTATAACCACATCGGCATCTTCGCCTATATGGAAATCATTGTAGACCACCTCTTTGATTCCGCTCTGTGTCATAACAACAGGGATATGAACACTCTCGTTTTTGGTTCCGGGTTTTATAATAATATCAATACCACTGGTATCAGTCTTGGGCACAATATCAATATTGGCTGTGGAAACTCTTCCCACCGCTTCACCGTTTGCTCTGATATTATAAGCTCCTTCCGGTACGGAATGCAGATCGGCTACTTCCATGAGGAGACGCTTTCCGATTTCATCAAGCTTTTCCATTACACTTCTCCTCCTGCTGCCAATTCTTTTTTGCATGCGGGTATTGCCGAATCGGTACCGTTAAGCATAGGGATTATCTCGTCTTTGGGTCCCTGGGCAAATAATTCTCCCGCCTTTATAACCACAAGCTCATCCGCAATATTAAGGATTCGCTCCTGATGTGAAATAATGAGGATTGAACTGTCCTCAATATTTTTTCTCATTCCCTCAAAAACTTTAATAAGATTTTGGAAACTCCAGAGGTCTATTCCCGCCTCGGGCTCATCAAAAAGAGACAATCTTGAACCCCTCGCCAAAACTGTGGCAATCTCGATCCTCTTTAATTCACCGCCCGATAATGAGCCGTTAACCTCTCGGTTAATATACTCCCTTGCACAAAGTCCTACAGCCGATAAATATTCGCAGGCATCCGCCATTGATATTCTCTTTCCGCTTGCAAGTCTTATAAGATCAAAGACCTGTATGCCCTTAAATTTAACGGGCTGCTGAAAAGCGTAGCTTATTCCTTTTCTGGCTCTGTCGGTAATGGACATTTCGGTAATATCCTCACCGTCAAGTAAAATACTGCCGGAAGTGGGCTTCTCTATTCCGGCTATAAGCTTAGCCAAAGTAGACTTTCCGCCTCCGTTCGGTCCTGTGATAACAACAAGCTTGCGGTCCGGAATCTGCAGACTTATATTTCTGATGATTTCCTTCCCCTCGCCGTCGTCATTCACTTCAAAAGATATGTTTTTAAGTTCCAGCATATCTGTAAATCCTCTTTTCTACAGGCTCTTTTTATATGTAGTATCTCCACATTTTTCAAATCCTGCTTTTTCAAATACATGCTTTGCTATCTCGTTTTCATCTTTAACATCCTCAAGGATAATTTGCACAAAGCCTTTGTCCTTAGCCACCTTAAGGCAGTCATTCATAAGGTCCTGTCCTACTTTTTGATTTCTGCTGGCTTTTCTGACAACAAACAAAGCCTCTGCTTCAGTATCATTTTTTTTGTTAAGTGCATAAAAACCATGGATATTTCCCCCAAAATCCACAGCTACTCCACAATAAGTCAAAGATGTGAAAAAATCATCTCCCGTATTGGCATCATACATTTCTTTGCCGCTCCAGGCTCCGCCCTCACTTTGCGTATCGTTCCAAGTCTCAATCATAACAGGAATGTCTCTATTCGCGTTCTTTCTAACTCTCATATCCATCACTCCTAACTTTATGTATTTTGGGTATTAATTTATTATACCAAAATAATAAAAAAACAACACCCCTAAATATGCCTTTGCGGCAATTTAGGGATGTCTGTAATATACGCCTTAAATAACTCCCATTTCCCTGTGAGCTCTTTGTTTTTCTTCATACATCGACTCATCGGCTTTTCTGATAAAATCATTTATAGGGCCCTCATCCGAAGGATCTATAATACAAAATCCGACACTGGCCGACAGTTTAAAGGTTACCTTTAATCCATCCATTATATTTTTAAGAGCGGTTCCGAATGCCTCTCTGTATTTAAACAGCTCAGCCTCATCATCCAAATGTCCAACCGCTATAAACTCGTCTCCGCCGTATCTGCCGCACAGATATTCTTTTGGAAGTGAATTCCTGATGGCATTGGCCGTTGCCTTTATGGCGAGGTCTCCGTTTAGATGTCCGTATTTATCGTTAATGAGCTTCATGCAGTTTATATCATAGAAAAGAAGTATGCTTCTTCTTCCGGCCTTTCTTTCCTCCTCAATAAACGAATACAGAACATTGTCACAGCCCGTGCGGTTATACATATCCGTCAAAAAGTCCGTCATATATATCTGACGAAGCTGTTCGTTTATCCTCTTGATAAAGATATTATTCCTGATATTTAAAAGAAGAGTATCAAGGTTGCTGAGCCATCTTTTAAACTGCAGTGTATACAGTATTTCCGGTGAATTTTTAACTGCAACAAGTCCTATGAGATGCTCAAGATTTGCCAAAGCAGAAAAGACAAATACATTTGATTTGTCCATCTCCTCGGTATATCCCGGATAAATATCCTTTATGTAAAGTTCACTGAGAGGGCAGCTTTTTCCGGCCTTTCTCTCGTATATGATATCCTGCTTTTCACTGAAGTCTTTTACTTTTTCGAGATATTCTTCGTCCTCGGTGTCAAAAAATGTAGGTTCGATCATTATGCAGTAGTCTCTTCCGAAAAATTCTTCGTTTCCCCACTGCCATTTAGCCTGTTCATTGAAATCAGCCTTGCTCTCCACACCGGCCATTTCAATATGAATCCTCTGGAAAAAGAAATCTATCATATCCGTTTCCGTAGAATTTCGATATATATTTCTAACTCTTTCAAGTCGCACATTGTAGGCTTCCTCATCTGGCTTACATCCACAGCTCTCGGAGGGAATGAATTTGGAGGGATATACCTTTACAATATTTTCATCGCGGCATTCCATCTGATTTTTGAGCTCTGCATACAGATATTCACCCATATGCTCCCACTGCCTCGAAACGGTAGCCACAAGAGGATAGGATGTCTGGCTCTCATGAACATGGTCAAAACCCGTAACCAATACATCCTCCGGTACTCTCTTGCCGTATGACTGAAGCCTGCTGATTACTCCGAGAGCCATAAGGTCGTTGGCGCACACAAAGGCATCGGGAATGGGCTTTCCGGATTTGATCCATTCGTCCACAACCTGTGATGCGACATAGAATCCAAAGTCGCCTCTTATCGTATCAACAAGGTCAAGTCCGTGCTCCTCAAGTGCATCCTCAAGCGCTCTTTTTCTCTCGGCACATTCAACATTTCCGTCTACGCCCCTGACGTATACGATTTTTTTAACACCATGCTTTTCTATAAGATGGTTTGTAAGCTCATAGATACCGTTATAGTTATCAGATCCGACCATGGGAAGTCCGGGGATTTTAACCTCTGAGGTAACTGTAGGAATTTTGAAATCCTTGACCAGTTTGCATACCTTGTCCAGCTCCGTCTGAGTGGTAAAGGTGTTTGCAAGAATTATAGCTCCGTCAAAATTGTTTATGTCCGGAATATCGTAAATTTTGAGCTGGTTTTCACGTGTGACCTCGGATTCTACCGGCAGCACAAATGTTGTATACACAAAAATATCAGCACAATCCTTCAAGGCCTCTTTTCTAAGGCCCTCAATTATCATACTGAGATACTCAACGCTCCAGCCGTTGGCAAAAACCGCTATTTTCTGTTTTTTGTTTTTGGATTCGCTTTCAAGCCCCATCATAACCCCCTGCCTTAACAAGGCATACGTCTGCAATCCGAAACAATTCCCTATATTATTCTAATGCGAATCAAGTGGATTGTAAATTTGTAAACATGTTCAAAGCAAAAAATAGTGATATTTACGCAATTTTTGATCACCGTTCGGCTAAAGCGCAAATACCACTGATTTTTTGAAAGAATCATTTTCTGAATATCGCAAAAATCACATCGGCAACATATACAAGGATCATTATGATTCCTTCCCATCTCAAAATCTTTTTCTTGCTGACTGAAAAGAGAAGAACTATAAGGCTGACGATTATGAGGATTCCAAGGTCAAATACAGATGCCACATTAGCCTCAACGGGATGTATCGCACTTGAAATGCCAAGGATAAGCATAAGATTAAATATATTTGATCCTACCACATTTCCAATGGCAAGACCGGTCTCACCTTTTCTCGCAGCAACAACGGATGTCACAAGCTCGGGGAGCGATGTTCCGACAGCTACGATAGTAAGTCCTATGAGTGTTTCAGTCATGCCCGCAGCCTTTGCGATATATTCAGCGCTTCTTACTACTGCCTGTCCGCCGCCTACGATAAGTGCAATTCCAAGGATTATAAATAAAAAGCATTTCCAGTAAGGTTTTCTCTCCCCTTCGGTCTCAGGCTCGGGGTGACGCTTTGCATCCATGATAAGATAAACGATGTATGCTATAAAGCATAAAAGAAGGACAATTCCCGTCCATCTGTATACCTTGCCTGCAACTTCACTCATAGCGGCTCCGATAACCTTTCCGCCAAAGAGCGCTTTTACTCCGACTACCGCAAAAATAAATACGGTAACTATGATTGAAATGGGGAAATCCCTTTTAAGCACGATCTTATCAACCGGCACGGGATGAAACAAAGCACAGGCACCCAAAACTACCAGTAAATTAAACATATTGGAGCCGATTACATTGCTGAGTGCTATTTCGTTTGCCCCTGCAATTGCCGCCGATGTGGATACCGCAAGCTCCGGTGCGCTTGTACCCATGGCAACTATTGTAAGTCCTATTATAAGCGATGGCACTTTAAGGTTTTTGGCCAGCGCGGCGCTTCCGTCCACAAACAGGTCCGCACCCTTTATAAGGGCCACAAAACCCACAATAAGCAATAAGATAAATAAAGCGATCATTTTTCCTCCTTGAAAGCTTCCGCCTTCTATAATTCGTCAAAGAATCCGAGATTCGAAGCCTTTGAATTCTTTATAATTTCGTTCTTTCTTTTTTCCATTGCATCTATCTCTTTTTTATGCTTGGGATATGTAAGCCTGTCCCTCACGAAAAAGTAGATGGCCGCCAATATAAGAAAGAGCGACAAAATCGTACTGAATGTATCGGATACGCCGAGTGCGGGTAGCGCCTTGTAAATAGCCGCAGCACTACCTATAAGGGATACCACCGTCCTTATAAAAGAAAGGTGAGTCTGCTCTACACTCATTTTGGTATTTTGAAACGCAAGATTTGTCCTCAGTATGGAAAGCCCGGTTCTGTCATAAGAAAGTTCGGTTCTCTCCTGAGCCAGTTCCTGCTCTAAATTAGATATTTCTCTTCCCAGTTCCATGTTCTTTGTCCTTTATCTCAAAAAAGCCATATCTTATGGCGCCTGTAGGGCAATGTTTGATACAGTCACCGCAGTGTACGCACTCTCTGTCTCCGACTTTTTTGATGTCCATCATGCAGTTTCTGACGCAGGCATCGCAGCCGATACATTTATCCATTTTAACCTTTATTCCGAAAAAGGCAATAGGATTAAAGAACGAATAAATCGCACCGAGCGGACATAAAAATCTGCAAAAAGCTCTGTGAATAAAAGTACAGGCTATTATTATGAGACATAATACAAATACTTTCCACGAAAACAAAAATCCAAGCATAGCTCTGACGTTTTCATTGGCTATAGTAAGAGGAATCCCGCCGCTGAGCGTACCCGCCGGGCAAATCCATTTGCAAAAAGCCGGATAGTGTTTTATGAGCGGAATTGCAATGACCATTATACCAAGAATTAAATATTTTAAATAGCTCAAAATTCTTGTAAATCTGCTTTTTTTCAGTTTTGGTACGGGTATTTTTGCCAAAAGCTCCTGCAAAAAGCCAAATGGACATAAAAAACCGCATATAACTCTTCCGAGCAAAAGCCCGAAAAGAAGAAGCGTTCCGATAACATAAAAAGGTATCTTATAGCCTGCTCCGACAAGTCCCGACTGAAGACTTCCGAGAGGGCAGGCCATGACGGCTCCGGGGCAGGAATAGCAGTTAAGCCCCGGCACGCAAGCTCCTTTTATATTTCCTGTAAATATCTCCCCCTTAAAAAAACCCTTGATATTACAATTGTATAAAACCGCAGCCAAAAGCTGGGTGTATCTCCTTATATATGTATGTAATCTGTTTTTAAAGATTTTCTTCATAGCTTTCCCCGATCATCCCAGTCCTATGCACTCCGTGCATATCCTTACCGCCTTGTTTTTTACATCTCTGAAACCGTCATTTTTCAGTCCGTAAACCACAAATACGATTGCCAGGGCAAAGATCAAGGAAAATATCAATATTTTTACCTTCTTTTTCTTCATAAAAATGTCCCCAAAACATACTTCCATTATTAATAAAATTTACTAAATATTCAGTATTTATACTATCATATAAGAGCAAAATATGGTAGAATATCTTAACTCAATTTAATAGCAATTGCTTTTCCATAATTGCCTAGTACCTTTACAAGTAGAAAGGAATAATATTATGAAGAAAAAAGCACTAACCATCACCGCCTCACTCTTTATAGCAGGCGGACTATTAATCGCAATGCTCGTGGCCAGCATCGGTTTCTTTACAGGCCAAATCATGTCAACTTCCGATTCGGATGAAGAACTCTACTTTGATCACTTATACACCATCAGTTCAGACTTAATTAATGCAGACAGAGATTTCTATCAGGCAATGGTTGCGGCCATTGAGTATCACGACCTTCTTGCCGCTCCCGCAGATGTTCCCTCAGAACAGCTCAAAGAGCTTCAGGATACCTACGTTAACGAATATAAAGAAAATGTAGATCAGTCTCTTGAACGAATTGATGCCGCTTATTCTTTGGCTTCCGAGGATGCTCTCCTTATAACCGGAACAAAAGTAGAGGGCAAAAACTACAAGGAATACTACGAAGAGTTTAAGGCAGGTTTTGACGCTTGGAAAACTGTTTTCGATGTTGAAAACAACACCGGTGATTACGCTATGTTTATCCAGAATTTTGAAGCAGCAAGAGGCTCAATTTCAGGAATGACCGATATCACCGAAGATTGGGCTATCGCAGAAAAAGAAATCCAGGAAAAAGGTAATATCACAAGAATCATCGTAAGCGTTTCCATATTTGGAGTACTTACCCTTGCCGTACTTGCCGCTGCTATCGTTATAGTCTCCATGATGCGTAAGAGCTTAAACTACATTGTAAAGGCCGTAAGCGAAATGTCCGGCGGAGACTTTGCCACTGCTATAAATGCAGAGAGTATGTTTAATGAATTCTATGCGCTTGAGTACTCAATGGAAGATATGCGTTCAAGACTTCAGAACTCACTTAAGCTTGTCATTGAATCCGCTGATGATGTTAATGAGAAAGCTCAAAACACCAAGGCAAGCATAACCGACTCGGAGGATAACACCAACAATATCTCAGTTGCCGTAAGCGAGCTTGCCGAAGGCGCTATGACTATGGCGGAAGATGTACAGACCACCGCTCAGATTACCGTTGATATCGGAGAGAGCATCGACAAGGTTCAGACCGCCGCATCATCCAACCTTGAAAAAGTCAAAGCCCTCTATGAGAATTCAATCGCTCTTCAGAAACAGCTCGGTGACATCAGAAAAGCCGACGAGCTTACTGACGCAAAGGCCGGTCAGGTCGCAGATTCCGTAGGAAAGACTGCGGAAGTTGTTGAAGAGATTTCCAAGGCCGCAGAGGGAATCATTTCCATTGCCAGTCAGACCAACCTTCTTGCTTTGAACGCTTCGATTGAGGCTGCCAGAGCAGGTGAAGCAGGTAAGGGCTTTGCAGTTGTTGCAGATAATATTAAGGGACTTGCAGAAGAATCCAACCAGATGGCAGGCGAGATCACCAATATGCTCAGCACCATCACCCAGTACTCTAATGAGAACAAGAATCTCACCGCCAGCATAAAGGATGCAACCACAAGCGAAGCAGCTGCTCTTTCACAGATGAGTGCTTCATTTGATGAAATGCTTGCACTTCTTAGTGAAACCGAGGACGGCAACAAGGAGATCGCTTCTCTTGTTGAATCCATGACCGAGGGTAAGGATAAGATTATGAGCTCTGTAGACTCCCTTTCAAGTCTCTCGGAGGAATACGCCGCTTCTACACAGGAAACCAGCGCTTCCATCACACAGCTCACCTCAAATATGGGTGGCATTGTTTCCGAGGCCGATGAGCTTGGAAATATTTCCGACAGCCTCAAGAAGAATGTTGATTTCTTCAAGGTTTAAAAGATTCTTAAATAAACTAAAGGTATTCGCTATATAAATGTTTTAAAGATAAAAACAGCAGGCCGCTTGACCTGCTGTTTTATTGTTGTTTTATTGTTGTTTTATTGTTGTTTTACGTTCTTAATAACCCCTGCCCGCCAATCGTAAGGCTTTACTGATTTGCCATAGCCTCTTCTACCGCACTCTTATATGCGCTGTAAGGATCTCTGGGAGCTCCGACAAATATTTCGTATACATATCCGTTTTTAACTATAACGGTGTAGGGGACATACTGTGTGGGGTAATACGAACTTACCGCTCCGCTGTAGTCATAAGCTATATTGAAATCGTATCCGTAGTATGACACAAAATCATCGACAACCGCGTTATCCTCAAGGCAGTTAACGCATACAAGTTCAAAACCATCGGTTATATCCTCGGATAAACGTCCGAGATCCGGAAGTTCTCCTACACAGGGAGGGCACCATGTTGCCCAGAAATTAATGAGCACTACTTTATCATCGTGATCTGAAAGTGTAAATGTTTCACCGTTAGTAAGACTCACTGTAAAATCGGGAGCAACATCACCAACTTCAAGTTCTTTAATATCTCCGGTTCCTTCAGTCGCATTTGGACGATTCGGGATGGCGGGAGTCTGTGTGCTTTCGGATGTGTTTTCAGTCTCCGCAGCTTCTGTACTCTGAGTATTTTCTGTTGTCTCTGCATCCGGCACATTTTCTGTAGTATCCGTCTCCGGCAAGGTCTCTGCGACCTCTATATCAGGTTCGGGCTGTGTCTCCAAAGTGACTTCCGTCTCATCCATGGCATCTATAACATCGGATATATCGGCGGTTTCACTCTCAATACGGGCATTTACCGGTCCGGAATGATCCTTTGCAGCGCTGCATCCGGCAAGTGTCAAAGCCGCCAGTCCACCCGCTATCATGTAAGCAATGATTTTCTTTTTCATAATTTTGTATTTCCTTTTTCTATGCTGTTTGATTTTTATGCTTTTTAGTTTTTATGCTTTTTGATATTTCATAGATATCTTTGGGTTTCTTTTCGGCTTCATTCTAACATAGAGTATATTTTTTGAAAACAATTAATTATATATACGATTACTCGACGTTCTTTAGTGCTTCGGTAAGAGGTACTCTTCTGATTCGTCTCATATCTACCAGTGAGACTACAGTATATGCAATCAAAACGATTACTATACACTTAACTATGGACAACGGCGTCATACTAAATTTAAACCAGCCTGCCATACCGTACATTACAAATGCCCATAGCCATCTTACAAACAGATAACTGATTGCAGCTGTAACAAGCGTAGATAAGATAACCACTATACCGGTGAGCATGACATAGAGTCTTCCTATCTCTCTGTTTTTATAACCAAGTACCTTTACCATCGAAATTGATGTCGCATTGTTCTCTATTATGATTTTGGTGAGCAAATATATTATAAGGATGGCCATTGCTCCGCAAAAGTAGGAGAAAATATCCATAATTCCGCCCATCGAATAGCTGAGCTGATTTGCCATCTTCATAAGATCGTCCGAGGTTATCACGGCTCCTATATACTCATCATCAATATCGGTGATCTCTTTGTCGGATACAAAGCCCGTAAAGCTTCCCTCCTCCAGATCAAAAATCTCATTGAACTTATCGTTTGGCATAAACAAGGCAATAGAACCTGTCATATCAAAGATACCGACAACATTAAACCGGTATGCATCTTTTGCATACTTTGCCTTTAAGGAAACAGTATCTCCTTCGCTTAACTTAAATTTTTCAGCATAATCTTTGGAAATGTATACATTCCCTTTTTCTATATCATAGGGAAGAGCGTAATACTTGCTGTCTTTACTGTATCCGTATATGGTAACCTGCTCGCCGACTCTCACACCGTCGACCGTAGAGAGATTTTCCATCGAAAACTTTTCCGCGCCTTCGGTTTTGGTATCTATCTTGTTTCCGTCTTCGTCCTCGGTACTTTTAAGAATATATTGATATTCCGAAACAGCAAACTCATCCGCTTTTTCTATATATCCCTTGAGAGTAACCGGCATTCCCACTGAGAATATAAGTAACACCATAACAAAAAATATTCCCGCAAAAAGGACAAGATATCCCGGTACATTCTGATTAAATATCCTGATTCTAAAACGTGCAAAGAACGAGAACTTCGGCAGCTTAACAGCCTTTTTGTTTTTCCTTACAGATAAATCTCCGCGCAGGAATTTAAGCGGACTATGTTTTAATCTAAAGTATACGATTACGGTATTTATAACTATCACGGTAACTACCGGGAAAATCGTAGTTCTTATAAAAGCCTCACCGTCCCAGTATGTTTTAATTGGAGGAAGCGAATAACTTCTTCCGTACACAAACACAACAGCTCCTCTTAAAAGCGTGTATCCAATCACATTTCCGATTATCGCTGAAGCAAGAGTAAGTATAACCGGCACGGAAACATAGTGCATTAAAAGCTCACGTCTTGTATATCCCGAAGCCCTCAAGGTACCTATAACCTTTGACTCCGCGGTAATTGTATTGCTGGCGGTTATTGCAAAAATAAATGCAAGCACAACCACAAGCACTATCAAAAGTACCTCACACATGGCTTTGTCACTGCCCATATCATCCGGTGCAAAGTGAATTGCCTGGCACAAATATTCCGGCACAAAATCCGTGAGTTTGTTTATATGATCCTCATACTTTTCAAGAGCCTCAAGGTTGTCTACATATTCATCTATGGTAGGCTGAAGCGCTTTAAGCGCATCTCCTTCTGCCTGTAAAGCATCCCTCTCTTCCTGTAACGCTTCTCCTCTTGCCTTTAGTTCATCTGCTCTTTTCTGCAGCTCTTCCTCTTTATTTTTCAGTTCATTTCCGAAAGTTTCAAGTTCTGAAGCCCCTCTCTTAAGCAACGCCATTTCTTTTAACTCTACGCTTTCAGCCTCGAGAGCTTTTCCTTCTCTTTCAAACTCATCAGCTCTGGCCTTAAGATCTTCACTGCGCTTTTCCAAATCATCCGCCTTATCCTGAACATCCTCGAGATAATCGGACCATATTTCTACATTGTCGGATAATTCTTTGGCCTCATCTTCATCGTCAAGATATCCGCCTGTTGCTGCAAGAACCGCCACCTTGGGAATAAGGTCGTCCGCAAGTATCTTTTTCTCCTCATCAGTAGTAGGACGATCGTTGTACTGATAAGCGTACTGCCATACCGTAGTTCCTTCTAAGCCCTCAAAGCATTCTTTCGTTACAACTCCTATATCAAACGTTATGGCATCAAACATTGTATCGGTATTTTTGATAAAAAGAGTACTGTAGTCAGACAGCGAAACAAGTCCGGTTACCTTCATCTTTTTATCACCGACGGTTATAACATCTCCGACATTCATGTTTACATTACCCGCATGCCTGTTATCGATTGCAATCTCATCCGTTGCCTTCGGCATCTCTCCCTCGATTAAGGCTACGAGGTTTACCTCTTCTCTTATCTCAAAAATCCTTATATCGGCTTCCTTTGTGCCGTCTGAGTCTTTATCCTCCGTGAAATCTTTATAAAACTGAGGGTAAACAGTTATCCCTTCATTTTCAATCTGTTCGAGTAAAAATTCGGTGGCTTCGTCTTCAAGTTCGAAATGACCATCCTCTATATTGTAATCCTCAAATGCTTCTGCAAATGTTCTCTCCATCGAGTTGTTCGCAACATACATTGCACAAACTAAAGAGATTGTTAAAATCAGCAAAAGACAAAGTACCAGATATTTCTTCCAGTCCTTTTTTATATTCTTAGGTATTCTGTTATTTAATGGGTTTCTCATAGCTTTCCTTTCACACTTTTTACCATATCTTTTGATATGCTAAGCTACCAATCCAGCTCGCTTGCGCTCACCTTGTTTTCATTGACAATATTTTTGCGCACCTTGCCGTCTCGAAGCTTAATTGTGTGATCTGCCATGTTTGAAATCGCTTCGTTATGAGTTACCATTATGATTGTATTTCCGTATTTTTTGTTTACGTCCTCTATAAGCTTTAGGATTTCCTTTGATGTATTATAATCAAGTGCACCGGTCGGCTCATCGCAAAGTAATATATCCGGATTTTTTACAATAGCTCTTCCGATACTGGTCCTTTGCTGCTGTCCGCCTGAAAGCTGGTTTGGCAGTTTATGCCTGTGCTCATAAAGTCCGAGAGTTTTTAGAAGCTCGTCAATATCAAGTGCCTTATCCGAAAGGTATGCTCCTACCTCAATGTTTTCCTTTACAGTCAGATTTGGAATCAGGTTGTAGAGCTGAAAAACATATCCTAAATGCTTTCTTCTATACTGTGTAAGAGCTTTTTCGTCCATATCGCGGAGTTTGTCACCGCCTATGGAAATAAAGCCGTCATCCGCAGAATCAATGCCTCCTATGATATTAAGAAGGGTGGACTTTCCCGATCCCGAGGGGCCTAGAAGTACGCAAAACTCTCCTTTGGCTACCGAAAAATCCATACCTCTTAATACTTCCTGCCTGCTCTCTCCCTCACCGTAAGACTTAAAAACATTACTTACTTCCAAAAACTTTTCGTCCGACATCATTACTCCTTCTTATTCGTTCACATATTGAATAAATAATAATTTATAACTAAATGCTTACGATTGGGTTTTTCGGTTATGTTTTATTTGGTTTTTGATTCTTTGGAATTTAATTTATGTGTTATCTAAGTAGTTTTATCCCAGTGCCACATCAAGCGCCATCATAACGGTAAAACCAAGCGCGAACATTATAGTTCCGATATTTGAGTGCTCCCCCTCTGCCATTTCAGGTACAAGTTCTTCCACAACTACATACATCATTCCGCCGGCAGCAAAGCTTAAAAGAAAAGGCAATAACGGTACCACATACTGTGCTGCAAGTATGGTAAGAAGCGCTCCTATCGGCTCTACTGCTCCTGAAAGCGTGCCATATAAAAATGCCTTTCCTTTCTTCATTCCCTCAGCCTTTAAAGGCATTGAGATAATAGCTCCCTCAGGGAAATTCTGTATTGCAATTCCAAGTGATAATGCTAATGCTCCGGTTGCGGTAATTCCTGCGTTTCCTGTCATGAACCCGGCGTATACTACGCCTACCGCCATTCCCTCCGGAAGATTGTGGAGCGTAACCGCCAAAACCAGCATTGTTGTTTTGGCAAGCCTGCTTTTAGGCCCCTCCTGGCTGTGGTCTAAGTGCATATGAGGAATAATTCTGTCCAAAAGCAACAGGAAAAGTATTCCTATCCAAAAGCCTATAAACGCAGGCAAAAAAGCCAGTTTTCCAAGATGCGCCGACTGGTCCATAGCAGGAATGATAAGGCTCCAGATAGATGCAGCCACCATTACGCCGGCCGCAAATCCGGTAAGAGCTCTCTGAAGCTTTGCATTTAATTTATTCTTCATGAAAAGAACACACGCTGCTCCGAGCGTTGTTCCCAAAAACGGTATCAATAATCCTTGTACTGTCTTAAGATACATGTCATTCACCTCTTTCTCATAAATTAAATACTGTTGTTTCAACCTGTAAGCTTGTTTTTATCTGTTTTAATAATATAAAAAAGATGATTAATCTAGTCTTACTTATGTTAGTTATATCTAACTTAGATTAGATTATATCATCTTTTGTGCATTAGTCAATATAAACTTATAAATATTTTATGCAAATTGCTAAAGCGATATGCTAAATGATTTTAGGAACGACAATTCTGTTTATATGATCATAGTTACCGCAGACCATCACACCGTAATTGCCCTTTCCGTCGATGTAAACCACTTTTCCGGGTATGTAAACCGGAATTATTTCACCGGGATCGTAAAGCATGATTTCTTCGCCCATTTTGAGCTCAGTATTGGTAAAAATGTTTACACCTGTATATGAAATATTATTGAGGGTAACCTTCTCGTGATGGTGCCTGTTCATAAGCATAAGATCACTGGAGATGGCATATCTGTAGAACATTCTCTTATCACTCTCCGATACGGAAAAGTCATCGCTTTCAATAACAACGATATCTCCATTGATAAGAGCCCCTTTATTATATACGTATATTTTGTCAGAAGTAAGGTCCTCAAATACAAGGCAAAACAGGTTTCTGTCCGCCATGGTATCTATGTTTTCCCTAAGCAGGTAAACGGTCCTTTGGTTTATGACTTCGGGGTAACACATCCTTGAGACAAGATTATCTTCCCTGTCATACCAATACAGTACAAATACGCCCTTTTTATCTTCAATCAAATCCTGTAATGTCATATGATTCCCCTTATATTGTACCTACTTTTTGATTATAAAAAAAATCATTGTATATTTCAACCATTTTTAAGGACTAAAGGCTTTAATATTTGTGGTTTTTTACAATTACTTGTGCTATAATTTGCCCATGAAACTATTATATTTTGATTATTGTGCTTTAATAGTGGTGGGGATTTTGATATTCACCGGCTTTTTACGCGGCCTTAACAAAGGACGTTTAAACGGGTGTTTCATGAATCTTCTTGTGGTGACCGCAATTTCAATAATTGCGGATATAGTTTCTGTTGCCATGGACGGCAACCCGGACATACCTCTCTTTTTCCGGTATGTTGCCAATTCTTTCTACCTTATGATTCATAATCTTTCTACACCTCTTTACTTGCTGTACCTTATGATTTTGACCGATACGGATTATAAGCTTACCAATCGCACAAAGCTTGTTTTCTTAATTCCCTTTGCCACGGTTTGTGTATTTTCATTTATCAATCCTTTTACCAATTGGCTCTTCTATTTTAACGACTATTACCAATATACCCGCGGTCCGATTTTCTTTATACTTTATATTTCCGCGGCATTCTATATAGTACTTATTTTGATATCCACTTTTAAATACAGCAAATCCCTCGGAAGACGTACTACCTATGCTATAGGCAGTCTTATTCCGCTTATGCTCATTGCGGTTGTAGTCCAGCTTATAAATTCAAATCTGCTCCTCGAAATGTTCGCTAACGCAATGTCGCTTCTTTTGTGCTCAACACTCATAAACAGACCCGAGGACATTCTTGATACAGATACAGGCCTGAGCAATAAAAAAGCCTGTGTGGAGGTGCTTAACAGGTGTATGACCAATGGGAAGCCCCTTCAGGTCATCCTTATTAATATCAGCAATTATTCTCTTATAGAAAATATTTTGGGGTACGAAGGACTTGTAAAAATCCTTAAGATCATCTCGGGACGTATTCTTTCAACAAACCGTATAAACGGATATTTTTCCGAGTGTTATTATATGGGTGAAGGAAAATTTGTCCTTGAAATGGACTATCGCAGATTTGACAAGACTTCTTATATCGCTCATTTTTTAAATGATATCTTTACAGTTCCTTTGGAATTCAGCGGAATGGAAATCGGCATCGATGCCATCACATGTGTCGTCAGGCTTCCTGAGGATATCCCTGATATTGAGTCTATGTTAACCTTCCAGAGCGACCTGGATTCAAGCTATTTTACAGGCGAAGTGGTATTTGCTTCGGATCTGTATGCAAAAAATCACTACAGCCTTATTATGCAGGTTGATTCTATAATCGAGAATGCTATAAACAACCACGGTTTTGAAGTATATTATCAGCCTATCTATTCCATAAGAGGCGACAAATTTAATTCAGCCGAAGCACTTATCAGGCTTTACGATGAGCATTTCGGATATATATCTCCGGAGTTTTTCATTCCCGCTGCGGAAAAAAGCGGGGCCATCCATCGGATAGGTGCCTTTGTGCTTGAAGAAGTTTGTTCTTTTATAAGCAGTCCCGAATTTGAAAAACTGGGAATAGATTATATTGAGGTTAACCTCTCACCCACTCAGTGCATGAGGAACGATCTTTACAAAGAAGTTCTCGATATCATGAGAAAATATGATGTGGATCCAAGCAGGATCAATCTGGAAATAACCGAAACCGCAGCTGTAAGTTCTCAGGAAACCATCCTTGAAAACATGAGAATGCTCGAATCAAAGGGAATTTTGTTTTCTCTTGATGACTTTGGTACCGGTTACTCAAACATGGACCGTGTATCCAACATGAACTTTAATATTATCAAACTCGATAAATCTTTTGTAAATGTACAAAGGAGCCTTAGAAGAGACATTGTGCTTGACAATACAATTAATATGTTGAAATCACTCGGTATGAAAATTGTTGTTGAGGGTGTTGAAACTGCAGAGATACTGCAAAGATTTGCTGATTTACAATGTGATTACATACAGGGCTTCTTTTTCTCGAAGCCCCTTCCCAAGGCTGATTTTACATCCTATATCAAGTCTCACAATCATATTCATAATGCAGAAGGGTAAGTCCTTTTGCCGGGAGCGTAGGGCCTGCGCATCTTCTGTCCTTTGAATTTATAACATCCGGAATATCCTCCGGATGTTTTTTTTCGCATCCGACATCCATAAGTGTTCCGGCAATGATTCTCACCATATTATATAAAAAACCATTCCCGGTAACCCTGATCACTATCTCACCGTCGGTTATGTAAGTGTCTGATTTTGTGTCTGATTTTGTGTCTGATTTTGGGCTGTTTTTATTAGATGTTCCCTCTATTTTGTCGTCTTCATTTTTAAAGTCTCTGTTTACATATGAAACAACATTCTCCTCAAGCACCTCCACACTGTATACGGTTCTCACCATACTTTCTGCCTGGGAACCGGCAGCACAAAATGCCGAAAAATCATGCTCACCGATAAAACCTTCACATGCCCTTTTCATAGCGGATACATTAAGTGCATGATATGTAAAATGCGAATACAGCCTCCTTGTAGGGAGCTGCACTTTACCTATACTGATTCTATACTCATAGGTTTTTTTGCAGTCCTGTTTTCTGGGATGCCAATCAGGGTCCACCTCATCGGATTTCATCACCCTTATATTTTCCGGCAATCTTGCGTTTATTGCCCCAGCAAACTTTTCGGCGGGTATAGGGCTTTCACAATCAAATACAGCAATATTTCCCATGGCATGAACGCCGGCATCGGTCCTGCTGGCACCGATTACCTGCGTAGGAACAGAAAGGAGATCCGATATGCTTTCATTCAGCTTTCCTTCGATGGTTATTTGATTGTTTTGAATCTGCCAGCCATGATAATCCGTTCCGTCATAGGCTACAGTTAATCTGATTCTTCTTGCCATAGTTTAGGTTTATTTATCCGAGTCGCCGGATTTGTTTAATTAACGCGATTTTGTACCCGGTTGGTTTACATAATATTGAAAAGCCATAATCTACCGAGTGTTATGCTTACAGCCAAATATACAAACAGGATGATATAAGCGATTGCATCTCTCTTTTGATACTTTAAAGGCTTCATTTTGGTCCTTCCGTCGCCTCCATGGTAACATCTGGCCTCCATTGCCATAGCAAGGTCATTTGCCCTTCTGAAGGCAGATATAAAAAGTGGTACCAATATTGGAACCATAGCCTTTACTCTTTTAAATATATTTCCGCTCTCTAAATCCGCGCCCCTCGCAAGCTGCGCCTTCATTATTTTATCAGTTTCCTCTAAAAGGATCGGAATAAATCTTAAGGCGATTGACATCATCATGGCAATTTCATGCACAGGGACTTTTATAACCTTTAAAAACCTAAGCCCCTTTTCCATACCGTCGGTAAGATGGTTAGGGGTGGTAGTGAGCGTCATAATAGATGAGCCTATAATCAAAAGACTTATCCTAAGTGCAATAGTAATTGCCATTATGATTCCCTGCTTTGTAATACTTATTTTCCAAAAAGAAAATACCACATCACCCTTTGTGGCGAACAGATTCAAAAGTACGGTTATAATCATAAGTACCACAATAGCCTTCATTCCCCTTATCATATAGAGGAATGGCACTTTTGACAAAAAAATGACCACGGCTAGAAAGATTATGGCGATTGCATATCCTACCGGGTTTTTAAAACAAAAAAGCGAAATAAAGAACAAAATGGTTCCAAGCAGCTTAACTCTTGGGTCAAGTTTGTGTATCACGCTTTCTGTCTGATAATATTGTCCTAGTGTAATGTCTCGTAACATTTATTATACCTATGCGCTTTACATTGACGATTGTGATATCCTCTAATAAATCAGGTAATGAATTCAGTGATATCCTCTAATACATAAGGTAATGTATTCGGTGATTTTCCTGTAATGTCCCATGTTAGCGCTATTTTTACTAACTAATTCTGTATCATTCTATCTTTTATTTTTGCAGCTATTTCATCAGCAGCCTCTTCGATGGTTGATACATCAGTTCTTACATTCAACCCTTTTTCGGCAAGCTCATGCATTATATAAGTAACCTGCGGCGCTGAAAGTCCGATTTCTTCCAATTCTTTATAATGTGAAAAAACAACTTCAGGAGTATTATCCAAAAAGACCTTGCCATGGTTCATAACTATAATCCTGTCAACATATTTGGCCACATCCTCCATTGAATGTGACACCAAAAGGACGGTAAGGTTTTCTTCCTGCTGCAGTTTTTTTATTTGTCCGAGCACTTCGTCTCTTCCCTTAGGATCCAGTCCGGCGGTTGGTTCGTCGAGGATAAGGACTTCCGGCTTCATCGCTAAAACGCCTGCAATTGCAGCACGTCTTTTTTGACCTCCCGAGAGATCAAAAGGTGAAGTAAAAATAAGCTCCTCCGGAAAGCCCACTCTCCTTAAAGCGTCATATGCTCTTAACTCGCACTCCTTTTTTGACAATCCCAAATTGCCCGGTCCATAGCAAACATCCGCAAATACTGTCTCTGCAAAAAGCTGATGCTCAGGATACTGGAACACAAGCCCCACCTTACTGCGAAGCTTTTTTAAATCGTAGCCCTTTTCATAGATGTCCTCACCATTATAGTAAATAGTGCCTGATGTAGCCTTGATAAGTCCGTTAAGATGCTGCATAAGCGTGGATTTACCGGAACCTGTATGACCTATCACACCGATAAACTGTCCATCGGGCACAGATAAAGAAACATCCTCAAGTCCAACAGTGGGGATTCCGGAGTTTTGGTCATATATATATGAAATGTGATCTACAATTAGTGACATAATATCCTCTTGCTTTAACTGAGCATTTATAATGAAGCTAGTATAATTTTGTCAGTTCATCCACCAGCTCCTGTGATGTAAGTATTCCATCAGGCAGATTTATACCGCGTTTTTTAAGCTCCCACGCCAAAAGTGTGACCTGCGGAACATCAAGCCTTAAACTCTTCAGGTCATCAACCAAAGTAAATACCTGTCTCGGAGTTCCCTGCATTACTACTTTTCCGGCATCCATAACAAATACCTTATCGGCATCAATAACCTCTTCCATGTAATGTGTAATAAGTATTACAGTTACTCCCTCTTTTTTATTGAGCTCGTGAACCGCACTTAAAACTTCTTTGCGTCCTTTTGGGTCTAGCATTGCCGTAGGCTCATCCAAAATAATGCATTTCGGCTTCATAGCAAGCACTCCGGCAATTGAGATTCTTTGTTTTTGTCCGCCTGAAAGTTTATTGGGAGAATTCTTCCTATATTCGTACATTCCTACTGACTTAAGACTTTTCTCTACCCTCTCCCATATTTCCTCAGTGGGAACTCCTATATTTTCAGGTCCGAATCCGACATCCTCTTCCACGACCTGGCCTATTATCTGGTTATCAGGATTTTGAAAAACCATTCCTGCATTTTGCCTGATATCCCATACTTTATCTTCCTCAGACGTATCTACCCCATCTACAATAACTGTTCCTTCTTCAGGTACAAGTATTGCATTAAAATGCTTTGCCAGGGTAGACTTACCGGATCCGTTATGTCCGAGAATAGCAATAAAATCACCTTGCTTAATATCCATATTTACATGGTCAACTGCGGTGGTAATTCCTATTACTTCGCCTTCATCATCGCGTCTGATATATTCATATAAAACATTTTTAGCTTTAACAATATCCATTTTATAACCCATCAAAAAATTTCTGTAATTCAGATACGTTTTCAAATACATGCTCAGCCTTAAACAGGTCATAAGCGAGGCTTAGAGCATTATCCGGATCCTCTGGTGTTGCTTTAATTTCTGCAACACAAATCTCTTTCTTACTGTTATAATACATCATATGGAACTTGTACCCTTCTTCCTCGTCTGTATAATAAAAGCTGTCGGCATAGTCCTTTTGAGGTAACTCATCTTTTGATGCATCTGTATCTTTAGTACTTTCATTTTGAGTGTCTTTGTTTTGAGCATCCTTGTTTTGACTGTCTAGGTTTTGACTGTCTATGTTTTTAGCATCATCTTTCGAAAAAGCTACTTCGGAAGAATCGGATTTCTCGAGCGTTGCATATGCGACCTCAGGGTTTTTCTTGGCATAATCAGAAAGGCTTGTCTGGCTTTTTTGCATTATACGGGTAAATATCCCGACAAAAAAGCAAAGCAATCCGATAACCGCCACCATCTGTATTATCTTTTTCCAATCATATTTATTACCCATAGACTTAAATTTACCATTTAATTGAAAAATAGTAAAGAAAAAGAGTCGGATTGTATCCGACTCTTTTATAATGCTTTAGATTATTAATCTTATACAAGCTCAAGAACAACCTCAAGAGCACCGTCGCCCTTTCTCTGGCCGATCTTGATGATTCTGGTGTAACCGCCGTTACGATTTGCATACTTAGGTGCGATCTCATCGAAAAGCTTTGCAACAAGATCTACTTCCTTAGTAGCCTTCTTCTTACCCTTGTTCTCTGCAGGAACTTCAGTTACAGGGTAAAGAACCTTAAGCATCTGACGTCTTGCGTGAAGTCTTGAAGGCATATCCTTCTTGATTTCCTTTTCTACTTCGTCATATACGGTAACAGTAACACCGTTCTCGATACGAACGATCTTGCCGTCCTTATCGCGATGAGACTCAGCAAGAACCTTTGAGTGATCGTTCTTATCAACGATCTGCTTTACGCGCTTGCCGTCCTTGTCCTTGCGGGCAACTTTAGCGGTAACCTTTACAGTCTCGAAGTTATCCTTCTCTTTAACTGCAAGAGCAATAAGACCTTCAGCGATCTTCTTTACTTCCTTAGCCTTAGCATCGGTAGTGATAATCTTACCGTTGTTAAGAAGTGCGGTTACCTGGTTTCTGAGCAGAGCCTTTCTCTGTGAAGAGGTTCTGCCAAGCTTTCTGTACTTAGCCATTTTAAAAATCTCCTTTACATGGTTACATCCGGCCACGCTCTTTGGACTTACTTACCGAATGCATTTATATGCCATACAGGATTTCGTAAAAGGAACGCATTGGAATTACCCTTTCGCGAAACACACATATGTGCTGTTAATAATTACTCCTCAGCGTTCTTAAGTGAAAGGCCGAGGTCACTGAGCTTCTGAAGTACTTCTTCGAGTGACTTTCTACCAAGGTTACGAACCTTGATCATCTCATCGGGAGTCTTCTCGCAAAGCTCACGAACAGTATTGATGTTAGCTCTCTTTAAGCAGTTGAAAGAACGAACTGAAAGCTCAAGCTCTTCAATGCTCATCTCAATAACCTTATCTGAATTGTTCTCAGGAAGCTCCTGCATAAATGAAGCATTCTGAGCACTTTCAGAAAGATTGATGAAGAGGCTTAAGTGCTCTGAAAGCACCTTAGCAGCAAGGCTTACAGCCTCATCGGGAGCAAGTGCTCCGTTGGTCCAAACATCAATTGTAAGTTTGTCAAAATCTGTGCTCTGACCTACACGGGTATTCTCGATAGATACGTTTACACGCTCAACGGGAGTGTAGATAGAGTCAATTGAGATAACACCGATTGAAGTGTTCTCATTCTTATTCTTATCGGAGCTTACATATCCTCTTCCTGAAGTAACAGTCATCTCAATGTAAAGCTTTGCATGCTTACCGCAAAGGGTAGCAATGGGCTGCTCGGGATTAAGGATCTCAATCTCAGGATCATGCTGAATATCAGCAGCGGTAACAACACCTTCTCCTTCGTAATCGATGGTGATGGTGACGGGCTCCTGGCTCTCGCTGGTGTTTCTGATTGCAATGCTCTTGATGTTCATAACAATCTCAGTAACATCTTCCTTTACATCCGGAATAGTTGAGAACTCATGCTGAACGCCATCAATTTTTATCTGGCTTACAGCAGCTCCGGGAAGGGAAGAGAGCATAATTCTGCGAAGTGAATTTCCGAGCGTGATACCATATCCTCTCTCAAGAGGCTTAATGACAAATTTGCCATACTTCTTATCTTCCGAAATTTCCACAATCTCAATATTGGGTCTTTCAAAATCAAACACGCTAATACCCTCCTTTTGGGAACAAATCGTGAACAAGTTGCTTTAATATTGCTAAAACGTATTATTATTTTGAATACAACTCGACGATAAGCATCTCGTTTACAGGAACATCAATCTGCTCTCTGGTAGGAAGATTCTTGATGGTTCCCTTAAGTGCGTCGATATCAACGTCCATCCATTCGGGAGTAAGTCTTCCGCCGGTAACCTCAACGATTTCCTTGTAGCGGTTGAGAGACTTTGCACTCTCACGGATTTCTATAACGTCTCCTGCCTTAATAAGATATGAAGGAACGTTTACCTGCTTTCCGTTAACAAGAACATGCTTGTGTCCTACAACCTGTCTTGCTTCCTTACGGGTTCTTGCAAATCCCATACGGAAAACAACATTGTCAAGTCTTGACTCAAGAAGGACCATAAGGTTTTCACCGGTCATTCCCTTCATCATATCAGCCTTGTCATAGTAGTTACGGAAGGGCTTCTCAAGAACGCCATAGATAAACTTAGCCTTCTGCTTCTCACGGAGCTGAAGTCCGTACTCACTTACCTTTCTTCCGGCATTGTGAGGCTGTCTGTTAGATTTCTTGTCATATCCGAGAACTGCGGGCTCAATTCCGAGCGCTCTGCACTTCTTAAGGACGGGTGTACGATTAACTGCCATTTTAAATTTCCTTTCAATGTTTGTTTACAGCACCCATTGGGTGTCTTCATCCAAAAATGTTAATTATATAGTTACTGATTAAACACGACGACGCTTAGGAGGTCTGCATCCGTTGTGAGGAACAGGGGTAACGTCCTTAATGGAAAGTACCTGAAGTCCTGCTGCTGCAAGAGCACGGATAGCTGCTTCACGTCCTGAGCCGGGTCCCTTAACAAATACGTCAACAGTCTTAAGACCATGAACGATAGCTGCCTTAGTAGCAGTCTCTGCTGCAACCTGTGCTGCATAAGGAGTAGACTTTCTTGATCCTCTGAATCCAAGTCCGCCTGCTGATGCCCAGCTGAGAGCATTTCCTTCTGCGTCGGTAAGGGTTACGATAGTGTTGTTGAATGAAGCCTGGATATGTGCCTGGCCGTGATCAACGTTCTTTTTTACACGTCTTTTTGTAGCTTTTTTAGCTGTTGCTGCTTTAGTTGCCATTTAAACTAACCTACTTTCTAACGGATTATCCGTTTTTCGATTTCTGTGCCCATGCGAATATTACCGGGCACCGTTTAATAAATTGTTACTTATATTGCTATAGAATAATTACTTCTTCTTATTAGCAACGGTACGCTTAGGTCCCTTGCGGGTACGAGCGTTGTTCTTGGTGTTCTGTCCACGAACGGGAAGTCCCTTTCTGTGACGGATTCCACGATAGCATCCAATCTCCTGAAGAGCCTTGATGTTAAGAGCGATCTCTCTTCTGAGGTCACCTTCTACCATTACTCCAAGCTTGTCGATTGCTTCGGTAATCTTCTTTACTTCTTCATCGGTGATATCTCTTACTCTGGTATCAGGGTTTACACCACACTCAGCAAGGATCTTGCTTGATGTTGCTCTGCCAATACCATAAATGTAGGTAAGACCGATCTCGATTCTTTTCTCTCTGGGTAAATCTACACCTTCGATACGAGCCATTTTTCTTTTTCCTCCATTTGTTACATTTGCATGATTTACATGCGGTTACTAGATGATTGGGACCACTTGGTCCAATCGGACGCTCTACTGCGTATCCGATCCGTCTCTAATTTCTACTATATATGTAGAAACCAAAGTATCAGGAAGTAACTTACAATATCGGAAGTCTTTATCACTCCCGAGGTGTAAGATTATCCCTGTCTCTGTTTGTGTTTCGGATTCTCGCAGATGATCATTATGCGTCCTTTTCTCTTGATGACTTTGCACTTTTCGCAAATCGGTTTTACTGAACTTCTAACCTTCATCTCAAAGCCCTCCTTTCAAAAAAGACCGTTTAACATAATATCATAATGAATGCAATAATGCAAGCATTTTTTATTATCTAAATTTGTTTATATAAGTAATCCTGCTTCGCAGGATTTACAAATCTATATAAATAGCATCTTGAATGCAAGCATTCAGAGTGCTCTTTATATAGATTTGTAAAAGGGCAGTCTTACTTATCTCTCCAGATGATTCTTCCTTTGGTAAGGTCGTAGGGAGAAAGCTCCATTGTTACCTTATCTCCGGGAAGGATTCTGATAAAATTCTGGCGAAGCTTTCCGCTTATAGTTGCCAGAACCTGATGTCCGTTTTCAAGTTCTACTTTAAACATAGTGTTGGGAAGCTTTTCTACTACAACTCCCTCAATTTCAATTACATCACTCTTCGACATTTTTTCCTCCTGGCAGCGTTTAAATACGCGGCTGATTTTTCTTATTTATACCGGCTCCAAAGTAAGTACTTCCGGATCACCGTCTGTAATAAGTATTGTATTCTCATAATGGGCGGCCCAAGTACCGTCAGCAGTAACTACTGTCCAGTCATCATCCAGCCATTCAACCTCGTCGCTGCCCAAAGTAACCATAGGTTCAATCGCAAGGGTCATTCCCTGCTTTAACTTCGGTCCTCTTCTTCGCATCGCGTAGTTTGGTATTACAGGATCCTCATGTAAATGAGTCCCTATTCCGTGTCCGGTTAAATCTCTTACTATTCCGTAACCGCCTTCTAACAGGCTCTCCGAAATTGCATTCGATATATCATATAAATGATTTCCGGCTTTGGCTTTGCTTATTCCGTCCCAAAAGCTTTGCTCCGTATCTCTTATTAGGTCTTTTACTGAATCGGATACCTCGCCTACCGCATGCGTCCTGGCTGCATCTGAATGATAGCCTTTATAAATGAGTCCGCAATCCAGACTTACTATGTCTCCGTCCTTAATAATGCGGTCAGCCTTCGGTATTCCGTGAACGATTTCATCATTGACCGAGACGCAAATTGCGGCGGGAAACCCGTTATAGTTCTTAAAATTAGGTATCCCGCCCAACTTTCTGATAAGAGATTCGCCGTAGGTATCTACGTCCAGAGTGGAAACCCCGGGACGTAGATACCCCTTTAGCTCTTTATGCACTATTCCGAGAAGTCTGCATGACTCTCTCATTAGTGCTATTTCTTCATCATTTTTAATAGTAATCATAAAACTTTATCCAAGGAAACCAACGATAGAATTAAATACATCCTTCATATCTACAGTTCCGTCTACAGTCTTTAATACCCCTTTGGCTGTATAGAAATCTATAAGCGGCTGTGTCTGATCATGGTATACCTTAAGTCTTGAGAGAACTGTCTCAGGCTTATCGTCATCGCGGAGAACAAGCTCGCTTCCGCAAGTATCGCAAATGCCTTCCTTTTTGGGAGGAATATGCTCAACATGATAAGTTGCACCACACTTAAGACAAGCGCGTCTGCCTGACATTCTCTTTACGATATTTTCATCGGGAACGTCTACATTGATTGCAAAATCAATTTTCTCACCGAGCTTAGTAAGTGCCTCATCAAGCACCTCGGCCTGAGGAATTGTACGAGGGAATCCGTCAAGAACATACCCGTTCTTGCAATCATCCTGTGCAACTCTGTCCAACAAAATCTTAACTGTAAGCTCATCGGGAACAAGTAGTCCCTTGTCCATATATTCTTTAGCTTGTTTGCCAAGCTCTGTTCCGTTTTTAATGTTTGCTCTAAAAATGTCGCCGGTAGAAACATGAGGAATTCCATACTTCTCAGCAAGCATCTTAGCCTGTGTACCCTTTCCCGCTCCGGGTGCACCCAACATGATTATTTTCATACCCTGTTACCTCCTGTAATCCTAGTTACCACACAAAGCCACGCTTTTTAAACGTGGCTTTGGTATAAACTAATTCTCTAAAAATCCCTTATAATTTCTAACAAGCATCATTGATTCGATCTGTTTAACAGTCTCAATAACAACGCTTACGATAATGATAAGGCTCGTACCTGTGGTGGCTACGTCCGCACCGAATACTCCGCTAAAGATATAGGGAAGTACACATATGATGATAAGACCTACTGCACCGATAAATACGATATAATTAAGTACTTTGTTCAAATAATCGCTGGTAGGTTTTCCGGGACGAATACCGGGAATAAAACCACCCTGTCTCTTCAAATTATCCGATACCATCAAAGGATTGAAGGTAATGGAAGTATAGAAGTATGCAAAGAATATTACCATTGCGATGTAAACAAGTAATCCGGCACTGTATTTAATCATGCTGACTTCTTTGAATCTACACCAGTTATTTGAATTAAAGTACTGCAAAATCTCTGCCCATACACTGTTCATGTTCTCTGTATTTACGAACTGAGTGATGATTAGAGGAAGTGTAAGTATAGATTGTGCAAAGATGATGGGAATAACACCTGAGGTGTTAACCTTTAAAGGAATGCTTGAGGATGCTCCTCCGACATTTCTTCTTCCCTGCATTTTCTTTGCATACTGTACGGGGATTGATCTGACCGCATCGTTAAGGATGATTACCATAACTACCATTGCAATAAAGATTGCAATAATGATAACTGCGGCAAGAATCGCCGTTGCAGGAGCCTTTCCTTTGACGAACTGATCGTAAAGTCCTTTAAGATCCTGCGGCAAACGTGAAATGATATTGATAGTAAGTACTACAGAAATACCATTTCCAACACCGTGTTCAGTGATTTGCTCACCCACCCACATAAGGAAAGCACTACCGGCTGTAAGTGCTACGATACAGGTAATGATGTTCAAAGCATTCATATCGGGGATAAGGCCCTGACGACCAAATCCGATTGCCATGAAGCTTGCCTGTACAAGTGCAAGTCCAACGGTAAGATATCTTGTGATTGTTACAATCTTTTTTCTTCCCTCTTCACCGTCTCTTTGCATTTCCTCAAGCTTAGGAATAGCTATTGTGAGGAGCTGCATGATAATTGATGAAGTAATGTAAGGGTTGATGTTAAGTGCCAATACCGACATATTAAGGAACGAACCACCGGTAACGGCATCAAAGAAGCTAACGGCGCTGTTTGTCTGCTGAGCAAACCATTCGGCAAAGAAACTCCTATCTACACCGGGCACAGGAAGCTGTGATCCTATACGGATCACAACTAACATAGCCAAAGTAAATAATAATCTATTACGGATTTCTTTAATTTTGAATGCGTTCTTCAGAGTTGTGAGCATTAAATCACCTCAGCACTTCCGCCAGCGGCTTCGATTTTTTCTTTAGCAGATGCAGAATATGCATTTACTTTAACATCGAGTTTCTTGCTAAGCTCTCCATTTCCGAGTATCTTAACTCCATCTCTGGGATTCTTGATAACGCCGGCCTCTACGAGTGCAGCTACATCAACTGTAGCTCCGGCCTCAAAGCGCTCAAGCTCACTTACATTGATAGCGACGATCTCAAGAGTGTTACGATTGGTAAATCCTCTCTTGGGAAGACGTCTGTATAAAGGCATCTGGCCACCTTCAAATCCGGGTCTGGGTGCACCTGAACGAGCCTTCTGGCCCTTGTGACCCTTACCTGCGGTCTTGCCATTGCCTGAGCCGTGTCCACGGCCTCTTCTAAAATTATCGCTCTGCTTTGAACCATCAGCAGGTCTTAAGTTGGATAATTCCATGGTAAGAACACCTCCTATTAAACTTCTTCTACCTTAACAAGGTGATTGATCAGACGAATCTGGCCCTTAGTTGCATCATTATCGGGAAGAACAACTGTCTTTCCAATCTTGCGAAGACCCATAGACTCTGCAATCGCTCTGTTCTTGGGAACCTGACCGATCAGGGACTTGGTCAGAGTAATCTTTAACTTTTTATCTGCCATCTCTTTACTCCTCCTTATGCCTGAACATCCTCAACGGACTTGCCACGCTTGTTAGCTACTTCTTCAGGGCGCTTAAGCTCTGAAAGTCCGGTAAGAGTTGCAAGAACAACGTTCTGCTTGTTATTTGAGCCAAGAGACTTAGTACGGATGTTCTTGATACCTGCAAGTTCACAAACGATACGAGCGGGACCACCTGCGATGATACCGGTACCTTCGGGAGCTCTCTTAAGGAGAACGTTTGAAGAACCATACTGACCGATATAATCATGAGTAATAGAATTGTTCTCATCAAGTGCGATCTCGATTACATGCTTGATAGCATCTTCCTTACCCTTACGGATAGCTTCGGGAACTTCCTTAGCTTTTCCAAGTCCTACTCCAACGTGACCATTCTTGTCACCAACTACTACAAGTGCTGTAAAACGAGAATTGCTTCCGCCCTTTACAACCTTGGTAACTCTTTTAATTGTGACAACCTTATCTTCTAATTCTAACTGGCTTGCATCTACGATTGTACGTTTCATGAATTTCCTCTTCCTTTCCTAGAATTCCAGGCCAGCTTCTCTGGCTGCCTCAGCTAATGCTGCAATTTTACCCTGGTAGATAAAACCGCCTCTATCGAAGACAACCTCTTTGATTCCCTTCTCAAGTGCACGCTTTGCGATAACGGTGCCTACATATGCTGCTGCGTCGACATTATTTGTCTTATCGAGCTCTGCCTTTACTTCCTTTTCCATGGTGGAAGCGGCTACAAGAGTCTTACCTTCAACATCATCGATAATCTGAGCATACATATGATTGTTGCTTCTGAATACTGCAAGACGAGGTCTTTCAGCAGTACCACTGAAGCGGTTACGAATTCTCATGTGCTTCTTAGCACGAATTTCCGATCTGCATTCTTTTTTAACCATCTTCATACTCTCCTTATCGATTACTTCTTACCGGTCTTACCAACCTTGCGGCGGATAACCTCGTCAGCATACTTGATACCCTTGCCCTTATAAGGTTCAGGTCCTCTCTTGGAGCGGATCTCAGC